>JAGAIJ010000063.1 GCA_017626595.1 Clostridia bacterium | reverse complement strand
TTCTTAGCAGACATTCATAACCTAAAAGCCAGAACAAAAGCTCACGTCAGCGGACTGTCTCTTTTTCAACTTTGATAGTATATCACATAAATCTATAAAAAGCAATACTTTTTTGTAAATTATTTTACAAAATCGAATTCTACTCCATACATATATACAGGGTCGCCCTCGTTTATACCTGCTTTTTCAAGTTCGGAGATTACTCCAAGCTTACGGAGCATTCTCTGGAAGAACTGCAGAGATTCATAATCATCGAAGTTTGTGGAATTAACAAGGTTTTCAATTCTGTCACCCTCTACCACATATACTCCGTTATCTACAAACACTTCAAAGGAGTCATCTCTCTTAACCTCTTCAAAGTCAAAGTATTCGTACTCTTCTTCCTCTTCAGCAGGTAAATTAGACAGCATTTCATAAGCGTAGTTAAGAACCTCTGTAACACCCTGTTTTGTGGCCCCTGAAATTCCGAACACCTTATAGCCTCTGCCCTCAAGTTCATTCTTAAACGCCTCGAAATTATCGAAGAATGTAGGAATATCCATCTTATTTGCAACTACAATCTGTGGCTTTTCAGCAAGCTTTGGACTGTACTTTTCAAGCTCTGTATTTATTGTATCAAAATCCTCAAGAGGATTTCTTGCCTCACAGCCTGAAACATCTACAAAATGGAGAAGAACTCTAGTTCTTTCAACGTGTCTTAAAAAGTCGTGGCCAAGACCTACACCCTCTGACGCTCCCTCAATAATTCCAGGGATGTCTGCAATTACAAAGCTACCGTCACCCATATTTACAACTCCTAAATTTGGCTGGAGGGTTGTAAAGTGATAATTTGCAATCTTCGGTTTTGCATCGGATACGATTGACAAGAAAGTTGACTTGCCAACATTCGGGAAGCCCAAAAGGCCTACATCTGCAATAAGCTTTAGTTCAAGGGTTACATCTCTTGCGTCGCCCTTAAGACCTGCCTTGGCAAACTTCGGAGTCTGTCTTGTGGAGGTTGCAAAATGGCTGTTTCCCCAGCCACCGCTTCCGCCTCTTGCGATAATTGCGCTGTCTCCGTCTTTCTTTAAGTCGCAGATAACCTTTCCGCTTTCAGCGTCACGGATTATTGTTCCGCAAGGGAACTTTATCACCAAATCTTCGCCGTTCTTGCCTGAACGACGGCTGTCCATTCCGTTTCCGCCGTTTTCAGCTATATACTTTTTCTTATACTTAAAATCAAGCAGGGTGCTTACATTTTTGTCTGCTACCGCTACAACATTCCCGCCCTTTCCGCCGTCTCCGCCGTCAGGACCGCCTGCTGCTACATACTTTTCTCTATGGAATGTAACGGCTCCGTTTCCGCCGTTTCCTGCCTGTATGAAAATTGTTGAGGTATCCTTAAACATACTGTTTCTCCCTTCAAACAAAAAGGTGTACGCAAGAAACGTACACCTCATAAGTCAATTACTGAACGATTTCGTAAACAGAAACCTGCTTCTTATTCTTACCTACTCGTTCAAATTTAACACTACCGTTAACGAGTGCGAATAATGTATCATCGCTACCCTTACCAACGTTAGTACCAGGGTTAATCTTTGTTCCACGCTGTCTTACAAGAATGTTACCAGCGAGAACGTGCTGACCGTCACCCTTCTTTACGCCAAGTCGCTTAGCCTCAGAATCTCTACCATTCTTAGTACTACCGACACCTTTCTTATGAGCCATTTAACTCACCTCTCTAACTAATTTCAAATTATAGGATTAGGCATTGATTGCCTTGATTTCAAGCTTTGTGTAAGGCTGTCTATGACCCTGCTTCTTATGATAGCCCTTCTTTGGCTTATACTTATAAACAATGATCTTCTTGTCCTTACCATTCTTAACAGCTTCAGCAGTAACTTTAGCACCTTCAACATAAGGAGCACCAAACTTAACTTCAGCACCGTCACCAACAGCTAAGACCTTATCGATTTCAACAGTAGCACCAGCTTCAACTTCAAGCTTTTCAACGAAAACGAAATCGCCTTCCTGTACCTTATACTGCTTTCCGCCTGTTTCAATAATTGCGTACATATTCGTAATCCCTCCTATTACCCAAGACTCGCCAACTGAGGCAGTCCTTCGGACATTTACAAGCCTTTTTTGCGCGGTTACCATAATATAATAACACATGTGGATTTATTTGTCAACAAAATTCTTTAATTTTTTCTTCTTCTCCGTAAAATATCTTTGTTCTGTGAATCTGTGTGCTTTCAAATTCATCAATTCCAAGATATTTTTCAAGGGATTTTGTTACAATATCAGGCTTTAAGCTATTCATTTCGCCTGCTGACAAAATCAGCTTAAGCTCTGCAAAATCCGGGGATATGGATATAATTTCAGCCTCTTTAATCATTTCCATTATATTTATTTCTTTCTCGCCCTTTTTGGTTTTCTTCATTGCAAGAATTTCTTTTTCCCTGAAAAAGTTCTTTATCTTTTCTTCCTCAAGTCCCTCTGACAGAATTTTTATTACATATTGGCAATATGTAATTTCTTTTGGATGAACCTTTGGTTCGGTTGCAGATACTATCTTCAAATCATAAGGAAGATTTTCGTTAAGTCTTTCTATAATTGTTTCGTTACTGCACTTTTCGTCAAAGTCAATATCTACAAACTCTGTTTCCGATGTGACTCCGATTGGGAGAGGCAATGCAAAGCTTATAATCTGGTGTGGATTAAAGCCCTGTGTGAACTTAACAGGAAGCTCCGCTCTCACAATTGACCTCTGGAATGTCCTGAGCAAATCAAGGTGGGAAATATACTTACCCATACCAAGCTTTGAAAACTTAAGTCTTCTCTTACTCAAAGCAAACACCTCCTCCGAAGCAGGCTGCACCACAGCCTGCACAGTTATCCCTGCAGGATGGGGTTGTTGTTTCAGCATAAGCCTTATCGTGCTCTTTCATAAGGAAATTCTTTGTTACGCCTACATCAACGTGTTCCCAAGGAAGAACTTCACTATGGTCAATCTTTCTGTAACAGTAAAAATCAGGGTTAACTCCGTTTTCTTCAAAGGCTTTCATCCAGCCCTCATAGTTAAAATGCTCATCCCAGCCGTCAAAACGACAACCGTTTTTCACTGCTGAAATTAAAACCTTACCCAGGCGTCTGTCGCCTTTTGCAAAAACTGCCTCTAAAAAGCTTACTGTACTCTGATGCCAGTTATATGTTATATTCCTTGATTTTATGGCATCCTTAAGCATTTTCTGCTTTCTTACAAGCTCTTCAATGCTATTCTGTGGCTCCCACTGGAAAGGAGTAAACGGCTTTGGTACAAAAGATGATGTGCTTACTGTAATATTAACGCCTCTGCCCTTTCTCTCCTCTTTCGGAATATCATAAAATACATTCAGCACCTTTTCTGCAAGGTGAGCAATTCCCAAAACATCCTCGTCTGTTTCAGTAGGAAGTCCTATCATAAAATAAAGCTTTATTCTGTTATACCCGCCGTCAAATGCGATTTTGGCTGTTCTTAACAAATCTTCTTCCAGAACATTCTTATTTATTACATCACGGAGCCTTTGTGTTCCTGCTTCAGGCGCGAAAGTAAGTCCGCTTTTCTTTACCTTCTGGGTTCTCTCCATAAGCTCCATTGAGAAATTATCAACTCTTAAGGACGGCAAGGAAAGACTTATTTTTCTTTCCTCTGTGAACTCTAAAAGTTTATCTGTTAAATCCTTAAGGCAAGTATAGTCACTTGTACTTAAAGATGACAAAGACATTTCTTCGTAGCCTGTATTTTTTATTGCATTTTCAGCAACTTTTGTGAGCCTGTCAACACTTCTTTCTCTTACAGGTCTATATAAATACCCTGCCTGACAGAATCGACAGCCTCTTATACAGCCTCTGAAAATTTCAAGCATAATTCTGTTATGAACTATATCCATAAATGGGACTATAAGCTTTTCGGGGATAAAGCAATCGTCTAAATTTTTTATAATTCTTTTCTTAATTTTCGCCTTAGCACAAGGTCTGTTTGGAGTAATACCTTTTACTGTATTGTCCTCATTATATTCCACATCATAAAATGACGGAACATAAACTCCCTCAATTTCAGCTATCTTTTCAAGGAATGTGTTTCTGTCTTCCGATGTGCCTTTCCATTCCTTATAGGCATCCATTATTTCATTATTTACTTCTTCTCCCTCACCTAAAATGAAGAAGTCAATCATATCTGCAATTGGTTCGCCGTTATAGGCACATGGGCCTCCTGCACAGACAAAGGGGCTATCTAATCTTCTATCCTTGGTGCAGAGGGGAATTCCAGCCAAATCAAGCATATTTATAATATTTGTATAGCTCATTTCGTACTGAAGAGTAAAGCCTACCATATCGAAATCTTTAATCGGTCTATGGCTTTCAAGGGATAAAAGAGGCATTCCTGCTTTACGCATTTCCTCTTCCATATCAACCCATGGAGCATAAACTCTTTCGCAGATTGTGTCCTCTCTCTCATTTAACATATGGTATAAAATCTTCATACCTAAATGGGACATTCCAACCTCGTATACATCAGGAAAACAAAAGGCAAAGGTCATTTCCTTTCCTGTAAATTCCTTATGAACGCTGTTGAACTCATTTCCTATGTATCTTGCAGGCTTTTGAACCTTGGTTAAAATTTTTTCAAAAATTGTTTCGTACATAACGTCCTCCGTTTTTATAACTATTTCTATGATACTACAACTTGTACGAATATTCAAGTGATTTTCAAAATATAAATGTCTTAAGGAGTGATTTATGTGGCAGAGAAAACTGAGAAAAAAAACAGTTTTATACGAAGATTTTTTAAGGAGCTTATTATTAAGGGGGCTGTTTCTCTCATAATTTTTATAACAATCAGTTCGGCTGTGGAAATCAACGGGGACCTTGCACCTATTATCAGGCGAAAACTGTTCTCCGAAAACAATCAGGAATATATAACAAAAATCCTTGAAACTGTATCAAACACAGACTTTTTCAGCCATGAAATTTAAGATAAATCCACTTATATTTATCATCCTTTTCTTTGCATATCTGCACAACTATTTAACTGAATATTTACTTGCTTTTTCTGTGGCATTTTTTCACGAAATGTCACACTTTTTTGCTGCAAAGCTATGCGGTGTTAAGACTGAAGAAATAAAATTTCATCCCTTTGGCATTTCCATAACCTTTGAGGAGGGCTACATAAAATCCTCTGAAAAGGAATTTATTATTGCTCTGGCGGGGCCTTTATTCAATATTTTGGCAGGGCTTGTCTGTGCCCTTTTTCACCTGGATTTTCTTTATTATATAAACATTTCAATGGGAATTATAAATCTTCTTCCCTGTCTGCCTTTGGACGGCGGGCGGATTCTTAAAACTATTCTCGCAGGTCAGCAGGGCATAATCCGAGCCTACAACTTTACAATTAAAATAAGCAGAATTTTTTTATGTCTTATTTTTATTTTCTCTGTTTGCGTCGCAGTTTTAAGCCGTTTCAACTTTTCCCTTATTCTTATTTCCGCTTTCCTTTTCGGGAATATGTATCAGGAGAAAAACAACCTGACTTTAATCACTTTAAAGGAAATTTTAAAGTCGGAAAACAAAATCAGCATTGATAAAATTCACAAAACCAAAACCTACACTGTATCGGAAAATGCAAAGGCAAAATCTATTCTTAATCTTCTATCCTATGATTATTTTTTGAATGTTGATGTAGTGGACGGAAACAACTGTATTTTAAAAACCCTGACTGAAACGCAGGTAATCAAAGGGATTATCAATGAGGATATAAATATCACATTCAAAAAAATAAATGGCTAAAGGCATTTCCTCATAGGGAGGAGTCTATTTGGATTTCATTAACATAAAAACCCTTGCAACAATCTGTCGCAAGGGTTTATTTATCCAAACTTGCTTGAAACACAGCATTTTGGATGACGGACAAGATAAAAAACGTAGTTAATCCTTTGTGGATTGACGAGGCTTTTTTCGTAGTACGACGCCGAAATGCAAAGTTTCAAGTTGGCTAATCCCTATGAGGAGATGCCTAAATTATGCTTCTTGTCTTAAAATTTCGGCTTTATCTGTTCTCTCCCATGGAAGTTCTACATCTTCTCTTCCGAAGTGGCCGTAGGCTGCTGTCTGCTTGAAGATTGGCTCGCGGAGGTTAAGTGTTCTTATAATTCCGCTTGGTGTTAAGTCAAAGTGCTTATCAACAAGTTCGCAAAGTCTTGCCTCGGAAACCTTACCTGTGCCGTAAGTATCAATTCTTAAGGATACAGGCTTTGCAACGCCGATTGCATAAGCAAGCTGTACTTCACAGGTTTTAGCGAGTCCTGCAGCTACGATATTTTTAGCTACGTAGCGGGCTGCGTAGGCTGCTGAACGGTCAACCTTTGTGGAGTCCTTACCTGAGAATGCACCGCCGCCGTGATGGCCGTATCCACCATAAGTATCAACAATAATCTTTCTACCTGTGTGGCCTGAGTCACCCTGTGGTCCGCCAATTACAAATCTGCCTGTTGGGTTGATATAATACTTTGTGTTTTCATCCAAAAGCTTTTCGTCAATTGTGTCTTTAATTACATACTTTAAGATATCTTCACGGAGCTGTTCCATTGTAACATTTTCGTCGTGCTGACTTGATACTACAACCGCGTCAATTCTTTTAACTGTGTTATCTTCGTTATATTCAACTGTAACCTGTGTCTTTCCGTCAGGTCTTAAATATGGAAGCTTACCGCTTTTTCTTACCTCAGTAAGCTTGATTGCCATTTTATGAGCTAAATAAATTGCCATTGGCATAAGCACAGGAGTTTCATCGCAGGCATAACCGAACATCATACCCTGGTCCCCTGCACCAAAGCCGTCGCCCTCGTCCCCTGTCTTAAATTCAAGAGCCTTATCAACGCCCATTGCAATATCTCCGGACTGTTCGTCGATAGCTGTAATTACCGCACAGGTATCACAGTCAAAGCCATACTTAGCTCTGTCGTAGCCTACCTCACGGACTGTTTCGCGAACAATCTTCTGGATATCGATATATGCTGTTGTACTAATTTCACCAACAACTAAAACAAGACCTGTTGTAACTGTAACTTCACAGGCAACTCTTGCATTCTTATCCTCTTTCATAATTGCATCTAAAATTGCATCAGAAATTATATCCGAAATTTTATCAGGATGTCCCTCTGTAACTGATTCTGATGTAAACAATCTCTTGTATTCCATATCTATTCCTCCACTGCCTCTCTTATGGCCTTTTGTATATCTTCAATGCTTCCCTCAGCATTTATTATCTTTATATTTTCCCTGTCATTTAAGGAATTCAGCACATCAAGAAAATTCTTTCTTATGCTTTTCATAACCTCTATGTTCTTTTCATACATTTCAGTTTTGCCTCTGTTTGTGTCAATTCTGCCCTTACAGATTTCGGGATTCAGGTCTAAAAAGATACAAACATCAGGTCTTAAAATAGCAGGACAATCAAGGTTTATTTTCATAATATAGTCCATATCACTTTTTGTACCCTGATATGCAAAAGTAGAATAATAATACCTGTCGGAAATTACTGTATAACCCTCCTCAAGCATCTTCTTTATTCCGTTTTCAGGGTTTGTGCAATGGTCAATTCTGTCAGCTAAAAACATTCCTGCCTGGAAATACATATCCGTCGGGATATCCTCGCTCAGCATTTCGCGAAGGGTTTTTCCAATTCTTCCCTCACTTGGTTCCGCTGTCATAAAAACCTTTTCTCCCTTTGACTCAAGGTATTCCTTAAGCATTTTTATCTGTGTACTTTTTCCTGAGCCGTCAAGACCCTCCACAACAATAAATCTGTTTTTCATAGTTTCCCCCAAATAATTTGGTCTGTCTAACTATTATATACCACTTTCTCCGAAATTTCAACAAAAAACTTGATTTTATTTTTATTCTGTTATATACTCACCTTGAGGTGTTTTTATGAAGAACAAAAAAGAAGAACGCGGACTCTTTAACGAACGCGATGATATATCTAAAATCTGTGCCACCTGTACCTTTTCAAAAAAGCTTTCCACAGGTGACTATATCTGCTCAAAATACGGTGTTGTGTCCGAGGATTACAGTTGTAAAAAATATTTTCTCAACCGTTTTATGGAGCAACCGAAAAAGCAGAGTCTTGATTTTTCAAGATTCTCCAGCGATGATTTTTCAATAGATTAAAAAAATCCCCCGATTATTTCGGGGGTATTTTTTTATTTATTTATGATTACCTTGCTGTTTGCGCCGTCCCAGTCAACCTTTGCGCCCAAAGATTCGGACACTGCTCTTACAGGTACCATTGTTCTGTCGTTTTTAATTGCAGCGGCAACATCAAGGGTCTTTGTTTCGCCGTTTATTGTCATTATATTACTTCCGATTTTAAGTTTAATTGTCTTTCCGTCCTTTACAGCTGTAACAGTTTCTGTGGCGTTATCCCAGCTTACTGTTGCTCCAAGCTCCTCGAAAATTACTCGCATCGGAACTAAAGTTCTGTCGTTTATAAGTGTTGCAGGCTGGTCAAAGAAAAGCTTCTTTCCGTTTACCTCAACATCAATAAGTTCAGCTACCTTAACTCCCTTATTCTTAGCGTAATGCTCTGCGTATGAGCCAGGCTTTGCGTAAATTACTGCGTCTGGTGAAAGTTCAATAAAGCTTGAATTTATTGCCTTTACATTTGCAGGAATTACAATATTTTTAAGGTGTTTACAATAGTTAAAGGAATTATAAATTGTTTCGATTGTGTCACCGAATGTTACTGCACAAACCTTATCAAGAACACTCTTGCCAAGTTCATTTCTCACCTTAAAATGTGTTACAGACTTGACATTTCCGAGATTTGCAATATTAAGAGCAAGATTATACTGACTTGTATCTCCCTTTACGGCAACCTTGCTGACTGTTGACACGTCAGGTTTTACATCATAAGTATAAGTTACGTTATTAAAAGTATTTACGTTTGTTGTCTGGGATACAACCTTTGTTTCCTCAATATATTCAGGATTTTCTCCAAGAGGATTTTCGAGCTCATTCTTGGTTGTTACCTCAATTATTTCTTCATAGGTACCGTCTTCGTACTCTGTTCTTGTGGTGATTGTAACTTCGCCTGTTTCCTCATTTTCCTCAGTTGTTGTGGTGGTTGTGGAGCCGTCTTCGTTTTCCTTGACTGTTGTTGTAATCTTTATATAGTCTGTATCGTCCTCTTCACCTTCGCCGTTGAACACATTCTCTGTTATATTAACGATAGAATCCTTACGGTTATAGGAAATTGACTCATAGTTTCCGTTTATAAAGCTGTCCTCTGTTACAGTTGCAACAACAGATGTTTTTCCCGTTTCATTTCCAGCCTTGAACTTTACTGAATACAAAAGTCCGTCGCCTTTTATTTCATCAGCTGACGCTGAGAAAATCTTTATATAGTTAAGGCTTGACATATCAATCTCTTCATTATCAAGAGTTGAAGAAGTATAACCCTTGTCCAAAAGACTGCCTGTTGATACTGAAACAGGTGTTAAGGCATCAGAGTCATACTGCACCTTAAGACCTAATGCTGTGAAGCCTGTATTTCCATATATTTCAATGCTCAATGTCACATAATCTCCCGGATGACATTCAGCCGAAGATACTGTGATTGTAGTTTTCTCTTCCGCCATAACACTTACGCAGGAAAGCACAAGTATTACTGAAACAGCAAGAGCTAAAATCTTTTTAAGCATTTTATTTCCTCCTAAAAATTAAATATCAAGCTTTAAATCGTTTTCTTTTATCCAGCCAATCTTCCTGAAGAAAAGTCCGAAAAGCCATGTAAGTATTGCAGGAAGTACAAAAGAAATAAGTATAAGGCCTGTCCAGTCGAAAGCTGTTATAGCCATTTTTGTTCCGTTGGCAATATCACTGAGCCATCCTGTATAAACGCCAATCTGTCCTACAAATCCGCAAGTTCCCATACCTGAAGAAATTGCGGCACCGTTCATCTGGAGCTTAAACACACAGGTTGCAATCGGGCCTGTTATTGCCGAGGCAATAATCGGCGGAAGCCATATTTTAGGGTTTCTTACGATATTTCCCATCTGAAGCATACTTGTTCCGATTCCCTGACCTACAAGTCCGCCCCACTTATTTTCTCTGAAGCTCATTACTGCAAAGCCTACCATCTGGGCACAGCATCCTGCAACCGCTGCACCGCCTGCAAGACCTGTAAGACCTAAAGCCGCACAGATTGCCGCAGAGCTTATCGGGAGTGTCAACACAATTCCCACGATAACTGAAACTACAATTCCCATAATGAATGGCTGCTGTTCGGTTGCCCACATAATTGCACTGCCAATTGAACTTGCGGCAGCACCAATTCCCGGAGCCCACCATTTAGCCAAAAGTCCGCCTGCTACAATTGTAACAATCGGGGTAACTAATATATCTACTTTTGTTGACTTTGAAACTAATTTACCAATTTCTGTAGCTAAAATTGAAACTACAAAAACTGCAAGAGGGCCGCCTGCACCGCCTAAAGAGTTTGCAGCGTAGCCTACTGCTGCAAGAGAGAAAAGAACAAGCATTGGTGCCTGAAGGGCATAGGCAATTGAAATTGCCATAGCAGGTCCGCAGACGCTCTTTGCAAAGCCTCCGATTTCACTTAGGAGGGCTATTCCGAACTGTGCACCAAGGGTATCAAGAATTGTTCCTACAAGAAGTGACGCAAACAAACCCTGTGCCATAGCACCCATTGCATCAATTCCGTACTTTTTCAGGGATACTTCAACTCCCTTTTTCTTCAGATATTCTTTAATTTTCATCGCTGTCAACTCCCATACCAAAGGTTATTGAACGGAAAAGCGCGTCATCTTCAATACATTTTCCGCAATTATCACAAGTTTTTTTCGGATTTAAGTCGCATATATCACATTCTCCGCAATTTGTGCAGGGTCTGTCATATAAAACACACTCTTTTCTATCCATTCAAAACACCTCTTTTTAGTCTATACTATCATATTTCTCTGCAATTTTCAATAGTAATCTTTTAACATTTTCCGCCGTTTTAATACTGCAACTTTCATACATTTTTCCTTTATTCTTAACAGGAATTAAAATTCCGCCTGAAATTGCACCATTTCCCGTTGTCTGTGGTACAGAAAGTCCTAAGTTTTCCTCTGAAATTTCCACATCAACCGGAATACCCATTTCCCCGGCAATAATTTTCATTGTATCACGGAGGTTTACATCTGCTACCGCTGATTTATCCTTTGCCAAAATGCCGATTTTTTCTCTTTCAGTTGTGGAAATTATAATAACTCTTTCATAATCGTTTTCGCTTAAGTGCGCCCTCAGTCCCTTAAAGCCAAAGTTATGCTCACGGGCAAACAAGACCTTGCCCTTTTCAATATCCTTTAAGATATATGCACCGATTTTATAAGAGAGATTATTGGCAATTATTTCTGTTTCGTTAATTGTGGCATCAGGGGAGATTGCGCCAAAATCTCCTGTATCCACCTGACCCGAAAGAAGTTCAAGGGTTAAATCTGTATCCTTTATTTCTTCTTTCTTTTCGCATCTTACTATGGCTGTGGCATTATTTGTAAATGTTATTTTCTTATTTACAAGGTCATCTGCCTTTTGGTTGCCTACTGTTACAACACAGATTTTATCACCTGTGGTTGTTACCATAACTCCCGGTTCGTCTATACTGCAAACAAAAAGAGTTTTTCCCTCTCCTTTTGTGAGGTTACCGAATTTATCTGTCTTTGCATTTTCTATTTTAATCTGTTCCCTGCCTGTTGGGGAAACTGTATTCAAAATTTCCATAGCAAACTATTTCTCCTCAATATATTTTAATATCAGTTTTTCTGTATTTTCAAAATCCTCTTTATCCATTACGCAAACGGGGGAATGGATATATCTTGTAGGCACGGACACTGACACAGTTTTAATTCCGCCATTTGAAATATAAATTGAGCCTGCGTCATTTCCGCCACGATTGGACTTTTTATACTGCCACTTGATATTATTTTTCTCTGCACAAGCAATTATTTTCTCTGAAAGCTCAATATCAGCTGTGCTTGCAGAGTCAATTATTGATATAGCTGGGCCCTCTCCCTGGACTGTAACCTGAAGATTTTCAGGAGTGCCTGTCATATCACTGCAGGTTGTGGCTTCAATTACGATTGCTTCATCAGCCTCTATTCCGAAAGCTGAAATCTTTGCACCGCGAAGACCTGCCTCTTCCTGAACATTGAAAAGGCAATAGAGATTTGGTATATTATCTTTTTTCAGTGCCTCCATGAGAATTTTACAGCCTGCTCTGTCGTCAAGGGCTTTTGATTTAATCTTTCTGCCGAACTCTCTGTATTCTGAATCAAAGGAGAAATAATCCCCCTCCATTACATATTCTCGGGCAGTATCTTTACTGTCTGCACCAATGTCAATATACAAAGCATCTGTGCTATATTTCTTCTCTCTTTCCTCTTTTGTTGTAAGGTGGGTTGCCTTAAAGGAAATTACGCCTGAAATATTGCCATTTGTTACTTTTGTTGACGGTAGAATTTTTGTATCAATTCCTCCAACAGTTGCAAATTTCAAATACCCATCATCTGTGATTTTTGTTACAATAAAGCCTACCTCATCCATATGAGCTGAAAGGATTAAATTTTTATCTGTTTTGCCCTTTTTGAAGGCTATCAGATTTCCCATATTATCCACTTTTATTTCGTCACAACAATCCTTTATCTGTGAGATGATATAGTCCCTTACCTGTTTTTCGTTACCTGAAACGCCTCTTAATTCTGTTAAAGTTTTAAGCAAGGATATCACCTCCCAAAGCCACCTTAATAAGCTTTCCTGTTTCCTCTATATCCTTAATCAATACTGTTTCGACAGAGGTGTGCATATAGCGAAGCGGGATTGAAATTAAAACACATGGAACGCCCTGACGGCAGGTCTGCATAAGCCATGCATTTGTTCCGCTTGAGCCCTCTGCAACTTCAATTTCAAACTTTATATTATTTTCTTTTGCCATTTCAATAAGCTTTAAAGTCTTTTCATAATCAAGATTTGGACCACGGCAGATGACTGCGCCTGAGTCAAGAGGGAACACCCCTGCTTTATCCTTTGCATCAGGAGTTTCACCGTGAGTTACATCAATTACAATTGCAAGGTCAGGCTGTATTTCGGCGGCAGCTGTGTAGCCTCCCTGAAGACCTGTTTCCTCCTGTGAAGAGAAAACTACATACACATCATAATCAGACTTTAAGTTTTCTATTGCATATAAAATTGACGCTAATCCTGCCCTATTATCAAGTGCCATTGAGGAAACCTTATGGTCTAAAAGTTCTGTGGGTTCGCTTTTCATTATGATTGCATCACCGACTTCTATGACCTTTTCAGCCTCTTCCTTATCCATTCCTATATCAATCAGCATATCCTTAATCTGCGGATTTTTCTCTGCATCCTCTTTTGTTAAAAGGTGAGGAGGCTTTGCACCGATTACTCCGTAAACCTTTTCTTTCCCCAAAATAAAAACCTCTGACGCAGGCAAAATTCTCTCGTCAATTCCGCCGATATTTGTAAAGGAAACAAAACCCTTATCATCAATCCCTTTAACCATCATTCCTATCTGGTCAAGGTGGGCATCAATCAATATTTTCTTCGCATTTTCCTTTTCGGATTTAATATATCCGATTACAGTTTTATGCTTATTTATCCATACTTTATGGCATACTTTTTCAAGCTCTTTTTTAAGATATTCTGCGATTTCAAACTCAAAGCCTGAAACGCCCTGAAGTTTTACCAATTCAAAAAGCTTTTCTTTTACCTTCATAAAATCACCTACCTTGATTATACACCATATTCTTTCCCGATTCAATAAAAACTTGCATATAACAAAAAAGACCGACGACGTCGGCCTCCTTGCTTTCTATGAAGTAATACATCATAGATGGAAATGAAAAAAAGTTTGTTAGTTGTGGTATGTTTATATTTTACCACTACTCTTTTTCGATTTCAATTGACAATTTAGTACATTTTTCCAAATTGCCACTATATTTTTTGTGCATTATTTACAAATAACCTTAAGGAATACTTTTTTACCCTTTTTAACAATACATTCGCCATCCGTAAAGTCAGCGCCTGTTACCATATGAGCTGTGTCTGTAACCTTTTCGCCGTTTACAGAAATACCGCCCTGCTGGACAAGTCTTCTTGCTTCGCCCTTTGACGGTGCAAGGTTTGTCACAGTTAAAAGGTCAAGAATATTCATACCCTCTCCGATATTTTCAATTTCAGCTGTTGGCATATCTGCGTTATTTCCGCCACCACCGAATACTGCCTTAGCAGCTTCCTGTACCTTAAGGGCTTCTTCTTCGCCATGTACCATTTTTGTAACTTCAAAAGCTAAACGTTCCTTTGCCTTATTAAGGTCAGAACCTTCCCACTTTTCCATTTCACGAATTTCGTCCATTGGAACGAAAGTTACAAGTCTTAAGAATCTGCATACATCTGCGTCATCTACATTTCTCCAGTACTGGTAGAAATCATAAGGTGTGCACTTTACAGGGTCAAGCCAGAGAGCACCCTTGGCTGTCTTACCCATTTTCTTGCCTTCGCTGTTTGTAAGAAGAGTAAAGGTCATACCGTAAACCTGTTCCCCTCTCTTCTTTCTTACGATGTTGATACCGCCGATAATATTACTCCACTGGTCATCACCGCCAAGCTCAATCTTACAGCCGTACTTTTCGTTAAGCATTAAGAAGTCATAGCTCTGCATTAACATATAGTTAAATTCAAGGAATGAAAGTCCCTTTTCAAGTCTCTGCTTAAAGCATTCTGCTGTGAGCATCTTATTTACTGAGAAGTGAGCACCGATTTCTCTTAAGAATTCTACATAGTTAAGGTCTAAAAGCCAGTCAGCATTATTAACCATAAGAGCCTGTCCCTCGCTGAAGTCAACAAGGCAGGAAAGCTGTTTCTTAAAGCATTCGCTATTATGTCTGATTGTTTCAGGTGTCATCATCTGACGCATATCTGTTCTGCCTGATGGGTCGCCAATCATAGCTGTACCGCCACCAACCAAGGCGATTGGTCTATGGCCTGCGAGCTGCATATGGCGCATAACTACCATCTGGAGAAAATGTCCGATGTGTAAACTGTCAGCTGTAGGGTCAAAACCGATATAGAAAGTTACCTTTTCCTTACCCAGCAATTCTCTTATTTCTTCTTCGTGTGTGGTCTGTGCAATAAGACCTCTTTCAAGTAAAATATCATATACGTTTTCCATTATTTTATCTCCTTTACGATTTCATCAGGATTTATCTTGATTTCCTTTGTTTCGCCGTCTGTCATATTCTTAAGGTTTGCTGTTCCCTTTGCCACTTCGTCATCACCTAAAACAACGCTGTATTTCGCACCAAGCTTATCAGCATATTTCATCTGTGCTTTAACTGACCTTCCGCACAAATCCTGTTCTGCATAAACTCCCATTTTGCGAAGTTCATATATAAGCTTCTGTGCCTCAGCCTCTGCATTTTCTCCGATTGTTGCGAAGAAAATGTCCGGTGTCTGTGTAACTTCAGCATCCTCG
>JAGAIJ010000062.1 GCA_017626595.1 Clostridia bacterium | reverse complement strand
TGGACCTCTGCCATAAGACGGAGGGTCCATAATAATTCCGTCATATTTTCTTCCGCGGCGAATTTCTCTTGCTACAAACTTCTTAACGTCATCCACAATAAAACGGATTGGTCTGTCAGAGAGTCCCGAAAGTACAGCATTCTCCTTTGCCCAGGCAACCATACCCTTTGAGGCATCAACGTGGCAAACCGAAGCTCCCGCTTCTGCCGCCGCCATAGTAGCCCCGCCTGTGTAGGCAAAAAGGTTTAAGACGTTAACATCTTTTCTGCCTGATGAACGGATAATCTCCGAGAACCAGTCCCAGTTTGTAGCCTGTTCAGGAAAAATACCTGTGTGCTTAAATCCCATATTTTTAATTCCAAAAGTGAGATTCCTGTAAGAAATAGTCCAGCTTTCAGGCAGGCGTTTGCTTATTTCCCAGTGTCCGCCCCCTGTGTTGCTTCGATAGTATCGCGCATCAGCCTTTTCCCACTCAGGACCGTGCTCACCTGTGCCCCACACAATCTGCGGGTCAGGGCGTCTTAAGACATACTTGCCCCAGCGTTCAAGCTTCTCACCGTATTCTGTATCAAGGAGCTGATAATCCTCCCATTTATCTGATAAAAACATAAAATCACCCATTTTCACTAATACAATAATTTTACCACTTTTACAAGCCTTCGTCAAGGAAAAAACCCACAAAAAAAGCACCTGTGAAGGATTTTTTCACAGATGCTTTAGTTTATCTTTTATTTTTCGGGCAAACTCTCATGCAAACTCCGCAGACAGCTCCCCGTCCGATATGCTGAAAAGCCTTCTTCATATAGTCTGAACAAGCCTTTGCGTCAATGATTTTTTCTCTTTCCTCATCAGGTGCCCAATGCTGACCCGTAATAGCCATAGCAGGGCAGGCTTTAACGCATAAATCACAGTCCCCACAGCCCGAAACAGGCTTAACTTCCTCTGTGTCAAACTCACAGTCCGTAAGGATTGTGCCAAGTCTTACCGAGGGTCCAAACCTTTCTGAAACGAAAAGTCCGCTTTTGCCGATTACCCCAAGTCCTGCCTTTACAGCTCCGTATTTATGGGAATAAACTCCCGACAGACCGTTTACAGACTGTGACGCAGGCACACAGGCAAAGCGATAGCCCTCCTCCTGAAGCATAAGTCCCAGCCTTAAGGACAGATTGTCTATAAGTGTATTCACAGTTCTGTAATGGTGAAAATATGTATGGGTGGGCTTGTCTGTAATCCCCTCAACAACAGCCAGAGATAATGGTATATCAAAGGAGATTGAATAGGGAAGACCAAACTCATTTTCCTTTGCTTTAGCAAATCCAACTTCTCCTGCGCCATTTTCAGTTAAAAATTTTATAATCTTTTCTTTCATCACATTTCCTCTATTTTTTTAAGATAATCAAGGGTTTTAAATTCACAGTCAAGCTGTGTTTTTAAGTATTCCTCGGAGATAATTCCCAGATATGTCATAAGCTCATCTGTAGCATTAAAAGAGAACATCTTTTTAATATCCACACTGCAGATATATTCAATTGCATTTACAACTGTTTCATTAACCCTTAAAAGATTTGGCGGATTTTTCTTACAGCTTTCGCAGAACCCCTTTCCCAAAAGGGTGTCAAGGAAGACAATTTCCTTTCCGCAAAGGCTACAGCCTGATAAATCAGGAGTGTATCCGCAGACGGAGGCTGTTTTAAGTTCAAAAACTGTTTTTATCTTTTTAGGAGCTTCAATCCCTTTATCAAGGGCGTAAAGGCAGTTTAAGAACAGCCTTAAAAATTCCTCGTCGGGACTGTTTTCCACAGAAACACGATTTGCAATCTCAGCAAAATAGCTCCCGTAGGCAAAGCCCTCAAGGGACTCCCTCAAATTCTTAAAAGGCTGGATTGTGGACGTTTCGTTTATGCGATACATACTTTTTGTGCCCAAAAACAATTCAAAATTGCTGTATGTTAAAAGCTGGAGGTCAGTATTTAATTTTTTTCCTGTTTTATATCTGCCTATTGCAGAAATCTTTCCGAAATCCTTGGTTATAATGGTGTAAATACGGCTGTTGTCGCCGTACTTAACCTGTTTCGTTATTATCCCCTCGGTCCGAAGCTGTTCCACTTTCCTCACCTCCGCAGGTCTTATAGTTAAGATACGCCTGGATACTACCTGTTTTTTCAAAGTGCTCCCAGTACATTTCCTTTAAGTCCTTCATAAAAATACCCCCTTTTAACATAGTTTTCACAAAGGGGTATTTTATATGCTGTAAAAAAATGTTATTCGAAGCCGATTGTATTCATAAAGGCTTCCTTATTTCTCCAGTCAGGCTTAACCTTAACCCAGAGCTTAAGGTTTACCTGTTCATCTAAAAACTTTTCAATATCCTGTCTTGCACGGGTTCCAATCTGCTTAAGCTTTTCGCCCTTTCTGCCGATAATAATAGCCTTATGGGAATCTCTTTCGCAGTATATTGCGGCGCTTATATCATAAAGACCGTCATCTCTCTGCTTCATCTTTTCAATTTCAACGGCAATTCCGTGAGGAATTTCCTGATTTAAAAGACGGAGCGCCTTTTCTCTTATATATTCAGCCACAATAACCTTTTCAGGCTGGTCAGTCAGAGTATCATCAGGGAAGAATTTAGGTCCTTCAGGGAGGAACATTTTAATCTCCTCAATAAGAGCCTCCATATTGTCGCCCTTTCTTGCTGAAACAGGCACGATGCCTGCAAATTCGTAAAGACTGCTTAATCTGTCGATTATAGGAAGAAGCTCAAGCTTTGGAAGTGTATCCACCTTGTTTACAACAAGTAAAACAGGAACATCTGACTTCTTAAGTCCCTGAAGAGCAACCCTTTCCTTTTCATATTCATTCTCAAAAAGACCGCAGTCCACCACATAAATAAGGAGGTCGATATCCTGTGTTGCTGTGTAGATATACTTCTCCATTTTTTCTCCAAGCTTAGTTCTTGGCTTGTGAATACCCGGGGTGTCAATGAGTATAAGCTGACAGCTTTCGTCGGTATAAACACCCTGAATTTTTGTTCTTGTGGTCTGTGGCTTGTTTGAAACTATTGCAACCTTTTCCCCGATTATTCTGTTCATAAGGGTTGATTTTCCCGCATTCGGTCTGCCTGTTATAGCAATAAATCCTGATTTCATTTTTCTACCTCAATCTATCTTTTTAGTCCCATTTTGTCTAAAATTTCTTTCTGGAATGTAAACATTTCCTTTTCTTCTTCCTCTGTCATATGGTCATAACCCATAAGATGAAGAAGTGAATGTACCGTCAAAAATCCTGTTTCTCTCTCAAAGGAATGTCCGTATTCCTCTGCCTGTGCCAGTGCCTTTTCAAGAGATAAAACTATATCTCCCATACAGAGATTTCCCTTTTCGCTGTAATCAAGGGAGCTTTCTATGTACTCTCCCTTTTCATCATACTCTATAAGAGGAAAGGAGAGAACGTCTGTTTCCCTGTCGATTTCACGGTGCTCACGGTTTAAAACCCTGATTCCCTCATTGTCTGTAAACATAACGCTTATGTCAACCCTGCTGTCCCAGCCCATAACAGAAAGTCCTGTTTTAAGGGCTTTTTTTATAAGTCTTTTTAATGTGAATGTTACTTTTATTTTATCCTGTTCGTTTCTGAAACTAACCTTCATATCTTCTTACCTGATACCTCTTTGGTTTATTTTCCTTTTCTCTTTGTATATCCTTCTTTTCGTAGGCTTTAACAATTCTCTGTACCAGCGGATGTCTTACAACGTCCTTTTCCGACAGGTACATAAACTCAATTCCCTCAACGTTTTTAAGCACGCTTTCTGCGTCCTTAAGACCTGACTGCTTGTCCCTTGGCAGGTCAACCTGTGTGATGTCACCTGTTACAACAATTTTCGATGAAAATCCCATTCTTGTTAAAAACATCTTCATCTGTTCACGGGTTGTATTCTGTGCTTCATCAAGGATGATAAAGGCGCTGTCTAAGGTTCTGCCTCGCATATAGGCAAGAGGTGCAACCTCAATCTGTCCTCTTTCTACATTCTTATGAAAAGCCTCTCCTCCAAGCATATCTCCTAAGGCATCATAAAGAGGTCTTAAATATGGGTCAACCTTATCCTGCATATCCCCAGGGAGAAAACCGAGCTTTTCTCCTGCTTCAACTGCAGGTCTTGTAAGAATAATCTTACTTACCTCACGGTTCTTAAAAGCCTTAACCGCCATAGCTACCGCAAGATAGGTTTTACCTGTTCCCGCAGGGCCGATACCGAACACAATAGGGTTCTTTTCAATCATTTCTATATATTTTTTCTGTCCAAAGGTTTTTGCTTTAATTGGCACACCCCTTGAAGTTATACAGACACAGTCCTTACCTAAATCCTCAAGCTCTTCATCGTTGCCCTCGCTGACCTGGCCAATGACATATCTTACTTCCTGTTCCCCCACAGCATTCCCGTCATTTACAAGACCGATAAGGTTCTGAATAACCTTGATTGCCTTGTCAACATTCTCAGGCTCGCCCCCGATTTTTATCTCGGAGCCCCTGTTAATTATTGCGACATCAAAGGATTTTTCTATAAGTTTTACGTTTTCGTCAAAGCTTCCGAAAACTGTAATTAAAGTGTCCATTTTTTCAACTTCTATGTGGCGTTCCATATAAAGTTCTCCTTCGTTTTTCTTCCCCGTTTTTATGAGATTTTGCCCATAATTTCCTATCTTTATCATAATTCAAAATGGCTGTTTTGTCAATCTTTCAGGGCTTTTTCTTTATATTTTCCCCTTATTCTCTTTCTCTATTCCGCCATTTTTCGACTTAATATCAATTTTTTCCGTATATTTCTCCAGAGCTATGTCCTCAAAGCAACAAAATTCGACAGTTATTTCTATTTCATTTTTATTTTTTATGACATAATTTGACTTTATATCCTTTATTTCTGTATTCACTCCAAGTTGGGTTTTTATCCGCTCTTTAAGCTCCTCTATCCCCTTTTCTATGGTCTCTTTTTCGCTTTTTACAACCTCAACTTGCTTCGTTTCTCTATACTCATATTCTATTACTGCAATCGGGAAAATTCCCAAAATTTCGTAGTCTTTCCTTAAAATACGACATTTTCCGTCAGGGTATTTAAGCCCTTTTTTACCCGAAAGTTGCACTTTATTGCCCTTATATTCCAAAAAGGTTACCTTCTGTTTCTGTCCTGTTTCCTTTGGTACAATTTCTCTTAAGAAAAAGCTGTCTTTTTCCTTATAATAGGTTTCGGCAAAAACTTCTCCACGGGCGTGAACATTTCTCATTCCCACTTTCATACTGTCAATAACTCCTGATACAAGAAGGTCACCCTCCTCCACAGCGTCATTGACTCTTACCACCGTCTGTCCCTCTCTTATTCTCAAATCCTTTATGACTCCCTTATGTCCCGCAACAATATCGCAGGCTACTGTATCGTCAATTACTCCCTCTTTTTCCTTTCGTTCTGTTACATCGATATAAAGTCTTGAACCTTTGGGGTTTATTCCTATCCATGCAATATCGTCATCCAAAACCATCATTTCATTTTTGATTTTTACCCTATCCAGCTCCTTTATTGGCATTCCCTTATGAACCCCTAAAGTTTTGAGTTCATCTATAATTTCCCTTTCGGGAATTCGCTCCGTTCCTCTTACTGTTATCCCCATAAAATGAGTATTATAATAAACTGCAATTACTATACAGATTACTATTGCAACAAGAGAAAAGCGTCTTGCCTTATACCTATGAAGAAAAAAAGGCAGGCCTGTTCTTTCCTTTATTTTTATCCTGGATTTTGTCTTTCTTGCAATCCTCCTGACCTTTTTAAAATCCTCAATTTTAATCTTTAAAAAAATACATGTCCCATTTATTTTTTCAATGTCCCACATGGGCACATTTGCTGTGTTCATAAGGTTTAAAAACCTTTCTCCGAAAAAACCCTCCACTGAAATTTTTACATAGCCTTTTATAAAGCTCACAACTTTTATCATTTTCCACCACCTGTAAACTTTATTTCATCCATTCTCCCTTCAATATTCAGTTCGCTGTCGGATATATTCTTTATTTCAAGTCCCTTTCCGCAAATCTTAATATTTCCCTTGGTTACTGCAAGAGTTATAAGACTGTCTGTATATTCCTCTATCAGCTTATAATTCCTTACATTTATCCTTTCATTTCCGATTGTTGTTATTTTAAAGGTATCAAGAATGATTTCCTCTGCTCCGCTTATTATATTCGCCATTTTATTTTTAATCATTTTCTTCACCGTCCATTTACATAATTTTATGCAAGAACTCCCTATAAATGAATATAATATACCGGTGATTATATGAAAAAAATATTAAAATACTTTTCTTATCTTTCTGTTTTATCCCTTATGGTGTATCTTATATTGTTCCCTCGGGACTGTGTTCAGGCAGGGTCTCTTGCCTTAAGGCTATGTATTGAAACTGTTATCCCCTCCCTTTTTCCTTTTCTCGTTTGTTCGGGACTATTCATTTCAAGCGGTCTTGCAATTTCCCTTGGGCGTCTTTTCACCCCAATTATGAAGCCACTTTTTAACATAAACGGCAGAGGAGCAACCGTGTTCCTTTTAGGGATTATAAGCGGTTATCCCGTGGGGGCAAAGAGCGCTGTGGACTTTTACAAATCAGGACTGATTTCAAAAACGGAATGTCTTCGTCTTTTAGCCTTTTGCAACAACTCAGGTCCTCTTTTCATCCTCGGGGTTATTGGGGTTTCCCTTTTAGGCAACGAAAAAATGGGACATATTATTTATTTGTCCCATTTTCTGTCCGCTTTACTCGTCGGACTTCTTTTCAGATTTTATAATTACGGAGAATCTTCCAATTTACAGACCTCTCCCACAGCTTTTAAGGTTTGCCGTTTCAGTTCAATTATTGGGGAATCTGTTACAGAGGCGGTGGAAACTGTGCTTAAAATTTCAGGGTTTGTTATCCTCTTTTCTGTTATAGCACAAGCGCTACCCTCTGTCCCACAGCGTGCCTACATACACTCATTTTTAGAAATTGTGGGAGGTATACGGGAGCTTTCAAGCCTTTCTACGCCATACAAACTGCCCCTTATTTCTTTCTTTTTGGGACTTTCGGGGCTTTCAGTCTTATTTCAGGTTTTATCAATCATCTCCCCTGCGGGGCTTTCTCCTCTTACCTACATTGGCGGAAAAATTCTTCAGGCTGTTATTTCATTTTATATCACAAAAATTTTGCTTTCGGTATTCTCCGTCAGCGAGGCTGTTTTCTCTCCCCTTGGAGAAATTTCTTTTCAGCCGTCAGTTTTTTCATGGGTGGTTTTTGCGGGCTTCGTTATTGCCTGCGGGGTTAAATTTATAAGAAAAAGGACTACAAATTTGTAGTCCTTTTTGGTAAATTTTGGTAATTTTTTCTGAAAGGTTTGCGGCGGTGAGATCATTGAGGGGGTGGGTATCACTTTTCCAAAAGGTTTGCGTCCCGCGCGCCAGCCTGGGTTATGTAGTGCGGAAGTATCCCCTTAATGAGTGATGCTGAGCAATTTGGACGGACTTTTTTGCAAAAGGTTTGCGTCGGCGGTGGCGCGTCGAAGGGTGTAAGGCATCACTTTTGCGAATGTGTGCGTCGGCGGGGTCTTCCCGTAGGAAGAAGCCAATTTGGATTTCAATATTATAAAAGCCTTACAACACATCGTGTTGCAAGGCTTTATTTTATATCCAAACTTTGCTTGAAACACAGCATTTTGGATGGCGGACAAGATAAAAAACGCAGTTAATCCTTTGTGGATTGACGAGGCTTTTTTCGTAGTACGACGCCGAAATGCTGTGTTTCAAGTTGGCTTATCCCTACGGGTAAATCCCCAATGTTAACCTAATCTTTCGATGATTGCATCAACGATTCGTTCTGATGCGTGGCCGTCGCCATAAGGGTTTATAGCTCTTGCCATTTTATCATATTCTTCCTTATTTGTAATAAGCTCTTCAGCCATATTGAAGATTACGTCTTTATCAACGCCTGCGATTTTAACTGTCCCTGCTTCAACTGCTTCAGGTCTTTCAGTTTCATTTCTCAGAACGAGTACAGGTTTGCCTAAGGACGGTGCTTCTTCCTGAAGTCCGCCTGAGTCTGTCATAACCATATAGCCTCTCTTCATTGCATTATGAAGTTCCTCCGCTGACACCGGTTCAATAAGCTTTATTCTGTCGTGGCCGCCTAATATTTCATAAGCTACTTCCCTTACAGCAGGGTTCATATGTACCGGATATACAACCTCAATTTCCTCGTACTTTTCAACAAGCTGGCGGACTGCTGTGCAAATATTCTTAAGAGGTTCGCCAAGGTTTTCACGACGGTGGGCTGTCATAACTACAACCTTTTTTGTGTCCCATGGCATATCTTTTAGAACTTCATCCTTAAATTCGTAATTATCCTTAACTGTTGTGTTAAGTGCGTCGATTACTGTGTTGCCTGTGATATAAATATCCTCTTCCTTAACATTTTCGCGGAGAAGATTTTCCTTATTCCTGATTGTTGGAGAGAAGTGCATATCTGTCATTGCACCTGTGAGCTTTCTGTTCATCTCCTCAGGGAATGGGGAATACTTATCGTAGGTTCTCAGACCTGCCTCAACGTGTCCGATTTTAATCTGGTTATAGAAAGCCGCAAGGCTTCCGCAGAAAGTTGTTGAAGTGTCGCCATGAACTAAAACAATATCAGGCTTTGCCTCTTTCATTACTCCGTCAAGACCCTCAATCGCTCTTGCTGTAATTCCAACGAGAGTCTGTCTGTCCTTCATAATGTTTAAGTCATAATCAGGCTTAATATCAAAAATTTCAAGT
>JAGAIJ010000061.1 GCA_017626595.1 Clostridia bacterium | reverse complement strand
GGCGGAGCCACTCTTTTTTTAGATATCGTTTCTTACTATATCTTCTAAGGATTCGCGTTTTACTGCGATATATTCCTTGTCCTTTGCAAGCATTAAAATTGCAGGACGACAGATTCTATTATAATTTGACGCCATGGAGTAGTTATATGCGCCTGTGGTGCAGACTGCGATTATATCGCCTCTTTCTGTTTCAGGGAGCATAACATCTTCCTGTATAATATCCCCTGATTCACAGCATCTTCCTACAACCGACGCCTTGAATGTCTTTTCTTCCTCTGCTTTACCTGCATTTATAACTGTATATTTAGAGCCATAAAGGGCAAAACGTGGGTTATCTGTCATACCGCCGTCGATTGATACATAATTCTTATAGCCTGTGATTTTCTTAACTGTTCCGCAGGTGTAAAGTGTCATTCCTGCATCAGCTACGATAGAACGACCAGGCTCCATTAAAATCTTTGGAACATTTATTCCCAAAGCATTACACTTTTCCTTAATGAAAATGGAAACTGTTTTAATATTTTCTTTAATATCTATACTTGGGTCTGCGTCTGTATATGGAACTCCATAACCACCGCCAAGGTCCAGCTGTTTCGCTTCAAAACCATATACATCCTTCATTTCCTTAATGAAATCAAGCATAATTTCAGAACCTCTTAAGAATGTGTCTGAATCGAAAACCTGGGAGCCGATATGACAATGGAAGCCCATAAGCTCAATATTTTCGCACTTTAAAGTATGTCCCACAATCTCCTTAGCCTGTCCTGTTTCAATGGCTGTGCCGAACTTTGAGTCAACCTTACCTGTGTTTACTGCCTCATATGTATGAGGGTCAATTCCAGGTGTTAAACGAAGTAAAATCTTCTGCTTTACGCCCTTTTCTCCTGCAATTTTTTCGATTGCATCAACCTCTTCTACATTATCAACAACAAAATATCCCATTTTGTTATCAATTGCAAATTCGATGTCTGCATCTGTCTTATTATTGCTATGGAAATACACGTTTTCAAGGGATATTCCTGCCTTTAAGGCTGTGAAAATTTCACCGCTTGAAACTACGTCAAAGCCTGAGCCTTCTGCACTTAAAATCTCATACATCTTCTTGAATGAGCAAGCTTTACTTGCATATAAAACCTGTGCTTCATCAAAGTATTCCTTTAAGGCTTTACGGTAGATGCTTATCTTTTCCCTGATCTTTTCCTCGTCCATTATATAAAGAGGTGTGCCGTATTCTTTTGCAAGGCTACACACATCTCTGCCTGCAAAAGTGAGGTGGCCATTTTCTATGCCGATATTATTACAAATCATTCTTACTTTCTCCTTATTCCTGCCTGTTCCATAAGTGCATAAAGCTTCTTTTCATTATCCTCTTCCATTGGTGTAAGCGGAAGTCTTAAGTAGTTTTCACAATATCCCATATAGCTCATTGCTGACTTTACAGGGATTGGGTTTACTTCGCAGAAAAGTGCATTGATAAGATCAAGATATTCAAGCTGTTTTGCTCTGCTTTCCTTTACATCTCCATTTAAGAAATCGTGGCAAATTGCCGATGTTTCCTTTGGAAGAAGGTTAGATAAAACTGAAATTACGCCCTTTCCGCCTAAAGACATTACAGGCACAATCTGGTCATCGTTGCCTGAATAAATGTCGAGGTCATCGCCGCAGAGAGCTGCAATTTCAGCAATCTGGGACATATTTCCGCTTGCTTCTTTAATAGCAACAATCTTTGGATTTTTAGAGAGTTCTTTACAGGTTGCAGGTGTGATATTTACTCCTGTTCTTGACGGAACATTATAAAGAATAATTGGCTTTGTTGAAACCTCTGCAATCTGGTTAAACATCTTTACAAGGCCTTTCTGTGTAGCCTTATTATAGTATGGTGTTACAACCAAAAGGGCGTCTGCGCCTACCTCACAGGCATACTTTGAAAGGCTTAAAGCATAGTCAGTATCGTTACTGCCTGTGCCTGCAATAACAGGAACTCTGCCATTTACCTTTTCAACTGCAAACTTAATAACCTCTCTATGCTCTTCATCTGTGAGTGTTGAACCTTCGCCTGTTGTTCCTGCAACAACGATTGCGTCAATGCCCTCTTTAATCTGCCACTCGATAAGCTCTTCAAATTTTCCGTAATCTACCCCGTTTTCGTCAAGTGGGGTGATAATTGCCGTAGCGGCTCCTGTGAAAACTGTTTCTTTCATTTTCTACAACTCCTTAAAACTAAAAAATAGAGATAGTATAGAAATACTATCTCTAAATATACATAGGTATAGTTAAGATAGCACTCCGCAATTGCTTGCGACAGCAAAAGAGATATTATTCCCAGTTGCCAGAACAGACTTACACCTCGTCTGCCTTCGGCACCGATACCTTTCCCATGCAAAGCTTTGTGAAAGCCTATATTTGCAAGGTAATCATTACCAAGTGCGCCTCTATCCCGATTAGTATAACATAAGGAAATTCCTATGTCAACTATTTTTCGTAATTATAGCCTAATTCTATCGCCTTTTTATTTAAGTCGAATAAATCCTGCTTTCTTGCAGATACAACCTTCTTAAGACCTGCTTCTAAGTTTTCAATGGAAATTACGCCTGTCTTCTTAATAATATATCCAACAAGAATCATATTTGCAAGACCTGTTAAGCCTTCGTCTGATGCAATTTTTGTAGCAGGAATATAGTGAACATTTACGTCTGTTCTCTTAACTTCTCTTGAAATAAGTGAGCTATCAACGAAAATATGTCCGTTTTCGACTGTGCTGTCTTCATACTTATCAAGTGATGGAAGGTTCATTGCAACCAAAACATCAGGCTTATCAATAATTGGTGAGCCGATTTTTTCGTCACTTAAGATTACGCTACAGCTTGCTGTACCGCCACGCATTTCAGGGCCGTAGGATGGAAGCCATGAAACATTTTTATCTTCAATTAAGCCTTCGTAAGCCAAGAATTTACCTGAAAACAAAATTCCCTGACCGCCGAAGCCTGCAATTAAAATCTGTGTAGTCATTATTCTTCCTCCTTTGCATACTTATCCTTATATACACCAAGCGGGTAGTAAGGAATCATATTTTCTTCAAGCCACTTAAGTGACTTATCAGGAGCCATACCCCAGTTTGTAGGACATGTTGAAAGTACTTCTACAAGCGAGAAGCCCTTGCCTTCAATCTGGTTCTGGAATGCCTTTTTAATAGCCTTTTTAGCCTTTTTAACGTTTGCTACGTTGTTAACTGCAACTCTCTCTAAATATGTTGCGCCGTCAACCTTAGAAAGCATTTCGCAAACCTTAACAGGGAAACCAACAGCCTCTGTATCTCTTCCGTATGGAGAAGTCTGTGTAACCTGTCCAGGAAGTGTTGTAGGAGCCATCTGTCCGCCTGTCATACCGTAAATTGCATTATTTACGAAAATTACAGTGATATTTTCACCTCTTGCAGCAGAATGAACTGTTTCTGCTGTACCAATAGCAGCAAGGTCACCATCGCCCTGATATGTGAATACTATATTATTCTTATCTGAACGCTTAACGCCTGTTGCAACTGCAGGAGCACGACCGTGTGCTGCCTGTACCATATCGCAGTTAAAATAATTATATGTAAATACTGAGCAACCAACAGATGCAACACCGATTGTTCTGCCCTGTATTCCAAGCTCGTCAATAGCTTCAGCTACGAGTCTGTGGATAATACCATGAGTACAACCCGGACAATAATGGAGAGGAGCGTCTGTTAATGCCTTTGGTTTTTCAAATACTACCATTATTTTACACCTCCGTTTACTTCCTTAATCTTTTCGAGAACTTCAGCAGTTGATGGAATCATACCGCCAACTCTGTTACAAAGTTCTACTGGCTTTTTACATCTGATTGCAAGTTCGATATCTTCAATCATCTGTCCCATTGAAAGTTCAACTGAAATAAACGCCTTAACTTTATCAGCAGCAGCATTTAAAACTTTCTTAGGGAATGGCCAGAGTGTGATTGGTCTGATCATACCAACCTTGATACCCTGCTTTCTTGCTTCATCAATTGCATTATGTGATACTCTTGATGCAACACCGAAAGCTACTACGCAGATTTCAGCATCTTCCATTCTGTATTCTTCATACATTGCTTCATTTTCTTCAATCTGCTTATATCTTTCAAATCTTTCAAAGTTAAACTTTTCAAGCTCACTTGCTTCAAGGAAAAGTGAGTTTACAATATTAGGCTTTCTTTCGCCCTTTGTACCTGTTAAAGCCCATGACTTATCATATTCCTTGATTTCGCCCATATCAAGTGATACAGGTTCCATCATCTGGCCCATTGTACCATCGGATAAAATCATTGCAGGAATTCTGTATTTTTCAGCTAAATCAAAGCCTTTAAATACCATATCTACCATTTCCTGAACTGAGTTTGGTGCTAAAACGAGAGTATGGAAGTCACCGTGTCCTGCACCTCTTGTAGCCTGGAAATAGTCGGACTGTGATGGCTGAATACCGCCAAGACCAGGGCCGCCACGCTGTACATTAACAACTAAAGCAGGGAGGTCACAGCCTGCGAGATATGAAAGTCCCTCGCTCTTAAGTGAAATACCAGGGCTTGAGGAAGAAGTCATAACCCTCTTACCTGTTGACGCTACGCCGATTACCATATTTATAGCTGCAATTTCAGATTCAGCCTGAAGGAATACACCTCCGTCAATTTTTGGCATTCTTTTTGCCATATATGCAGCAACTTCTGTCTGCGGTGTGATTGGATAGCCGAAATAATGATGACATCCAGCCATTATTGCCGCTTCAGCAAGTGCTTCATTTCCTTTCATCAATACCTTTTCTGACATTTTTTCTCCTCCTTACTTTTCTACTGTTATAACGCAATCAGGACACATTGTTGCACAAAATGCACAGCCAATGCAATTTTCCTGCTCTGTAACTTCTGCAGGGTGATAGCCCTTAATATTAAGTTCATTAGAAAGTTTTACAATACCTTTTGGACAAGCTCCTACGCAAAGTCCACAACCCTTACAGGTGTCTTTATCAAAGGTTACTTTTGCCATATTTATTCATCCCTTTCTTTAAGCCAAGATTGTTTTACATACATCTTAAGAGGAAATAAATTCTCAATTTTTTCCTCTTTTGCTTTATCATAAATTGCATCCCATACTGTTGTCATCTTAATCGGAAGTCCGCTTAAACGGGATACATTTTTTGCATATTCCATTGACGAAACAACCGTTTCTACCGTTGTTTCCTCGCCGATATTTGAGTTATTTACTATTCCAGTAAACTTAAGTCCGCAGGCATCCTCAATCTCTTTCATAATTTCAATTGTGCCCTCGGGAGTGCCTGTCATAAATCTATACTTATTTATAACAAAAAGCATCTCATAATCATTTTCTTCAAGGATTAAAGGAACATATCTGCCAAGTGCCAGAGCACCTCTGTCGTCTCCGCCAACATCCAAAACTCCTTTGCAGTCTTTGTCCGCAAAAACTGAATAAGTTTCAGCCGGGAGAGCAGGAACGTCAACATTTGTGTTTGCATATTCAGAGGAAATAAGCTTAACACCCTTATCCTTAAGAGTTTTTTCGCTATCCTTTGTCCTGAAATACGGATTTACAATATCCAAATCTGCAATAACAGTTTTATTCCCCAAATCATTTAAGTAAATTGCGTAGTTTACAGCAATATTTGTCTTTCCGCTTCCGTAATGGCCTGCGAAAACTGTAATTCTTTTGCTTGTTAAATTATTACTGACCAATTATTCTCATCCTCTATTTTACCTAACTGGATACCTGTGATTGTATCGTAGAGTTTCTTACTTAATTCACCAATTTCTTCGTTATTGATAAGCATTACATCATCTACGTATCTGAGCTTTCCAACAGGTGAGATAACTGCGGCTGTGCCTGTGCCCCAGCATTCTTCAAGCTTTCCGTTCTTCTGTGCTTCAATAAGTTCGTCAACTGAAATCTTTCTTTCTTCTACTTCATATCCCCAGTCACGACAAAGCTTGAGAACTGAATTTCTTGTAATACCAGGAAGGATACTTCCGTTAAGTGCAGGAGTTAAAACCTTTCCGTCAATCTTAAAGAAGATATTCATAGCTCCAACTTCTTCAATATACTTTCTTTCTACACCGTCAAGCCATAATACCTGTGAATAACCGTCGTCATGTGCCTTAACCTGTGCCTTTAAGGATGCAGCGTAGTTACCGCCTGTCTTTGCAAAGCCCATACCGCCTTTGACTGCTCTTACATATTCGTCTTCAATCCAGATTCCAACAGGCTTAAGTCCGCTTGCGTAGTAAGCACCACTTGGAGATAAAATAATAATAAACTTATATGTCTTTGATGGTGCAACACCTAAAAACGCGTCTGTTGCAATAATAAACGGTCTTATGTAAAGAGATGTTCCCTCTTCTTCAGGAATCCAGTCTCTGTCAATATCTACAACAGCTTTAACTGCATCTACAAAATCCTCAACTGGAATCTGTGGGATACAAAGTCTGTCATTTGTGTCATTTGTTCTCTTTGCGTTCATATCAGGTCTGAAAAGACGGGCTGTGTTATTTTCGCCTCTGTACGCCTTAAGACCTTCAAACATTTCCTGTCCGTAATGGAATACCATTGATGCAGGGGATAATGTAATATCCTGGAATGGTACTATTCTTGCATCATGCCAGCCCTTACCCTCTGTGTAGTCCATAACAAACATATGGTCTGTAAAAATCTTACCAAATCCAAGAGCCTCGCCCTTCTTTGGCTTTTCCTTTAATACTGTAGCTTTTTCAATTTTGATTTCCATTTTTTATTCCTCGCTTTGGTCTTTAATATCGTTTACATTATATGGTGTTGTCTGGTAGACAAAATAATTTAACCAGTTTGTGTAAAGGAGATTTGCATGGGCTTTCCATGTGGCAAGTGGCTCCTTTGTGGCATCATCATCAGGAAAATAATTCTCAGGGATATCAGGATTTATTCCTGCATTCATATCCCTTATATATTCCTTTTTAAGTGTGTCGGCGTCATACTCTGAATGGCCTGTTATAAAGAACTGTCTTCCGTTCATTCCCGACACAATATATATTCCAGCCTCTTCTGAAGATGCAAGAATTTTAAGTTTTGGATTATTTTCAATCTCTTCTCTTAAAACTGTTGTATTTCTTGAATGTGGCACTAAAAATTCATCATCAAAGCCACGGAGAAGAATTGAATTCTTATAATCTGCTTTATGTTTATAAATACCTGACAGCTTTTTAGGAAGTCTGTACTTTTTAACTCCGTAATGATAATACAGACCTGCCTGCGCTCCCCAGCAAATATGGAATGTGCTTGTTACGTTATGCTTTGTCCACTCCATTATCTCGCAAATCTCTTCCCAATATTCAACCTCTTCAAACTCAAGAAGTTCAACGGGAGCACCTGTTATAATCATACCGTCAAATTTCTGGTCCTTGACATCATCAAAGGTTTTATAAAAAGCAAGTAAATGCTCCTTTGATGTATTCCTGGATTCATAACTCTTGGTCCTTATAAACTCCATTTCAACCTGCAAAGGTGTGTTTCCAAGCATTCTTGCAAGCTGGGTCTCTGTATCAATCTTAAGGGGCATCAGGTTAAGCACCAATATTTTAAGAGGTCTTATATCCTGTGTAATCGCCCTTGTTTCAGTCATTACGAAAATATTTTCCTGTTCAAGCTGTTTTACCGCAGGTAATCCGTCCTTGATTTTAATAGGCATAAATTATACCTCCAATGCCTGTTTAATATCCTCGATAATATCTTCAGCATCCTCAAGTCCACATGAAAATCTTATTAAATCAGGTGAAACTCCGCAGGCAACAAGCTCATCATCGCTGAGCTGTCTGTGAGTTGCACTTGCAGGGTGGAGGCAACAAGTCTTTGAGTCTGCTACGTGAGTTTCAATTGAAGCAAGTTTAAGATTCTTCATAAACTTTTCTGCCGCTGTTCTTCCGCCCTTTACGCCGAAGCTTACAACTCCGCAGGAGCCGTTTGGAAGATACTTCTTAGCAAGTTCAAAGTCTTCATCGCCCTCTAATTCACAATACTTAACCCATGTGATTTTATCACAGTTCTTTAAGAACTGTGCAACCTTCATTGCGTTTTCACAATGTCTCTTCATTCTGAGAGAAAGACTTTCAAGTCCTAAGTTAATATAATAAGCGTTCTGTGGAGACTGGATTGCACCAAAGTCTCTCATGAGCTGTGCTGTAGCTTTTGTAATAAAGGCACCCTCTAAACCAAAGCGTTCTGTATATGTTACGCCGTGGTAGCTTTCGTCAGGTGTGCAGAGGCCTGCAAACCTTTCAGGATACTTTGTCCAGTCAAACTTACCTGAATCAACGATTGCACCGCCTACGCCTGAAGCGTGACCGTCAATATACTTTGTTGTAGAATGTGTAACTATATCTGCGCCGAATTCAAATGGGCGACAGTTGATTGGTGTAGGGAATGTGTTATCAATAATAAGCGGAACTCCCATTTCGTGAGCAACCTTGGCAAACTTTTCAATATCAAGCACCTTAAGTGCAGGGTTTGCAATTGTTTCACCGAAAACCGCCTTTGTGTTTGGCTTAAAGGCAGCCCTGATTTCCTCTTCTGTTGCATCAGGGGAAACGAATGTAAAATCAATTCCCATCTTTCTCATTGTAACATTAAAAAGATTAAAAGTTCCGCCGTAGATACTTGTGGATGAGATAACATGGTCTCCGCAGGATGCAATATTGAAAATCGCAAAGAAGTTTGCAGCCTGACCTGAAGATGTGAGCATTGCTGCTGTACCACCTTCTAAATCGCAAATTCTTGCGGCAACCAAATCGTTAGTTGGATTCTGAAGTCTGGAATAGAAATAGCCTGACGCTTCAAGGTCAAAAAGCTTTCCCATATCCTCAGAAGTATCATACTTAAATGTTGTACTCTGATAAATCGGTATCTGTCTTGGCTCACCATTCTTTGGACTATAGCCTGACTGTACGCACTTTGTATCAATTCTCATATCTATCCCTCCGATATTTTTTGAAATAGTTTTAACTGTCTTAATAAAAATAGGCTTACGACGCTATGCCGTAAGCCCAATTTTGAATACAAAAATCCAAAAATATGCTTATTTTACACGACAATCAGCGCTCTTATGCATTCCTTTCTTAAGTAGCATGACAGCGCACATCATATTCACGATAAAAAAAGCATTTGAAATCATATTCTTACCTCTTTTTGTAAATATGTTGATATTATATCACTAAAACCCTTATCTGTCAACACTTTTTACGCTATTTTACGGCATATTTTTACGATTTTTATTTAGTTAATTTTGTTAAAACATTACCAAGGATTTCTAT
>JAGAIJ010000060.1 GCA_017626595.1 Clostridia bacterium | reverse complement strand
CTCGTTCTGGCTCTTTATAATAAGAATAAGTCTTTCAAGACCGACTGCAAAGCCGATGCCCTCTGCAGGCTTTCCGCCAAGTTCCTCAACAAGACCGCCGTATCTTCCACCGCCACATACTGTGGACTGAGCTCCTAAAGCGTCGGAGGTGAACTCGAAAACTGTCTTTGTGTAGTAGTCAAGACCTCTTACTATATCAGGATTTACAAAATATTCAATTCCCATTTTGTCAAGTCTTGCTTTAACTGAATCAAAATGGTTTGAACATTCCTCACAAAGATAATCAATCATCTTTGGTGCATTCTCTGCAATCTTACTGCAAACAGGGGACTTACAGTCAAGAATTCTCATCGGATTCTTTTCAAGTCTTTCAAGGCAGGTTTCACAAAGGTCACCTTTGTTTGAATTAAAATAATTCTTAAGGCTTTCGTTATACTTTCCTCTGCACTCAGGACAGCCGATACTGTTAATATTAAGCTTAACATTCTTAACTCCTGCGTTCTTTAAGAACATGCTTGCAAGGGAGATTACTTCGGCGTCTGTTGTTGGGTTTTCAGCACCAAAGCATTCAATTCCGAACTGATGGAATTCACGGAGTCTGCCTGACTGTGGCTTCTCGTAACGGAAGCATGGAGTTATATACATAAGTTTTGTTGGCTGTGGGTTTGCATAGAGTGAGTTCTCAATGTAACTTCTAACTAAACAAGCTGTGCCCTCAGGCTTTAATGTAATTGAACGTCCGCCCTTATCTTCAAATGTATACATTTCCTTCTGCACAACGTCAGTTGTATCGCCTACACCTCTCTGGAAAAGCTCTGTGCTTTCAAAAACAGGTGTTCTTATTTCCTTATAGCCAAAGAGACCTGCAGTTTCTCTTGCAATATTTTCTACCTTCTGCCAGAGACCGCTGTCCTTTGGGAGAACGTCCTCTGTTCCTCTTGGTTTATTAATCATTATTGTCCTCCTTACCCTTATTGACTGCCATTTCAATAAGTTCAAGTATTTCCTCTCTTCCCTCTTTTGTTACAGAGGAAAAAGGGATTAAAACTGAGTCGTCAAGTTCTAAATCTTCGTAAATTCTTGTGAGGTTTGGCTCGATTTCAGACTTCTTAAGCTTATCCATTTTTGTTGCAACTACAATGGGGTCATAGCCTGAATTTCTTATCCAGTCAACCATCATTATATCGTCCTTACTCGGAGCGTGTCTTGAATCTACAAGCTGGATTACCGCGTAAAGATTTTCTCTCTTTTTAAGATAGGTTTCAATCATTCCTGCCCATTTTTCAATCTCGGCCTTTGAACGCTTTGCATAACCGTAACCCGGCAGGTCAACCAGTCTGTATCTTCCGTCAATATTATAAAAATTTACTGTTGCAGTTTTTCCCGGTGTAGCACTTGTTCTTGCAAGGCTTTTACGGTTACAAAGGCAATTTATCAGAGAAGATTTGCCTACGTTTGAGCGTCCCACAAGGGCAACCTCACGGATTGATGTGTCAGGGTACTGACTTGGCATAACTGCCGAAATTTCTATATTTGCATTTATAAATTCCATTTCACAGTCCCCCTATTTCTTCAGCGCATTTTTAAGCACTGTATCCATATCCTTTGCAAAAACAAAGTCCATTCCGTTCTTTATCTTTTCAGGAAGTTCCTCGTAATCCTTTTTATTATCATAAGGAATTATTACCTTGGAAATACCCATTCTGTATGCTGCTAAAGTCTTTTCCTTGAGTCCACCGATTGGAAGAACCCTGCCTCGCAGAGTAATCTCTCCTGTCATAGCCACATCAGACTTAACAGGCACATCAGATAAAGCAGAAACAAGGGCTGTTGCCATTGTGATACCTGCTGACGGGCCGTCCTTTGGAATTGCGCCCTCAGGAACGTGGATATGAATATCCTTTTCCTTATAGAAGCTGTCCTCAATTTTGAAATCGTCGCTGTTGGCTCTTATAAAGCTTAAGGCTGTTTTAGCAGACTCTTTCATTACATCTCCAAGATTTCCTGTAAGTTCAAGCTTTCCGCTGCCTTTCATTGTGTTTACCTCAATAGAAAGAGTGTCTCCGCCAACTTCTGTCCAGGCAAGTCCGTTGGCTACGCCAACTATTTCTTTTTCTGCAACCTTATCGTATGTATAAACTCTTTTGCCAAGATATTTTCTCAGGGTTTTTTCATTTAAGGAAACTGAATTTGCCTTACCCTCGATTATATCCCTTGCAGTTTTTCTGCAGACTGTTCCAAGTTTTCTTTCAAGGTTTCTTACTCCTGATTCTCTTGTATAGCCGTCAATAATTTCCAAAAGCATCTTATCGGAAATTTTAAGCTGTTTTCCGCTTAAGCCGTGCTTTTCTCTCTGTTTCGGGAGAAGATATTTCTTTGCAATATTCAGCTTTTCGTCATTCGTGTAGCCTGAAATCTCGATAACATCCATTCTGTCAAGCAACGGTCTCTGGATATTCTCGAGCGTGTTGGCTGTGGTAATAAACATTACATCGGACAAGTCATATTCAAGTTCGATATAATGGTCCCTGAAATTCTTATTCTGTTCAGGGTCTAAAACCTCAAGCATTGCGGACTGTGGGTCTCCCTTATAGTCACTTGACATTTTATCAATTTCGTCAAGGAGAATAAGCGGATTCTTTGTTCCTGCCTTTTTCATAGCTTCCATAATTCTGCCCGGCATTGCACCCACATAAGTTTTTCTGTGACCTCTGATTTCAGCCTCGTTATTGACTCCCCCAAGGCTTATTCTTACATACTTTCTGCCCAGCGCCTCTGCAAGAGATTTCGCAACAGAGGTTTTACCTGTTCCCGGAGGGCCGACTAAACATAAAATTGTGCCCTTTTCGTCTTCTTTAAGCTGTTTCACAGCTATATATTCTAGTATTCTTTCCTTAACCTTTTCAAGACCGTAATGGTCTCTCTCTAAAATCTTTTCAGCTTTTTTAATATCTGTAATTTCAGGAGATTTTTTTGTCCACTCAAGGGCTAAAACAGATTCAATATAACTCTGTATTACGCCGTATTCCTGTGAATGTGCAGGCTGTTTGGACATTCTGTCTGTTTCCTCACGGAGTTTCTTCTCAACTTCCCGGGGAAGTTCGTGTTTATCTAAGATATCCCTGAATTTCTTTACATCGCTTTTATCTCCGTATTCTTCAAGCTCGCCCTGAAGCACCTTCATCTGTTCACGGAGCATATATTCTCTCTGGTTTTTATCAATTGCATCCTGTGTTTTCTTTGCAATCTGTCGTTCAACTTCTAAAACCTGAATCTCCTCTTCAAGAATTGAAATAAGCTTTTCAAGTCTTGCACGGACATCAGTTTCCTCTAAAATTTCCTGCTTCTGTTCAGCTTTAAGAGGGAAGTTTGCTGCAGTAACATCTGCAAGCTCGCCAGGGTCTTCCACTGATATAATTGCATTTATGGTTTCGGGTGTAATTCTGTCGTATAATTCAAGATAATCCTCTAAAAGATGCTGAATCCTGTGCATAAGCACCTTTTCATAAAGGGAATCATCAAAAGGAAGCTCATTTACATCATCAACTGTAACATGGAGTGCATCCTCGCCATCGTAAAATCTTGTAATCTTCTTTCTCTTTATACCATCAACAAGCACCCTTATATTTCCGTCAGGAAGCTTTAATACCTGTTTTATCTCGGCAAGTGTTCCGATTTTGGAAACATCTTCTTTTTTCGGTGTTTCAATAAGCATATCAGGCTGGAAGCTGAGCATTATAAGTCTATCCCCTGACATTGCTTCTTCTATTGCGTTTTTGGAGGCTCTTCTGCCTACATCAAAGTGCAGAATCATTCCCGGAAAAACAATCAATCCTCTTAAAGGAATAAGGGGGATTGACTTTTTCTTTGTTGCCATATATTTCACCCTTTCGGTAAATTTACATAATAAACCATTATAATCTTATATACTATATCACATTTTAAGGTACATTTCAATAGAAAAGACAAACTTTTTAGGCAAAAAAATAACCCCTGCAATCTGCAGGGGACATTTTTTAATTATACATAAGAAATTACAGCCTCGCACTCACCCTCGAGTTCGATTTCGCCGTTGAATGCAGGAACAAATACGCTGTCGCCTTTTTTAAGCTCCATTTCTTCTCCATCGGAGTAAAGCTTTGCATTTCCTGTTGTGATAATGATTGAACGGAAGCTGTTTTCGTCAATCTTTATCTTCTTCTTTCCATTTACATCAACCTTATCAACTGTGAAATATTCGCACTTTGCAAGGCACATTTCATCATCGCTGATTTTTGTAACCCCTGAATTTTCAGGAGCCTTTGTAAAGGTTGAAACTTCAATAGCTTTCTCTGTGTGGAGAGGTCTTGCATTTCCGTCCTTATCGCGTCTGTCGTAGTCATAAACACGGTAGGTTGTATTTGAGTTCTGCTGTATCTCGCAGATTACAATTCCCTTGCCGATGGCGTGGACTGTACCTGCTTTAATAAAGAATACATCTCCTTTTTTAACCTCAACCTTATTAAGTACCTCTAAAATTGTGTTATTCTTTATTCTGTCTGCAAATTCATCCCTTGTGATTTCTTTATTAAAACCATAATAAAGGAATGCTCCCTCCTCACAGTCCAAAATATACCACATTTCCGTTTTGCCGTATTCTCCCTCGTTTTTAAGGGCATATTCATCGTCAGGGTGAACCTGAATAGAGAGATTATCCTTGGCGTCAATGAACTTTATAAGGATTGGAAAATAGCTGAACTTTTCAGCGTTCTTTCCTAAAACTTCCTTGCCCATTGCTTCAATATATTCAGAAAGTTTCTTACCCTTATGCTCCCCTGTTACAACTGTGCTTTCTCCGTCCTTATGAGTGGAAAGTTCCCAGCTTTCTGCAATCTTCTCAAAGTCGCAGTCCTTTCCGAATTCTGTTCTTAATTTTGTGCCGCCCCAAAGATAATCCTTAAAGGCAGGTGTTAATTTAACTGGTTTCATAATTTTAGTTTCCTTTCAAAATTTTCTTAAGATACTGGCCTGTGTATGACTTTTTGCACTTTGCAACTTCTTCAGGTGTGCCTGTTGCTACAACTGTGCCACCCTTATCGCCACCCTCAGGACCCATATCTATAATATAATCTGCTGTTTTAATTACGTCAAGGTTATGTTCGATAACTACGACTGTATTTCCTGATTCCACAAGCTTCTGAAGCACCTCTATCAGCTTATGAACATCAGCCGAATGAAGTCCCGTTGTAGGCTCGTCAAGGATATAAATTGTTTTGCCTGTGTCCCTTTTACTAAGTTCTGTGGCAAGTTTTACTCTCTGCGCCTCGCCACCTGACAGAGTTGTGGAGGACTGTCCTATTTTAATATATCCAAGACCTACATCATAGAGAGTTTTAAGCTTTCTTGCAATTTTCGGGATATTTTCAAAGAACTTAAGTCCCTCTTCAACTGTCATTTCAAGAACATCATTTATATTCTTTCCTTTATACTTTACTTCAAGGGTTTCACGGTTATATCGCTTGCCTCCGCATACCTCACATGGCACGAAAACGTCAGGTAAAAAGTGCATCTCAATCTTTATGATTCCGTCGCCTGAGCAGGCTTCACATCTTCCGCCTTTAACATTAAAGCTGAATCTGCCCGATTTATAGCCCCTTGATTTTGCGTCCTGTGTTGAGGCGAAAAGCTCACGGATATCTCCGAAAAGCCCTGTGTAAGTTGCAGGGTTAGACCTCGGTGTTCTGCCGATTGGGGACTGGTCAATATCAATTACCTTATCTAAATATTCAAGACCTTTCATTTCCCTGAATGCACCCGACTTCAGCTTTGCACGGTTCAGTTTTGTTGCAAGCTCCTTATAGAGAATTTCATTTACAAAAGAGCTTTTACCACTTCCTGAAACACCTGTTACACAGGTGAATGTTCCTAACGGAATTTTTACATCAACTTTTTTCAGGTTATTCTGTTCCATTCCAAAGACTTCCAAAAATTCATCTCTGCCTTTTCTTCTTGAGGTCGGTACAGGAATTTTTTTCTTTCCTGAAAGGTACTGACCTGTTACAGAGTCCTTACATTTCATTATGGTTTCCGCGTTGCCCTCTGCTATAATTTTTCCGCCGTGGATACCTGCACCCGGGCCGATATCTACGATATGGTCGGCAGAAAGCATTGTTTCCTCGTCATGGTCGACAACTACAAGGGTATTTCCTAAATCACGAAGGCGTTTTAGCATCTGTATAAGCTTATCGTTATCCCTCTGATGCAGACCGATACTTGGCTCGTCAAGAATATAAAGGACGCCTGTAAGCCCTGAACCTATCTGGGTAGCAAGTCGTATTCTCTGTGCCTCGCCACCTGAAAGTGTGCCTGCAGAACGGGAAAGTGTCAGATAATCAAGACCTACATTATTTAAAAAGTTCAGTCTTTCTCTTATTTCCTTAAGTATTGCCCTGGAAATAATTTCCTCTTTTTCTGTAAGCTCAAGTTCCTCAAAGAACTTAAAAGCCTTTGAAACAGACAGGTCTGTTACCTGATTTATATTTTTATCTTTTACCGTGACTGCAAGAACTTCAGGTTTAAGGCGTGCACCCTTACATTTCGGGCACTTGGAAACTACCATTTTTTCTTCAATCTCACGCTTTGTCCATTCGGAGTTACTTTCGTCAAATCTCCTCATCATATTTGGAATAATTCCCTCAAAGGCACTATACTGTTCGCCTCTTGAGAACCTTGTTTCGTAGGTTAAGTGAACCTTTTCGCCCTGTGTCCCGTAAAGAATTATATTCTTAACTTCCTCTGACAAATCCTTAATTGGTGTATCAAGACTAAATCCGAAGTGTTTTGCAAGACCTTTAAAATACATCTTGGATATGGAATTATCTCTTGTTCCTGACCAGCCTGATGCTGAAATTCCACCCTCATTTATGCTGAGGTCAGGGTTTACGAAAATCCTGTCGGGGTCAATCTTTGTAACCTCACCAAGTCCCATACATTCAGGACATGCTCCGTAAGGAGTATTAAAGGAAAACATTCTCGGAGAAAGCTCCTCCAAAGATATTCCGCAGTCCTCGCAGGCATAGTTTTCGCTGAAAAGCATTTCCTCTCCGTCGATTACATCAATTATAACAAGACCGCCTGCCATTTTTAAGGCTGTTTCCAAAGAGTCGGAAAGTCTTTTCCCCATATCAGGCTTAATCACAAGCCTGTCAACAACTATTTCAATATTATGTTTTTTCTGTTTATCAAGGCGTATTTCTTCACCTGTCAGCTCCGTAGTTTCCCCGTTTATCCTCACTCTTACAAAACCGTTTTTAACTGCATCGGAGAAAACCTTCATATGTTCGCCCTTTTTACCTCTTATAACAGGGGCTAAAACCTGTATCCTTGTCCTTTCAGGCAAAGAAACAACAGCGTCAATAATCTGGTCCACTGACCTTGGCTTAATTGTTTTTCCGCACTTTGGACAATGGGGCACGCCGATATTTGCAAAGAGCAATCTTAAATAGTCATATATTTCCGTAACAGTTCCCACAGTTGAGCGGGGATTTTTACTTGTTGTTTTCTGATCAATGGAAATTGCAGGAGAAAGTCCCTCGATAGAATCTACATCCGGCTTCTCCATTCTTCCCAAAAACATTCTTGCGTAAGAGGACAAAGACTCTACATATCTTCTCTGCCCCTCGGCATAGATTGTGTCAAAGGCAAGGGAGGATTTTCCCGAGCCTGAAAGACCTGTGAAAACCACAAGCTTATCCTTTGGGATTGTTATATCAATATTTTTCAGGTTATTTTCTCTTGCACCTTTAATTATAAGATTTTTCTGCATATTAACCCTTCAATCTTTCAATTTCATCTCTTATTTGTGCGGCAAGCTCGAACTGCAGGAGTTCGGCTGCTTTCTTCATTTCTATGGTCAGTTCCTTAATTACGCTGTCCTTATCCTTGGACTTTGTCTTTGGAACAGTTGATTTTCCTGAAACTGTGGATTCAATAATTTCGTGGACATTTTTCTTGATTGTTTCAGGTACAATTCCCTTTTCACGATTATATTCTTCCTGAATCTGTCTTCGTCTGTTTGTTTCGTCAATGGCCCTTTTCATTGAGGCAGTTATTTCGTCTGCATACATTATAACTGTGCCCTCTGCGTTTCGGGCTGCTCTGCCGATTGTCTGGATAAGAGAGGTTTCTGAACGCAAAAATCCCTCTTTATCAGCGTCTAAAATTGCAACTAAAGAAACCTCAGGAATATCAAGTCCCTCACGGAGAAGGTTTATTCCTACAAGGACATCAAATTCTCCAAGTCTTAAGTCCCTTATAATTTCCATTCTTTCTATTGTATGGACGTCTGAATGAAGATAGCGGACTTTAACTCCCATTTCCTGAAAATAGTCTGTAAGCTGTTCAGCCATTTTCTTTGTAAGAGTTGTAACAAGTACCCTCTCTCCCTTTTCCGTCCTGAGTCTTATTTCTTTATACAAATCGTCAACCTGTCCTTTAACAGGTCTTACATCAACCTTCGGGTCTAAAAGTCCCGTCGGTCTTATAACCTGCTCTACAATTCGGGCTGACTTTTCCTTTTCAAAATCGGCAGGAGTTGCACTTACAAACACTGCCTGATTTATCCTGTCATAAAACTCGTCAAAGCATAGCGGTCTGTTATCAAAAGCACTTGGAAGTCTGAAACCATATTTTACAAGGTTCTCTTTTCTCGCTCTGTCCCCTGCAAACATTGCCCTTACCTGTGGGATTGTTACATGGGATTCGTCAACCATTAAAAGAAAATCCTTTGGCATATAGTCAAGAAGTGTAAATGGCGGGCTTCCCGGCTCTCTTCCGCTTATATGTCTTGAGTAGTTTTCTATGCCCTGACAGAAACCTACTTCTGACATCATTTCTATATCATACATTGTTCTTTGCTGAAGTCTTTGTGCCTCAACAAAACATTCCATTTCCTCAAGTTCTTTTACTCTTTCCCTGAGTTCTTCTTTAATCGTAACAATTGCCCTGTCCATTTTTTCACGGGTTGTTACATAGTGGGAGGCAGGGTAGATTGCACAATGCTTACGGATTGCTGTAACTTCTCCTGTAACAGGATTTATCTCGCAAATCCTTTCAACCTCATCACCAAAAAACTCAATTCTTATTGCACTTTCGTGGGCATCCGACGGAAAAACGTCAAGGACATCTCCGCGAACCCTGAATTTATTTCTTGTAAATTCAAAATCATTTCTCTCATAGTGAATTTCAATCAGCTTTGCAATAATTTCATCTCTGTCTTTAATCATTCCCGGTCTTAAAGACACCACCATATTATTATAGTCAATAGGGTCACCAAGACCGTAAATACAGGACACCGACGCCACGATAATTACGTCTTTTCTCTCGAAAAGGGCTGCTGTTGCAGAGTGTCTTAATTTATCTATTTCATCATTGGTCTGGGCATCCTTTTCAATAAATGTATCTGAGTGAGGAATATACGCCTCTGGCTGATAATAATCATAATAGCTTACAAAATATTCCACTGCATTATTCGGAAAAATCTCCTTAAACTCGCTACAGAGCTGGGCTGCAAGGGTTTTATTATGTGCCAAAATCAGCGTTGGTTTATTCACATTAGCAATGACATTTGCCATTGTAAAGGTTTTACCTGAACCTGTTACACCAAGGAGAGTCTGAAATCTTTCGCCCTTTTCAATTCCTTCTGTAAGCGCACGGATAGCCTTTGGCTGGTCACCCGAGGGCTTATATTTTGAAACAACTTCAAAAGGCATAATTTCATCTCCTTACTATATAAGTCTTTCCTTTGCCATACTTAAATATTCTCCGCCTGCAACTACAAACATATCAAGCATTTCAATTCCCAACTGTTTTAAGGCTTTCTTAAGCCCCATTGCATTTGCCACATCTGAGGCTGACGCTTTCAGGGTTCCGCCCGGATGGTTATGGGCTAAAACTACATAATGTGCCTTATCCTTTATTGCAAGCTCGGCAACTTTTCTGTTATAAATATATGTTTCGTCTGTTACTCCCTCGGACAATTTATTTATCTTAATTACTTCAAAGCCTGAAGTCAGGCTTACCATATAGGCATTCTCCACAAGCTTTCCGAAAAACAAACTTTTCAAATAGCGTCCGCGTTTTTCGATTGTATCTAAAATTTCAGCCTTTTCAGACATTTTTCTTTCAACTATTCCTAAAATCACAGGCAAATCTGTCAAAAATTCAGCTGTCTTTTCGCCTACTCCCTCAATCGCCTTAAGTTCTTCCTTATCAGCTCTTAACACTCCTGCGATTGAGCCGAATCTATCAAGCAGGCTATGGGCAATTTCATTCGTATTTCCTCTTGGTATTACTGCAAAAAGGATTTTCTCAAGCTGTTCATGTTCAGGGAGCAGTTCAAGGCCTGTTACCCTTGCCTTTTCATTCAGTCTTTGTCTATGTCCCTCATGATAATTTTTATCCATTACAATCTACTCCTGAGTTTTCTTAAAACTTCTTCATAATACTCCGGAACTTCCCTTGAAAATTCCATATATGTTTCTGTTATTGGGTGAATAAATCCTACTTTATGAGCGTGGAGAAGCTGTCCTTTTAAGCTGAATTCTTCTTTCTTCACCCCATAAGTTTTATCCCCTACAATTGGGTGTCCATTCTTCGACATATGCACTCTTATCTGGTGGGTGCGACCTGTTTCAAGTCTGCATCTTACCAGAGTGTATTTACCAAATCTCTCTTCCACAAAATAGTGAGTTACGGCTTCCCTTGAGTTTTTATCTGTTATAGTCATTTTCTTTCTGTCCTCAGGGTGTCTGCCGATTGGGGCATCAATTGTACCGCTGTCTTCCTTAATATTGCCATGAACCAGAGCAAAATATTCTCTTGTTAAGCTATGCTCTTTAATCTGCTCCGACAGCTTTATATGGGCTATATCATTTTTAGCCACAAGCAAAAGTCCGCTTGTATCCTTATCGATTCTATGAAGAATTCCCGGGCGTTTTTCACCGTTTATCCCTGACAGAGAGTCTCCGCAATAATAAAGAAGCGCGTTTACCATTGTGCCTGTATAGTTTCCTGCGGCAGGGTGCACTACCATGCCCTGTGGTTTATTTACAACCAACATACAGTCGTCCTCATAGACAATATCAAGAGGTATATCCTCAGGAAGCACATCAATTTCCTCCGCGTCGGGTATGCTCACCTCGATTTTATCCCCCTGCTTTACCTTTGCATTGCCCTTTGGCACAATTCCGTTAAGCAAAACAAAGCCCTCATCTACAAGCTTTTGTATATGGGAACGGGTAAGGTCCTTCATTTCCTCTGCAAGAAATTTATCTATTCTTATTGAATTGTTTTCCTGACAAATAAATTCAATTTTTTCCATTTTCTTCTTTTTCCAAAAATATAAAATATATTAAAACCAATCCCGCACCAATGCAGACAAAGATGTCTGCTACATTAAAAATCGGGAAATCAATTATTTCAAAATCAATAAAATCTACTACTTTTCCGTAGAAAATCCTGTCAAAAAGATTGCCTAAAGCTCCGCCTGTTACAAAGGAGAGGCCTGTATTTAATGTTTTGGATTTTCCTCTGTACTTATATGCAACTATTGCTATAACCGCAAGGAGAACTGCTGTTACAACAATCAAAAAGGTCTGTTTTCCGCCGAAAATCCCCCATGCTGCACCCTTATTACCGATATATGTGAAGTTAAATACATCCTTTATAAGTTCAAAACTTTCTCCCCCTCTGTTTTCGATAAGTTTACCGAAGTTTGTGGTTGAAAGCCCTAAAACCTCCAAAAAGCCTTTCCCGAAAAGAAAGGCTACCATAAATCTCTTGGAGAGAAAATCAAGGATGAATATTAAAATTGCAAATATAATATATGCCACAAAAATCACCTTGTCTGTAAACAAAAATGTTTGGGACATTACGTCCCAAAACATTCTGTAATTTCTTATTCAATTTCGTCCGCAGGAACATATTCTCCATTTTCGTTCATAACGATTTTAGGGAGTTCCATTGTGTCTCTCTTTATCTTTTCAATTACTTCTTCTACATCAATTTCAGGAACTTCTGCTTCTTTAGCAGGCTCTTCCTTGATTTCAGGCATATCAAATGGCTCGTGAACAAGTTCAGCCTCAATATCTGATGGGTCAAAGCCTTTTAAAATATCCATCTGTGATGAAATAAGAGAAACCATTTTTGCTCTGTATATCTCAACGCTTCTCTTCATTTCTTCAAACTGGTAGTTAATTCTTGTAACCTCTTTGCCTGCGTCAGAAATAAGTGTGCTTGCCTTAAGTTCAGCGTCATTTATGATATTTTCAGCCTTAGTATAAGCATTTCTTTTAACTTCTTCCCCTGTGTTCTGGGCAACGATAATTGCACTCTGGAGTGTGTCTTCCATGCTCTTATACTGTTTAATTGCATCAGAGAGCATAGCTACCTTATCTTTAAGTGCAAGATTTTCCTTATAGAGCTTTTCATACTCTATTCGGAGGGCAGTCATAAATTCATCAACTTCCTCCGCCTTATACTTTCCGAATTTTTTTGTAAAAGTCCTTGTTTCAAGGTCAAGTGGTGTTAACATAATTACTGCCTCCATTAAATATACTTTAATATTGTTATATGAATTCTGCCTTTTCTTGAAAGTCCGTTAATTTTATCAAGTTTAAATCTTCCATAACCTCGGATTGAAATTAAATCTCCATCCTTAAGGCTTAAGGAAACATTATTCTTAACCTCCCAATTTACAGAAACCTTATCTGTTTCTATAAGTTCAGAGGCCTTGCCTCTCGACAGTCTCGTGCATAGGGCAACAACTGCGTCAAGGCGGGGCGCGGAAACTGTTCCGCTTATTTCTTCTGTCTTTTTTTCAGGCAGAGCAAGTTCGTCAGGCATAATACTCCTGATTTTTACTCCGTGTCTGCCGATTTTATCTACATTTTCAAGGATATAATCTTCCATATCCTTAAGGATAAAAACATAGGCCCTATCCTCATAAACAAGGATATCTCCAACCGTTTTCCTCTCAACGCCCAGTCCCATAAGGCTACCTAAAAAGTCCCTGTGGGAAAGCTCGCTTATATTTCGTCCTGTTATTTCAAGGACTGAAATTTCATCCTTATATTCCGCTTCAAAAAATTCAGGCATAGCTACAAAAAGCGTTCTTTCACACTCCTCATAGCCACCGTAGAACATTGTTTTCACATCAACAGGTGCCTTTATATTCTTTTCAAGAAACACTGCCTCAGCGGGAGTTAAAAAGCCTAAGGCTTTAACCGAATACTGCTTCGACGCAAGTCGTACTGTATCCTCTCCCCGGGCAAGAAGAATTTTTTCTTCGTCACTTACCTGCATTATTTACCCCAAGGGAAAATTCCCCTGCTTGCAAGTTCGTCCTTAAAATCGCCCATAATTCCAACATTATATGGTGTGATAACAAAAATTCCGTTTGAAACCTTTTGGATATTGCCGTCAACTGCGTAAACTGCACCGCTTAAGAAGTCAACAATTCTTCTTGAAACTTCCTTTTCAACAAATTCAAGGTTCATAACAACAGGCTTCTTATTCTTTAAGTGGTTTGCAATATCTCTTGCATCTTCAAAGTTTTCAGGCTGCATCACAACTAAGTTAAGCTGTGCTGTAGTGTGAATTTTAACAACCTTATCCTTCTTTTCTTCGCCAAAACCGAAGTTAATCTTCTTTTCCTTTTCTTCTTTCTTTGCTTCGCTGTTTTCAATAAACTCTTCTTCAAGCATATCGTCGTTATCGCCAAGTCCAATCATATTAAGTAATTTGTCTGTAAATCCCATATCTTAAAACCTCCTGATTATATTTTATCTATTTCCGAATATCCCTGTTCCGACCCTGACCATTGTTGCTCCCTCTTCGATTGCAATTTCATAGTCATTTGTCATTCCCATTGATAACTCTTCCATATATATAGTATCATAAAATTTTGTCGAAATGTCAAGAGAAATTTTTCGCAAATCCGAAAAAACCTTTCTTAAAATTCCCTCATCCTCTGTAAAGGGTGCAACTGTCATAAGTCCGCTGACCCTTATATTCTTAAATTCAGCTATTTTTTCGCAGAATTCCATAATATTTTCAGGGCTTATTCCAAACTTACTTTCTTCTCCCGATACATTTACTTCAAGAAGAACTTTCTGGACCTTGCCAATCTTTTCAGCCCTCTTATTTATCTCCTCTGCAAGCGAAATACTTTCCACCGAGTGAATAAGGTCAACCTTATCTATGATATATTTAACCTTATTTGTCTGGAGGTGGCCTATAAGATGCCACTTTGGGTCACCCTTAATATGCTCATACTTTTCCATTATTTCCTGTACTCGGTTTTCGCCGATATCTGTAATGCCCTCGTCAATTGCCTCCTGCATCATTTCCACAGGCTTTGTTTTAGTTACGCCTATAAGCAAAACATCTTCAGGGTTTCTTCCTGCTCTTTCAGCTGCTTTTCGTATATTTTCTCTGACAGTTTCAATATTCTCTCTAATCATATCAAAGCACCTTTCCGTCAAACAGATTTCGTCCGCTTACTATAACATTATCATAAATCTTTATACCCTTATTTTCTCTTACAATTGTCCATCCGCCGTCAGCATAAAGCACATCAACCTCAACGAATTTTACAGTGCTGTTCCTTACAACATACACTCCCTTTACTCCGTCTTTAATACGGATTGCCTTTGACGGAATCCTTATTCCCGAATAGGTTCTTCTTATTATATCTGCATCCGCCTCTGACATTGAATAAACTGACTCTACATACTTATCCGATGAGATTACTATAACAACCTTTCCGCCCTCTTCTTCGGAAATTCTATGGACTTTTCCATCAACTGCAGTTCCCGAAATATTTGAAAAACGGAGCTTGACACTTTCTCCAGTAGAAAAAACCTCGGCTTCCTTTGCAGGAATGGTTGCAGCGTAATACCACTTATATGTATCTACAATTTTGCAGAAGTTTTTATCCTTCTCAGCCTTGTTTTCTGACTTATTCTCTATCTTTTCCTTATCAAGTTTATTCAGGCTCTTCGGTGTAAGCTCCTCCATAGCTTTGACTGTCAGCTTTTCTTCCACACCATCAAGCTTTGACATAAAGCTTCCCGAAATCGGCGCGTAAATACCATATTTTTTATTGCTTGTATTTGCTTCAAGCTCTTTCTTTTTAGCTTTAAGATTATTTAGCTCTGTATCGTCAGCCTTCATATCTCCAAGAAGGATTTTTTTCGCAGAAACCTGACTTTCAATCCCTGTGGAAATTTCTCTTATATCTTCAAAATCCTTATCGTATGAGGCTCTGTATATACTTCCTATTTCCCCGGAAATATACTGTTCAATTTTTGACGGGTCATTTATATACATTTCCGTCTCACTTTTTCTTGCCTCAAGCTTTGCAATCTTCTCATTTATTTCCTTAAGTTCATTATTAAGTTCCGGATTGATTTCATTTTCATAAACATAAGCAATCCTTTCCCCTACGCGAACCTTCTGGTTATCCGAAATGCTATATTCAATATAGCCTGTGTATGGAGACTTAACCAAAGTCTGATTCCTGAAAATAAGTCCGTGTGTGCTTACGCTTTCCTCAATCTGTCCGCTCTGGGCTATATATTCCTTGGTATTTGAGCCAAGAGAAATTATATAGCTCACAAGAAGATACAGCGCAAATATTAAGATTACACCTTTAACAACGGTGCCCCCCGTCATTCTTTTTTTCTTTTTTCTTGACATATTATTCACCTAAAAATTTTTCAGTCAGCTCTATTCCTAAAGCTACTGCATTTTTATAATCAAGCCAGTTTATTTCTTTATTACGCCTGAACCATGTAAGCTGTCTTTTGGCATATCTACGGCTCTCCATTTTAAGAGTTTCCACCGCTTCCTCAAAGCTCGCTCTGCCCTCAAGCCATTCTATAATCTCCTTATAGCCGATTGCCTGCATGGCTGTGGACTCTTTCCCTAAATTCATTTCCATAATGCTTTTAACTTCATCTACAAGTCCCTCATCTAACATTATATCAACTCGTCTGTTTATCCTCTCATAAAGGGTTTCCCTGTCCATATCAAGACCTAAAAAGAGCACATCATAAACTCTGTCCCTTTTGGAGTCAATGTTTGACTGGGTAAAGGTTTTGCCTGTTGTGTGATAAACCTCCAAGGCTCTTATAACTCGTCTTATATTATTTTCGTGGATTGAGTTATAGGCGTCTAAATCAATCTCCTTAAGCATTTCGTGGACATAGGCGTTGCCCTTTTCCTCTGCAAGTTTCATCAGACTTTCTCTATATTCATCGTCCCTCTTGCTTTCGGAAAACTCTGTGTTATTAACTATTGCGTCAACATAAAGACCTGTGCCTCCCACTAAAACAGGGAGCTTTCCTTTGTCTAAAATATCCTCGATATACGCCTTTGCTTTAGATGTAAAATCCACAACATTTAAAGGCTCAGTCGGGTCAACCTCATCAATCATATAATGAGGGATGCCCTCTCTTTCTTCCTCTGTGGGCTTTGCTGTTCCAATATTCATATATTTATAGACCTGCATTGAGTCAAAGGAAACAATCTCTCCACCGAATTTTTTTGCAATTTCAATTGACAAACTTGTTTTTCCTGACGCCGTTGGTCCTACGATTGCAACAACTTTCTTAGTCATAGCCTCTATCCTTATACTATTCTCTTAAACATTTTCTCAATTTCTGTTTTTGTGTATTCAACCTGAATCGGTCTGCCGTGTGGGCAGGTTGTTATTCCTTTATCTTTAACTTCATTCACCCTTAAAATCAAATCTTCCATTTCGTAGCTTGTAAGCTTTTGATTAGCCTTTATGGCATACTTACAGGAAATCATATCGAGGGCAGCCTCTTCTCTGTCTGCAAAAGCCATCTTTTTCTTTTCGTCGAAGGCTGTTACAATCTCAGAAACGAGGGATTTTATTTCATTATCGTCTGTAATAATCGGGGTCTGTCTTATAACAATTCCGTCATTTCCAAACTCCTCAATTTCAAAGCCCATACGGTCAAAGTATTCACCGTATTCCTTTATAATTTCCATTTCGGAGAGTGTTACATTCATTACAACAGGAATCATTAAGACCTGTCCGAATCTCCTTTTATTCAAATAATCCTCTTTCAGTTTTTCAAAACGCAGTCTTTCGTGGCCTGCGTGCTGGTCAAGGAGGAAAAATTTTTCTCCCTGTTCGTAGAGGATATATGTATCAAAGAGCTGTCCCACAAGCTTTACAGGAATTTCAGGCTCTTTTTCTTCAACAATTTCTAAAATCTCCTCGAAATCCTTTTCCGACTTTTCTTCAGCTGTTTCCTCTCTTACTGTGTAACTAAGAAGATTTTCAATCTCTTTTCTCGGAGCTTCTTCTCTCTTAAAATTACTCTTAAAGTTCATACGGAACTGGACTGTGTTATTTTCAGGCTCAGATTTTACCTCTTCAACCTTCTTTTCCTGCACCTTTTCAGGAGTTGTATCCTTAAAGAGTGCATTTTTGACTGAGTGGTAAACAGCCTCCATAAGCTCCTTTTCGTTGGCAAACTTCACCTCTGTTTTTGCAGGGTGAACGTTTACATCAACAAGTTCTGACGGCAAGTCAATATTCAGCACAAAGAACGGGAATTTCCCCACCATAACTGCATTTCTGTATGCTTCTTCGGCTACCTTTGCAACACCGTAGTTCTTTATATATCTTTTGTTTACGAAAATTGTCTGTCTGGCTCTGTTGCCTCTTGCAATTTCAGGCTTACCGATTACACCTGTGATATGCACTGGGCCCTCTTTATAGTCAACCTCAATAAGCGCCTTTGCATAATCAATTCCGTAAACATTTAAAACTACGTTCTTAATATCTCCGTCGCCGTTGGTGGAAAAAAGCTCCTTTCCGTCAACTGTCATTTTTATCATTATTTCAGGGTGTGCCATTGCTATTCTTGACACAACATCACTTATGTAGCCTGCCTCTGTTGAGTCCTTTTTAAGAAACTTCATTCTTGCAGGAACATTTTCAAAAAGATTTTCCACAACCATTATTGTACCGTTATTGCAGGCAATATCCTCTTTTGGCTGTGCAATTCCCCTCTCAACTTTCATATATGTGCCTGATGGGGCGTCTGCAGTTTTAGAGATTACCTCAACACTTGCAACTGCACTTATACTTGCCAGAGCTTCACCCCTAAAGCCCATTGTACGGATTTTTTCCAAATCCTCTATTTCACGGAGTTTTGATGTGGCATGGCGAAGAAAAGCTGTTTCAATTTCGTCTTTTTTAATTCCCTTGCCGTTATCTTCAACAGATATATATTTAATTCCGCCGCTAAGGATTTCCACAGAGATTTTTGTTGCCCCTGCGTCAATGGAATTTTCCACAAGCTCTTTTACAACTGCACTTGGTCGCTCTGCAACTTCTCCTGCAGCGATTTTGTCTGCAATTATTCCAGGTAAAACCTTAATTTCCGCCATTGCCTTTCCCTCCTTACATATTTTTTATCTTCGCTTTAATAGCATACAGCTTTGTCAGGGCATCCATAGGAGACATTGAGTCTAAATCCATATTCTCAATCTCACTTATGATTTCATTCTCTTCCATGCCCATAAAACCAAGCTGTCCTGTTTCTCTCTTTTCTTTCTTTTTGGAAACTGTAATTTCCCTGCCGTCTCTTTCTTCAAGCATTAAAAGAATTTCCTTTGCACGCTTTAAGACGTCTTTTTTCACGCCTGCCAGACCTGCAACCTCAATACCGTAGCTTCCGTCTGCTCCCCCTCTTATAATCTTTCGGAGGAAGATTATATCGTCGCCGTTTTTCTTTACTGCTATACAGTAATTCTTAACATTCTCAATTTTTTCTTCAAGCTCTGTAAGTTCATGGTAGTGTGTTGCAAAAAGTGTCTTTGCTCCGCACTTTTTATGGTTCGCAATAAACTCTACAACTGCCCAGGCGATACTTAAACCGTCATAGGTACTTGTACCTCTGCCGATTTCATCAAGTATGATAAGGCTGTTTTTGGTTGCATTGTCTAAAATATATGCAACCTCATTCATTTCAACCATAAATGTACTCTGGCCTGCTGACAAATCGTCAGAGGCGCCCACTCTTGTGAAAACGCTGTCGATAATTCCAAGCTCAGCGTGGCTTGCAGGGACAAAAGAGCCCATCTGTGCTAAAATCACAATCTGTGCAACCTGACGCATATATGTGGATTTACCTGCCATATTAGGACCTGTTATAATTGAAATCTGGTCGTTTCCGCAGTCAAGATTTGTGTCATTTGCGATAAATATATTCTTTGTATTTATCTTTTCAACAACAGGGTGTCTGCCGTCCTTTATTATAATCTTATCGCCCATATTCATATATGGCTTTGTGTAACCGTTCTTCTCGGCAACATAAGCCAAAGAGCAAAGCACATCCACCTGTGCTATAATCGAGGCTGTTTCCTGAATTCTTGCAACATTTTCGGAAATTCTGTCCCTTATCTGACAGAACATTTCGTATTCCATTGCAACAATCTTACTCTCTGCCTCAACAATTTTTTCTTCAATGGACTTTATTTCCTCGGTAATATATCTTTCCGCGTTAGCTAAGGTCTGTCGTCTTATAAAATATTCAGGCACTTCAGCTTTCTGCGCCTTGGTAATTTCAAGATAATAACCGAAAACCCTGTTATAACCCTCTTTGATTTTAAGGCCTGTCTTTTCTCGTTCCCTGTCGATACAATCCTTTATCCACTGTTTTCCGTCACGGATAACCTCACGGTAATAGTCAATATCCTTATTGTAGCCTGTTTTTATAAGGTTGCCCTCTCTTAAAGAAATAGGAGCTTCCTCGTTTATGGATATATCAATAAGCTCACTTATATCAGAAAGGGTATCCAAATTTTCTGCAAGGTCCTCAATAACCCCAGCTTTAAGACCTGTAAGAATATTCTTGATTTCAGGAATGTAGCTACAGGAATTTCTTATTGCAATCAAATCCTTACAGTTTGCAGTTTTATATGTAATCCTGCCGATAATTCTCTCTATATCCTGAATCCCTTTAAGGAGTTCTATGATTTCTTCTCTCTGTATAGGCTTATTCTTAAGCTCTTCAACCGCGTCGTGGCGCTGTCTTATCTTTACGCAGTTTTTAAGAGGCTGGATAAGCCATCTTCTCATCATACGGCTACCCATTGAGGTTTTAGTCTTATTTATGATATTTAAAAGGCTTCCCTTTGCCTTTTTATCCCTCATTGTTTCAACAAGTTCAAGGTTTCGGAGGCTATACATATCAAGGTTCATATATTCGTCCTCTGCGGACACCTCAATATCCCTTAAATTCTTCGGCTCAGCTTTCTGGGTTTCTTCAAGGTAATGAAGGAGTGCACCGATTGCGCCTGTGCATCTTTTCTTTTCAGCAAGTCCGCTGTCCTCGCCTAAGGTTTCAGCAATTTTCTTTCCCGCCTCATCTATATCGAATGCCCAGTTATAGTAATTTCTGACTGTTACTCCAAAGCGTTCGTTTATCTTTTCAATAAGCTCACTTTTTTCGTAAGCCATAAGGTTTACTATGACCTCTGACGGCTGGTACTTTGCCATTTCGTTTAGGATTAAAATTTCTTCAAGGGAACTATTTTCAGAAGAAATAATTTCACCTGTTGTGATATCTGCAAAGGCAATACCAAAGCCCTTTTCGTCAATTAAAAGAGCACAAAGATAGTTATTCTTCTTATCGTCAAGGGCAGAAGAATCCATAATTGTGCCAGGAGTTACAACCCTTATTACATCTCTTTTAACCAGCGTTGTAGCCTGTTTAGGGTCTTCAACCTGCTCACAGATTGCAACAGAAAAGCCCTGCTCTACAAGTCTTGAAATATATGTATCGGCAGCGTGAAAAGGAACTCCGCACATAGGAGCTCTTTCCTCCTGTCCGCAGTCCTTTCCTGTCAGTACAAGTTCGAGAGCCTTTGACGCCTTTACAGCATCTTCAAAAAACATCTCGTAAAAATCCCCTACTCTATACATAAGAATAGAGTCCTTGTACTGTTCCTTTATCTGAAAATATTGTTGCATCATGGGTGTAAATCCAGCCATACACTCAACCCCTTTTTATTATCTGCATCCTCCGCAGGTTGCACAGCTACCACTGCAGGAGCCTTCAGCTTCCTGTCCTGTTACATAAAAAGTAAGAATTGCATTAACTCTCTCCACAAGGGAATCATACTTTTTATTTGCTTCCATATACTCTGCAATTACAGGATTTTTAGCAAGTTTTCCGAATTCCTCACTCATATATCTTCTGAATTCTTCAAGTTCTTCCTTTGTAGGCTCATGGTCAGAAAGCTCGTCCATAGCCTCTCTGCGATTATTATTATAATTGTCAAGGAGGGCACTTGCCTCTTTGTCATTAAAAAGCTTATCGTTTGCGTTCATTGCGTTCTGTCTTTCAGGACTGTCGGCAATAAGCTGTCCAAGCTCCTCTGCTTTATTTATTATAAGTTTTTCAAAAGTGTTTTCCATTTTATTCTGTCCTTTCTCCAAACAAAGACCATGTTTTAGCCTCTGTAATCTTAACTTTTATTATTTTTCCTACAAGGGATTTTTCTCCCCTGAAGTTTACAATCTTATTCTGTTCACATCTTCCGCTTAATATGTCAGGATTTGTTTTTGACTCTCCCTCCACCAAAACTTCCACTGTTTTTCCAACATAGGACTCGTTTATTTCCCTGGAAATTTTATTCTGGAGCTCAATCATTTTATCAAAATTCTTATGCTTTTCTTCTTCTGTCAGGCAATCCTCCATTTCAGCTGCGGGAGTGCCCTTTCTCTTTGAATAAATAAATGAGAAAATTGTGTCGTACCTGACTTTTTCAAGAAGCTTTAAGGTTTCCTCAAAGTCCTCATTTGTTTCCCCGGGGAAGCCTGCGATTATGTCTGTTGTAAGAGAAATATCAGGAATTTTATTCCTGAGTTTCTCTACAATTTCCATATATTTTTCGGCAGTATATTTCCTGTTCATAAGCTTTAAAATCCTGTCGGAGCCTGACTGCACAGGTAAGTGGAGCTGGTTGCAAACCTTTTTCTCCGTTGCAATCACATCTATAAGTTCATCTGACAAATCCTTTGGATGAGAGGTCATAAAGCGTATTCTTTCAATACCCTCTACCTTTGCAACCTCTTTTAAAAGCTTCGGAAAAGTCATCTCCCCGTTATCTCCGCCGTAAGAATTTACATTTGTGCCAAGGAGCATTATTTCCTTATACCCCTCACTTGCCACCTGTCTTACTTCCTCTAAAATATTTTCGTGGTTTCTGCTTCTTTCCCTGCCTCTGACATAAGGGACAATACAGTAGGTGCAGAAATTATTACAGCCATACATAATCGGGATTTTCGCCACAGGAAAACCCTCTCTTACATAAGTCATATCCTCACAGATTGCAGTTTCCTCATCAGGTGCGTCAACCACCTTTTCTCCCTCTAAAGCTTTTTCTAAAAGCTGTGGGAATTTATAGAGAGCGTGAGTTCCGAAAACAATATCAACATGCTTATATTTTTTCTTAATTTCATCCCTTATATGAGCCTGTTGCATCATACAGCCACAGACTGCTATCATAAGGTCAGGTCTTTCTCTTTTTTCGCCCTTTAATGCCCCAAGATTTCCGAAAACACGGAGCTCTGCATTCTCTCTTACTGCACAGGTGTTATACAACACGAAGTCTGCGTCCTTGTAGGAGTTGCAAAACTCGTAGCCCATCTTTTCAAGCATTCCCTTTATCATTTCGGAATCGTTTTCGTTCTGGGCACAGCCGTAGGTTTCAACGAAAGCCTTTGGCTTTTCTTTGCGCTTAGAATTTATATGTAAAACGCTGTTTATTGCGTTATTTTTTTCAATTAAATCTTCAGGTGTAACCTTCCTCACATACACACCCCCATTTTAATTTATATTATACACTTTTTTTATATTCTTGGCAAGGTTTTTTACAAAAAAATAAAACCCCTTTTCAGGGGTTTTAACTATTCAATAACGTTTACAATTTTGTCGTACTCGCCAAGGTGTTTATCAGGCATCGGAACATCATAATTTCTGTATCCAAATCCCAGGCAGGCAATTATTTCGTACTCCTCAGGAGCACCGATATCCTTTAAAAATTTCTTTCCCTTTTCAGTCTTAAGATAAGCATTTCCCATACCTACCCAGATACTGTCAATCCCCATATCTTTGGCTGTTAAAAGCATATTCTGAATTGAGGCGCCTGCGTTTTCATGGGAGTATTTATTTTCTTCATCAACAGTCATAACGATAACTGTTTTAGCGTGATAAAATGGCGAAAAACCTTCCATAGCAAGACGTTTTTTCACGTGTTCCGCAGGGTCAATGCTTAAAAATTCCTTGATTTCATCGGCAAGTCTGTCAATTACATCTTCATTTTTAAGGACTGTCAGATGCCATGAAACTGTGTTTACTGCCAGAGGGGCATAAAATGCGCTTTCAACAATTTTGTTTATTGCATCATCAGAAATTTTTTCAGCTGTAAATCCTCTTGTACTTCTTCTTTCTTTAATTACCTTTTCAGTCTCCATTTAAGTTATCCTCCTCTACATTATAGCCCATTGCCTTAAGGATTGTTCTCGGCAGGGCGTCTTTCGAATTCTTCCAGCTTTCAGCGCTGTAACGATAGTCAAATTTCTTTTCAAACCAGTCAATATCCCCGTCAACTCTCGCCATATTTTCCCTGAAAAGCTTCGTCATTTCTTCAAAAAATCTCTCAAAATCTTTTTCCGAAAGTTTTTTGCGGGCAACTGTCATAATTCTTAAATAATGTTCAACACAAAAACCTTTTGAGGTTAAAACCTTTTCCCTGAATTTTTCGTCCTTTTTCCACAGAGCTATAAAGGTTTCCTCGTATCTTTTAAGGCTTAATTCAATTTTATCGCAGATATAGCAGGAGCTGTTTTTCTTTTCCCTGTATTCCTCAAAAATATCCTTTTCTTTTTTACCCAAAAGGCTTTTTTTAGCTGGAGCTCCCATATTTTCAATATCCTTAAGCACCTTTTTAAGATGAGTGTGCATCATAAGGGCAACTCCTAAGCTGTTTCGCATATTATAAAGGCGTCTTATATGAGTTTTACAAAATCCAAGCTCATCGCTTTTCAGTCTTACATCCTCGTCCATATAGGCTGAGCCCATAATCTGTTTTATAATATCGCCCTCAAGCTTATCATACATTGCACAGAAAGGACATTCTGTTCCCTTATCAACTCCGTCGTTGACAGGAATCATATAAATCTCTTCTCTCATAGCTACACCACCTTAAATTTCTTCGGAATAATCCTCTTCCTTTGGCAGAATTTTCCTGATTGACAAGTGGGCTGTGAAGTTATACAGAAGCCCTGCAAAGCCAAGCAGGAGAAGTGCAAGCAAGAAATAGAACAATAAAAGTCTTTCTATATTCATAAACAGTAAAAATGCTCCGCCTACAACAATTAAAACAATTAGAAGTGTTAAAAAGTTCTGTGAAAATCCACCGAATGCCATTAAAAGTGCATTTTTATAAAGGTCTTTAATTCCAAGCTTGAATGTAACCATAAGCTGATAAATATATATGTGCACCATTATAAAGACAAGGAGGAAAAAGTAAACTACATACACAAGGTATGAAAAAACTCCGCCCATTGATGAATAAAAAATCCAGGCAACTGAAAGCAGAACAAGTCCAATCATGGAAAACAGCCAGACTAAAAGCGCCTGTCCGAAATTCTTAAAGGTTTTTCCGAAAAAGTCTGAAAAAATCCAGGCGTGGTCATGTCTTACATAGTTTCTTAAAACAAAGTGAAAGCCTGCAGTTGTAGGGCCTGCACCAAAGAAAACACAGATGAAAACCGAAATAATTCCGCTGAAAACAGTGGAGGCTGTGAGGTACACGCTATCTGTAAGGGTTTCAATCCCCAGCAGGAACATTATAGTTTCAGGGGCTGCAGTTGCGAAAAGCTGGAATATGAATACTACAACAAGGGTTGTTAAGATATAAAACGGGATGCTTGTGAAGAAATAAAGCAAAGATAATCCCATAATCTTAAAAAATCTCAAGCCATAAATATCTGTAAACTCGAAAAACGCTCTCTTTTCAGGGTCATTTTTCTGTATTCCTCTTACATTTGGATTACCGTTCAGATTAAAAATTGACATAACAATCTCCTTAATAAGTGATTTTATCCTTTATCTTCAGATAGGTTTTATTGCCTATTCCGTTTACTCTTACTATATCTCGGGTTGACTTATACGGCCCGTTTTTCTCTCTGTCTTCTATAATCAGCTTAGCCTTGCCTTTATCAAGTCCATCAATAGTCATAAGCTCATTTAGAGACGCTGTATTTATGTTTATGAGGTTTGAATTTTCAGGTTCTTCCCGGGTTTCAGTTTCGTCAACTGTTATAAGATTTGAAATATATGTAACAACTGCGCGGCTTATTCCGTCAACATTGGTCAAATCATAAATATCACGAAAACCGTTCATTTCTGTACGCTTTTCCACAATCTTTTTAGCCAGTGTTTCTCCGATTTCAGGCAGGGTTTCAAGAGTATATTCGTCAGCTGTGTTTATATTTATAATCTTAAATCCCTCTGGTATTTCAACAGGTGTTTCAGGAAGCTCTCTTTTTTCGTCCACAGCAACAACATTGTCATTTATATCATACTTATTTATAATTTTATTCCCGATAATGCAAAGAATTATAATTATAAGTATAATCGGAATAAACATAAATCTTTTATAAAATTCCTCAGACTTCATTTTCCAAACTTCCTTACCGCTTATTTTAACTCATTATATCACAAATTTCGATAAAACACAACAAAAAATTGCTAAACAAAAAAACGGACAACCCAAGGGTTATCCGTTTCGAGCAAGTTAATAAACAATTAAGCTTCAACCTTAATTACTTCTTCGCCTTTATAAGTACCGCAAGCCTTACATACTCTGTGAGGCATCTTTAATTCTCCGCACTTAGGACAAGCAACCATGCCAGGAATGAACAATTTCCAGTTTGCTCTTCTTTTATCTCTTCTTGCTTTAGAAGTCTTTCTCTTTGGAACTGCCATCTTTTTTACACCTCTCTCAAATAATATTCAACAGATTTTACTCTGCATAATCTACAAAAGTTTATCTAAATCTGCAAAAGCGGGATTCACTTCTCTCTTATCACAGCTACATTCTCCGTGATTCAAGTTCGCTCCGCACTTTGCACAAAGGCCTTTGCAGTCTTCCTTGCAAAGAACTTTCATAGGAAGATTCATAAAAAGATTTCTGTAAACAATCTCTCCTAAATCAACCATATCACCCTCAAGAACTATTGTATCAGGGTCGCCGTTTGTTTCCTCGGACGCCTTGATAAACCATTCCTCAAGTTCAAAAGTAATTTTGTCTTCAAAAACCTCTCCGCATCTGTCACAGGTGAACTCAGCATCAACCTCACCGCTTCCGGTAAGCTCAATTCCGTTTCCTGTGTTAACAAACTTTCCTGTAAAGGAAAGAGGTTCAGGGAAACTTACTCCCACTTCATTTTTCGCCGAAAAATCGAGGTTTTCGCTCACCGCAAGTTCCCTGCCTTCGGCATTTACTATAGGTAATAAACTAATCTCCATCTTAATTCTCCGTATAAAAAATGTGGTGGGCACAATAGGGCTCGAACCTATGACCCTCTGCTTGTAAGGCAGATGCTCTCCCAGCTGAGCTATGCGCCCACATCCAACAAAACACTTTACCTATTATACATAAACACGGTTGTTTTGTCAATAGCTATTTTTATTTTTTTTATTTTTCTTTGTTTTCAAGAAATTCGTTAATCTTTCTTACAAGTTCATCTGCATCTGTTCCGTGAACTGCGCAAGCCTGTTCAATTGTTTCGCCGCTTGCAGATG
>JAGAIJ010000059.1 GCA_017626595.1 Clostridia bacterium | reverse complement strand
TCTCAGGACGTCTCAGGACGTCTCAGGACGTCTCAGGACGTCTCAGGACGTCTCAGGACGTCTCAGGACGTCTCAGGACGTCTCAGGACGTCTCAGGACGTCGCAGGACGTCTCAGGACTGTTAGTCCTCAACGGCTTCATAGATTTCGTACTCCATACCTGAAGAATAACGCATAGTGAACACACTACCGTCATTAGCTTTACAGTCAACACGTTCAAGTTCTTCTTCCTCAAACCTGTACATTGCTTCAGTGTAAGTGCTGAGTGCATAAATTCTGTTAATGCCCTCGCATACATATATTGTCTGAATAATGTCAAGGTCATAGGGGAAGCCACCCTTAGGTACAGGAACATTAAATGCCTGCCCGTAAGTGAACTCTTTGATGTGACGTTTAGTCCAATAGCCTGCGAAGTACAGTGTTTTTCCTTCATCGAGTGCTTTTCTGATTTCCTCGATTGTGCTGTACTTATCAGGGCAAGCAACAAGTTTACCGAGTGATTCGTGGTCAATTTCTTTAGGGAACACCTTAGCAAGGGGGATATCTTTATCAGTAAGTCCCTCTTCTGTTTCAACAGCAGGTTTCTGTTTCTTAGCAACCTTTTTTGTTGATGTTTTAGGTGTTTTCTCTTCAGAAGCAACCTCATCTTTAGGTTCTGACTTTTTCTTGCCGAGTTTCGGTTTTGAACTGTTCTCAACTGCAACTTCAGGAGCCGGAGTCAAAAGGTTCTGAATTTCTTTTGCCAAGTCAAACAGGTCTTTCTTTGAGACTGAATCAGCGTCTTTTTCCATACGCTTCAGAGCGTAGTTGATACGAGATTTAAGTCCCTCTTCTTTGACCGTTGCAACTGACTTCTTGATGAAATCTGCAAGTCCCTTTTTTGTTGTCTTTCCGTTGATTGTTGTTGTGTTAGCCATAATACACACTCTCTTTCTGCCTTTCGGCTTGTAATAATATTTGGGTTTTTTATCACACCCTTTAAATACACTAAGTAGTACCTAATGCACTTAAAGGGAGTGATAAAGGAAACCTTTATCACTTTAGTGATACGGTTGTTTAAGCTCTCAATCCTGTGAGTTTATCTGATTATTTTCTTATTCTTGCTATTCTACCACGTGCTCCTGTTGATAAAGCAGGTCTCTGTCTAAGAGTACCTGTATCTGTAGAAGCTACATATTCAGAATCCACAGTGGTGTAAGTCTTTGTGACTTTTTCCTGAACGCTGTCAGCGTTCACCCTATTTGCTTCAGCACAAGCACAACAAACGTGAAATACTTTGCTGTCCGAATGTCTTTGCCATTTAAGTCTTACATTAGTCTGATTGGTGTCGCCACATACTGCACATTTTCTTCTCATAATATCCAAATCCTTTCGTTTTCTAACAAATAATGATTTTTAGGATTGAGAACTTAAAGCACCGTACCACTCAGAGAGTGAGTGAAAGAGTCTCACCTGAATTTACCAAGTTCAGGCTGTTGTTGTTGTTGTGTTACTTTTCTTATCACAGCGATATTAAACGGACAGGACGGAAAAAAGTTGACATCTTTTTTCAAGTCGTTTCAGACTTGCATTTTTCACGCTTTTCTACAGGTCTATTTTTACGATTCAAGGAACGCATAAAAACGATTAGCTGTAGCAGTGGTGTTGCTGTCTCTGTCGTTGAGTGGTTCACACTTAAACAACGCATTTTAACAATGTTAAATTGTCAAGGTACTACGAAAAAATCAGGTTTTCAATTTCTGCACTTTACAACGTTGCTGTCAGGCTGTCAGGCTGTCAGGCTTGCTGTACGCTACTTTTTACTTTTCTGTTCGGCTGTCAGTGGTTCTCTGAAGCTGTCGCAAATTCTGACTTTTTCGGGAGACTTTACAACGCTGTAAAGCGTTGTTGCTGTTCGTCTCTCTTGCTGTCTGTTTTTCAACTGACACGCTCATTGTACAGCAAAAAACAACTTTTTACAATAGGTTTTGACAATTTTTTTATGAATTTCATATATTTTGTCACTCTATACAAAAACACGTCAGTTTTTTGTCGTTTTGTTGGGCGTTTTGTCAGTATAGGTCACTGTCTCAGGACGTCTCAGGACGTCTCAGGACGTCTCAGGACGTCTCAGGACGTCTCAGGACGTCTCAGGACGTCTCAGGACGTCTCAGGACGTCTCAGGACGTCTCAGGACGTCTCAGGACG
>JAGAIJ010000058.1 GCA_017626595.1 Clostridia bacterium | reverse complement strand
CAGGCTTACAGAAGAATTCAAGTTCCATCTGTTCGAATTCACGAACACGGAAAATGAAGTTACCGGGTGTAATTTCGTTTCTGAATGACTTACCGATCTGACCGATACCGAATGGCATCTTCTTTCTTGATGTTCTTGCAACGTTAGGGAAGTTTACGAAAATACCCTGTGCAGTTTCAGGACGGAGGTAAACTGTGTTTTTAGCGTCCTCTGTAACGCCCTGGAAGGTTTTGAACATAAGGTTAAACTGTCTGATATCAGTAAAGTTGTGCTTTCCGCAGGTAGGACAAGGAATGTTGTGTTCCTCAACAAATGCCTTCATTTCGTCCTGTGAGAATGCGTCAATTGGCTTTGGAAGTTCAAAGCTGTTTTCAGCGCACCAGTCTTCGATGAGCTTGTCGGCTCTGAATCTTTCGTGACATTCACGACAGTCCATAAGAGGGTCGGAAAAACCTGAAAGATGGCCTGAAGCCACCCAAGTCTGTGGGTTCATAAGGATAGCAGAGTCAAGACCTACGTTGTAAGGATTTTCCTGAATAAACTTCTGCCACCAAGCCTTTTTAACATTATTTTTAAGTTCAACACCCAAAGGGCCGTAATCCCATGTGTTTGCAAGGCCACCGTAAATTTCGGAGCCAGGATAAATAAAACCTCTGCCCTTACAAAGAGCAACGATTTTGTCCATAGTTTTTTCTGTGTTAAGCATAAATCTAACCAGCCTTTCTGAAAAAATACAATAGTTCAATTTATTATATAACAGAACTGAATTAAAATCAATAGTTTTTTATATATAGAGGAAGAGATTTTTTTGGAAAACGTATTGCAATATGTGGGGTGTGATGCTATAATCTTAAAAAACATTGAGAAAAAGGTGTGCATTTATGTATTCTTTACTTTTGGCGATAATATATGTGGCATTCATAAGCCTTGGACTTCCCGATTCACTCTTAGGTTCAGCCTGGCCTATAATGCACAATGATTTGAATGTTCCCTTGTCCTATGCAGGAATAATCACAATGGTAATTACTGTGGGAACAATAGTTTCGAGCCTTGCCTCCGATTACCTTACAAAAAAACTGAATGCAGGGCTTGTTACAGCAATAAGCGTTGCAATGACAGCTATGGGACTTTTCGGCTTTTCTGTTTCAAAATCATTTTTGTTGATTTGCCTTTTTGCAATTCCCTACGGTCTTGGGGCAGGTGCAGTTGATGCGGCTCTTAACAATTATGTTGCAATCCACTATTCCTCAAGACAGATGAGCTGGCTTCACGGCTTCTGGGGAGTGGGTGTTTCCATAAGTCCATACATAATGAGTTATAGCCTTACAAATCAGCTGGGCTGGGCAACAGGCTACAGAATTGTATCCGTAATCCAGATAATTTTCACAGCATTCCTGTTTCTGTCTCTTCCTCTGTGGAAGAAAACTGAAAAGGCGGAGGAGGAAAAGGGAGAAATAATCCCTCTTAAAAAGGTGATTAAAATTAAGGGAGTTAAGGAAAGCCTTTTTACAAACTTCGGCTTTTGTGCCTTTGAAATAACAGCAGGTCTCTGGGCAACAACCTATATGGTTGAGGCAAGAGGTGTTGACCCTGAAACAGCAGCCCGTTTCGGAGCTCTTTTCTACCTTGGTGAGACAGGGGGAAGATTTTTGACGGGGTTTATAGCAGACCGTTTCGGCGATAATAAGATGATAAAAATGGGAATATGGACAATGCTTTTGGGACTTGTTTTTATAGCTGTTCCTGATAAGACAAATGTTCTTGCTCTTTTAGGCCTTGTGACAATCGGTCTTGGCGCAGCCCCCGTTTTTCCTTGCCTGCTTCACGCTACACCAGATAATTTTGGTGAGAGGAATTCCCAGGCTTTGGTGGGAATACAGATGGCAAGTGCCTATGTGGGAAGTTGCCTTGTACCACCGGTTTTCGGTTTTATAGCCGATAATATTTCAATCCATCTCTATCCCCTTTACCTATGTATTTTCGCAGTGCTTATGCTTGTGATGATAAACAGAATGATAAAAGTAATAAATAAAGAGTCTTAACCGAGAGGTTAAGACTTTTTTATTGAAAAAAGGTTGACATAAAAAACAACTTGTGTTATACTTTATTTCTATCATAATGCAAAATAGGGCTTTTATGGAGTTTTTTCAAATTGTTGCACAAACTTTCGTGTAATTTTTTGTCAAAACCTCACAAAAATGCAGGCTTTTTTGTAAAAAATCGGATAATAATTCTATATTCGGTTTCGGAGAAAAGGTTCTGTGCCGAAAAAAGATGTAATTTTTGTAACAATTCTATACGAAAATGCGGAATTTTTGAGGCAGGAAGTGTTATTTTGTATTGATTTTTAAAAACAACTGCGTGAATACGCAAATTTATAGAGAGGTGAAGTGACTGATGGCATTACCACATGAGGTGAAGCTTGGTAGGAATACAAGAATGAGTTACGGAAAAATCCGTGAAGTCATTGAAATGCCTAATCTTATCGAGATTCAGAAAAATTCTTATGACTGGTTTGTTGAAGAAGGACTTAAGGAAGTTTTTCACGACGTATCGCCAATAGGTGATTATTCAGGAAATCTTATTCTTGAATTTGTTGATTACAGAATTGATATGACACCTAAGTACGATATTGCTGAATGTAAGGAGAGAGATGCAACTTATGCAGCTCCGCTTCGTGTAAAAGTAAGACTTAAGAATACTGAAACAGGCGAAGTTAAAGAACAGGAAATATTTATGGGAGACTTCCCTATTATGACACCGTCAGGTACATTTATTATCAACGGTGCAGAAAGAGTTATTGTATCCCAGCTTGTAAGATCACCTTCCGCATACTATGCGAAAGACCACGACAAGTTCGGTAAGGAACTCTTTACATCACAGATTATTCCAAACAGAGGCGCATGGCTCGAATATGAAACAGACAGTAATGATGTATTCTCTGTTAGAATTGACAGAATGAGAAAGATTCCTGTAACAGTTTTAGTTAGAGCTTTAGGCTTTGGAACTGACCAGGAAATCAGAGATTTGTTCGGAGACGACGAAAGACTTACACCAACCTTTGAAAAGGATATTACAAAGACAATGGAAGAAGGTCTTTTAGAGGTTTACAGAAAGCTCCGTCCGGGCGAACCTCCTACAGTAGAAAGTGCAAGAACACTTCTTACAAATCTTTTCTTTGACCCTAAGCGTTATGACCTTGCAAGAGTTGGACGTTTCAAGTTCAATAAGAAGCTTGGCACATTCGAAAGAATTGTTAATCAGGTTTCAGCTGATACATTAGTTGACGAAAACGGTGAAATTATTGTTTCAGCAGGTGAAAAGATTACAAAGGAAATGGCTGTTGCTATTGAAAATGCACATATTAACGCTGTTAATATCAAGTGCTCAGACGGTAGCATCACAAAGGTAATCGGTAACAATATGTTTGACCTTAAGGCAAACGTAGATTACGACTTAAAGCCATTCGGAATCAGAGAAAAGGTACGCTGGAGCGTGCTTAAGAATATTCTTGACGAACAGTTTGAAGGCAAAGATTTAGACGAAGTTAAGAATACAGATGAATTTAAGGCTGCAATCGAAGAAAAGTGCGATGAGCTTGTTCCAAAGCATATTTTAATTGACGATATTATCGCTTCAATTTCTTATGTATGTAACTTAGCTCACGATGTAGGCGATGTTGACGATATCGACCATCTCGGAAACAGAAGAATCCGTTCTGTTGGAGAACTCCTCCAGAACCAGTTCAGAATCGGTCTTGCGAGAATGGAAAGAGTTGTTCGTGAAAGAATGACAATTCAGGATACTGAAACAATCACACCACAGTCACTTATCAATATAAGACCTGTTACATCAGCAATCAAGGAATTCTTTGGTTCATCACAGCTTTCACAGTTTATGGACCAGATTAACCCTCTTGGTGAGCTTACACATAAGAGAAGATTATCTGCCCTTGGTCCTGGCGGTCTTTCAAGAGAAAGAGCAGGCTTCGAAGTTCGAGACGTTCACCATTCACATTACGGACGTATGTGTCCTATAGAAACACCTGAAGGTCCGAACATCGGTCTTATCAACTCCTTAAGTGGTTTTGCAAGAGTTAATGAATATGGCTTTATCGAAACACCATACCGTAAGGTTGATAAGGAAAATGGTATTGTAACAGATGAAGTTGAATATATGACAGCTGATACAGAAGAAGGATTCTACGTAGCACAGGCTAATGAACCACTTGATGAAAACGGTAAGTTCATTGCCAAGAGAGTTGTTACAAGATATAAGGATGAATTCCTTGAAAGAAACGCTGAACCTGGAAAATGTGCAGTTGACTATATGGACGTATCCCCAAGACAGGTTACATCTATTGCGACAGCAATGATTCCGTTCCTTGAAAACGATGACGCTAACCGTGCACTCATGGGCTCTAACATGCAGCGTCAGGCTGTTCCTCTTATGATTACAGAGGCTCCGATTATCGGTACAGGTATGGAATATAAGACTGCTAAGGATTCAGGAGTATGTATTCTCGCTGACCACGCAGGCGTAGTTTCTAAGGTATCTGCTACAACAATTGAAATTAAGACAGACGAAGGCTCTGTGGACAGCTATAAGCTTATTAAGTTTAAGCGTTCCAACCAGGGTATGTGCATCAACCAGCGCCCAATCGTAAAAGAAGGCGAAAGAGTTGAAGCAGGAGATATTATTGCCGACGGTCCTTCAACAAAGAATGGTGAAATCGGTCTTGGTAAGAACATTCTTATCGGATTTATGACCTGGGAAGGTTATAACTACGAAGATGCTATGCTTATCAATGAAAGACTTGTTAAGGAAGATGTATTTACTTCTATCCATATTGAAGAATATGAAATCGAGTCCAGAGATACAAAGCTGGGACCTGAAGAAATCACAAGAGATATTCCTAACGTAGGCGAAGATGCCCTTAAGGACCTTGATGAAAGAGGTATTATCCGTATCGGTGCTGAAGTTGAAGCAGGAGATATCCTTGTTGGTAAGGTTACACCTAAGGGTGAAACTGACCTTAACGCTGAAGAAAGACTTTTAAGAGCAATCTTTGGTGAAAAGGCAAGAGAAGTAAGAGATACTTCCCTTAAGGTTCCTCATGGTGAATACGGTATTATCGTTGATGTTAAGGTATTCACAAGAGAAAACGGAGACGATTTACCACCAGGTGTTAACGAGATTGTTCGTTGTTATATTGCCCAGAAGAGAAAGATTTCTGTTGGTGATAAGATGGCGGGCAGACACGGTAACAAGGGTGTTATTTCAAGAATTCTCCCTGAAGAAGATATGCCATTCCTTCCTGATGGTACACCACTCCAGATCGTTCTTAACCCTCTGGGCGTACCTTCTCGAATGAATATCGGACAGGTACTTGAAGTTCATCTTGGCTATGCTGCAAGTAAGCTTGGCTGGAAGGTTGCAACACCTGTATTTGACGGTGCATCCGAAGATGATATTATGGAAGCCCTTGAACTTGCAGGCGCAAGCAGAGACGGTAAGACAATCCTTTACGACGGACGTACAGGTGATGCTTTCGATAATAAGGTAACAGTAGGTTATATGCATATGCTTAAGCTTGCTCACCTTGTTGACGATAAGATTCACGCCCGTTCAACAGGTCCTTACTCACTTGTTACACAGCAGCCTCTCGGCGGTAAGGCACAGTTCGGTGGACAGAGATTCGGTGAAATGGAAGTTTGGGCACTTGAAGCTTATGGTGCTGCATATACACTTCAGGAAATCTTAACTGTTAAGTCCGATGACGTAACAGGCCGTGTAAGCACATACGAAGCAATCGTTAAGGGCGAAAACATTCCTAAGGCAGGCGTTCCTGAATCATTCAAGGTATTGATTAAGGAATTACAGAGCTTGGCTCTCGATGTTAAGGTTCTTGACGAAGCAGGAAACGAAGTAATTTT
>JAGAIJ010000057.1 GCA_017626595.1 Clostridia bacterium | reverse complement strand
AAGTTCATCCAAAAAGTCTTCTCCGTCTTTACCAAGTCCAAAGATAATTTCCACTATTTTCCTCCTAATCTCCGAAAAACGTCAATGTTCCTATATCCTTAAGCTTTCCACTTTTCAGGCACACTATTTCCTTATCAACAAATTCTTTTATTTTTTGATAATCCTTATGAGATGTTATATCGCCTGCAAAATAAATTTTCTCTCCGTCATAACCTGACGCTCCGCCGATAAATCCGTTATCGTAGCCCTCGAGTTCAACTTCTCCTGAAGTTATTTCGCAAACATTAAAACCATTTTCATATAAGATTTTTGCTGTGCCTTTATCTTCTGTTATAACCGATTTGTCCCCTGTTATACATAAACTGCACTTAGCGTAGCCTTGTCTAACATTTATGATTTCAATATTTTTCCTTATTTCATCATCTGTAAATTCTGCATTCGCCACAGCTACGCCATCAAGCCCTGCTACATTATATGGAATATCCTCAGGATATGTGTCTGCAGGAGTTTTAGTCCCCTTTATCAGTTCGACATTTTTCGGCAGAAATTCCCTGTAATAATTAAAGCAATCAGGTGACACAATAGCCTTATAGGAATTTACAAAGAATATCTGCATATCGGGGTGTGTTGATGTGCTGTTATGAACATTAGAAAGCTCTGTGGATTTTATATATTTGATTTTTAATCTGTCAAGATTTTCAAAAATTTCTCTATCTGCGTTTTTATCGACAATAAACCCCATTTTTATCACCTTTTTAATCTTTTCTCATACTATATCATAAAGCAATCAATCGACTGATATATTTTATATCTCGGTTGTTTATATATATTGATGTCCCATCATAGTAAAAATTATGATGGGACATTATTTCTGTAATAATTTATTATTTCTTTTGCAACTTTTTCCCCTGCAACTGATTTCAGTTCTTCAAAGGTTGCTGTTTTGATTTTATCAACTGAAACAAAGGTTTCAAGAAGTTTCTTCCTTGTTTCAGGGCCTACTCCCTTAATATTTTCAAGCTCTGACTTCGTCATTTCGTCGCCATGCTTCTTCCTGAAGGAGCTTATTGCAAATCTATGAACCTCATCCTGAATACAGGTTACAAAATTCATAATTTCCTGACTAATCTCAAGCTCATTTTCACCGTCTGTGATTCCTCTTGTTCTATGTTTATCATCTTTTACAAGACCAAATAAAGGAATTTCCTCCCCCAAGGATTCAAGGACATTTTTAACTGAATTTACATGGCCTTTTCCGCCGTCTAAAAGTATCAAATCAGGAAGTGGCAGGAATTTTGCATCCTCCTTTTGGAGAGTGCCGTCAGCAATTGCGTCCTGTTCCTTATAGCTTTCAGTTAAACGCCTGTAAATTACCTCATTTATACTCTTATAGTCGTCTGCGCCCTCGACTGTTTTAATATTAAACTTTCGGTAGTCCTTTTTGGACATCTTTCCGTCAACATAAACTATCTCTGCGCCGATACTGTTTTTACCTGAAATGTTTGAAACATCATAGCTTTCAATTCTAGCAGGAATCTTTTCAAGTCCTAAAGTTTCCTTTAATTCTTTTAATATCTGATTGGCGTCAAGCTTTTCCTTATTTCTCTTGAACAGATACTGTTTATAGGCTTCTTTAGCGTTGGTTTCAGCCATTTTAACAAGGTCTTTCTTTATTCCGCGCTGTGGAATTTTAACTTCAGTTTTTCTGCCGTTTTTCTCTTTAAGCCAGCTTTCAATTACATCCCTGTCCTCAATTTCAAATGGAATTAAAATTTCAGGAGGAATGTTTGTGGAGGCGTAGTAGAACTGTTTTATGAAGTTTCCAAGAGTTTCATTATCCTCATTAAAAACATCTTCAAAAACTTCAAATTCCCTACCTATAATCTTGCCGTTTCGCATATAGAAAACCTGAATTGCAACAGTCTCGTTTTCCCTGTAAAAGCCGAAAATATCTCTGTTTTCACCGTCTGTAACAATGGCTTTCTGGCGTTCTTCAAGCATTCGGATATCTTTAATCTTATCCCTTAATTTCGCTGCCTTTTCGTACTCATATTTTTCAGAGGCTTCATACATTTTAGCCTCTAAATTCTTTATAATTTCACCTGTGTTGCCCTTTAGAACTGACACAAGCTCTTCTACATTTTTATTATATTCTTCCTTTGAAATTTTGCCCTCGCAAGGACCGCTGCACTGTTTTATATGGAAATAAAGGCAGGTTCTTTTATTCTTTCTAAAGCCCTCTTTACAGTTTCTAAGCATAAAAATATTCCGGAGGGTTGTGATTGTATCCCGCACTGAAATTGCACTCATATACGGTCCGAAGTATCTTCCTCCGTCCTTTATAAGCTTTCTTGTAAGCAAAATTCTTGGATAATCCTCTTTTGTGATTTTTATATATGGATACTGCTTATCGTCTTTTAATAAGATATTATACTTTGGTCTGTATTTCTTGATAAGGTTACATTCAAGACCTAAAGCCTCAGCCTCTGTATCTGTGAGAATATAGTCAAAGTCACTGACTCTTGAAACCATCTGCCTTGTTTTTTCGCTGTGGCTTTTAAGATTAACAAAATACTGACTGACTCTGTTTTT
>JAGAIJ010000056.1 GCA_017626595.1 Clostridia bacterium | reverse complement strand
TCCTGAGCCAGGATCAAACTCTCGAAAAAAAATTCCGAAAATTGATTAGCTCAATTTTGAATACTAACGTTTTTTGTAAAGTTCGTTAAAACCTTTGGAATTGACAAGGTCCAAATCCAATACAGATTTCACCTTGTGCAATTGTCGTAATATCTTTATTCTAAAGTATATTACCGCTTTATCACTGTTTACTTTTCAAACATCACTTGCTATCCTTGCGACAGCTTTAACAGTATATCACGATTTCTTAACCTTGTCAATACTTTTTTAGAAAAATTTTTGAAAAATATCTAAATGTTTACAAGCTTTGTCGAAAACCGCGACAACTTCATTATTATATACTAATTATTATGGTTTGTCAATAGTTTTCTATTAAAAAATATAGAAAACTATTGACATTTTTTCGACTATTCTTCTTCGATTGTAATTCTGTGTTCCGCAGCGAACTTTCTGAGCTGTTCCTTATACATTTCCCATTCCTTTTCGTTCTTTGACTTGTAGAAAATTACAGGGAAACCGCAGCCTGTTGCCTTGATTTCAATCTGCTCTGAATCATATTCAAAAAACATAAATTTTCTTTCTTTACATTTTCTGAAGTAAATTCTTGTTACATTGCTTGCATTGAATGTAACTCTTGCACTTGATGCCTGACCTGTCTGGCTTGTGTAGTCAACAACAGCCATAAACTGTGTTCTGTCAAAATTAAAATCAGCCTTACTCATTTTTATTCCTCCTTAAAATAACCCCGGGATATTTAATCCGCCGGTTAATTTACTCATTTCACTTGCAGAGCTTTCGTCTGCCATTCTCAATGCTTCATTTACAGCCGCAATTACAAGGTCTTCAAGCATTTCTACATCATCAGGGTCAACTGCCTCGGGCTTAATAACAAGCTCGTCAATTTCCTTTTTGCCGTTTACTGTAACTGTTACAGCACCGCCGCCTGATGTTGCTGTGTACATTTTTTCTTCAAGCTCTTCCTGCATCTTGAGCATCTGCTCCTGCATTTTCTGGGCCTGCTTCATCATCTGGTTCATATTTGGCATTCCGCCGCCCATTCCTCTTGGGAATCCGCCTTTTGCCATATTATCACTCCTCGTCAATTATTGTAAGTACATCTCCAAGACTTTCCTTTTTCTTGAGAAGATCGTCTATTGCGCTTGTCTTTTTTCTTTCTTCTCCCTCACGGAGCACTTCAACTCCAAGAGGTCTGCCTTCAACCGCTGTGAAAACATTTGCAAAATACTGTTTTCCCTCTGCTGTTGAAACCTTATCGTAGGCAAGTTTATTTCCTATATATATAACAACGATGTCTCCGTCAAGTTCTGCTCTTGCTGAGAACATATATGTATATAGCTTTTTGCTTTCGAGCTTGATTGAGTCAAGGGCTTTTTTCCAGTTCTTCCACTCCTGACCACCCTCAGCACTTTTTTCAAGCTTTATTTCAGGTTCAGCAGGCTTTGTAGCCTTTCTTTCAGTCACATCAGGAGCTTTCGCTGTTTCAACAAAAGCACCGTTTTTCACCCTGTTTTCAAGCTTTTCAAGTCTTGCTCTGAGCGCATCAATTTCCGATGAATACTCAGGGTTACAAAGCTTTACAATTGCCATTTCTGCCCCGATTTGCGGGTTTGACATATGTTTTGCACTGCCATAGCACTCCCCTAAAGTGCGGATTGAATACATTATTCTTTCCTTTGAAAAAGCCTCTGCAATCTCATTCATCTGCTTTATTTTCTCCGCAGATTTTTCAATAATTTCCTCTGCTGAATCTGTTGTTTTACAAATCAGAAGATTGCGGAATAATGTTGTGAGGTCGTCAAGAAAGCTCATTGAGTCCTTGCCCATATCCAAAAATCCGATTGATTCTTTAAGGGCTTCGGAAGTATTATCCTCCGAAATGGACCTTGCAATTTTATAAAGAACTGTTTCGTCAACAATTCCTACAATATCAACTATATCTGCATATTTCAGTTCAGGTCTGAAGGCTCTGCACTGGTCAAGAATGCTCAAGGCATCTCGCATTGAGCCGTTGCCAAGCTCAGCTACAAGCTCTATTGCGTCGGGAGTGATATTTATCTCCTCTGCCTGTGCAATTTTGCCAAGTCGTCTTGCTATATCATCAGTTGTAATTCTCCTGAAGTCATATCGCTGACATCTGGAGAGGATTGTTATTGGGAAACGGTTTGGTTCTGTTGACGCAAGAACGAAAATTGCGTGAGCCGGAGGCTCCTCAAGGGTCTTAAGAAGAGCGTTGAATGCGCTTTCTGTAAGCATATGAGCCTCGTCAATTATATAAACTTTATATTTACAGTGAGCAGGGGCGTAAATTACTTCGTCCCTGATTTCACGGATATTATCTACACCGTTATTACTTGCAGCGTCAATCTCATACACATCGAGAATTGAGCCGTCAATTATGCCCTTACAGGTAGGGCATTCGTTACAAGGGTTTCCGTCCTGTGGGTTTTCACAGTTTAATGCGCGGGCAAAAATTTTCGCTGTAGAAGTTTTTCCCGTTCCTCTTGTGCCACAGAAAAGATAGGCGTGGCCTACGCGATTTGTCATTATGCTGTTTTTTAGTGAGTCAACAATATGGGACTGTCCCACTACGTCTTCAAACTTTACAGGTCGCCATTTACGGTAAAGAGCTTTATATTCAGACAAATTTTTCACCACACCTTATAAAAAAATAGCTATGTGCTTGAGTTCGAAACAAACAAAATCGTTGTTACTCTGGCAGTTAGCTCAGGCACGGCACCCCTGCAACACATCGAAAAGAACTGCTTAATGCTGCTGCATTCCTGCCCTGACATGGTTCACAGGTTCCGATTGCGCAGGACCGCACCGTCAACACCACTTACCAAAGTCAATCCAATCCTGTTTGTCCCTCAGCTCAAGTTTTCATCCCCTCTATAGTGGGTTTAGGGTTACAAGAGGCCACTAACCTCCCGATTTAACATAGCACCTTATTATATCACGGAAGGAATTGTTTGTCAACTTTAATTAGGTCGCAAAAAAGACGCAAATTTTTAGGGTTGGTTTGCAGCCCGGGCGGCAGCGGGGAAAGAGGGGCCGGGAGGTGGGGTAGCGAATGTAGTAAAGGACAGATGGGGTGCAGAGAGGACGGGGTAGCATTTAAGGAGGAGTGTAGATAAGGCAAAATAAAAAAGGGCGCAAAAAAAGAACACCGGAAAACCGGTGTTCTTTTAATAAGCTTTAGCTTAAATTATTCACCTAATTCAGCTAATTCGTAGTCGTCATCACCAGCGATGAGGATGATCATATCAACGTCGCCGTCTTCTGTGAATGTAGCAATGATCTGTGTGTAAGCAGCAGCAGCTGTGAATTCATCTTCAGCATCATTTGTAAGACCGATTGATGGATCAGCTACGTCCTTACCGTCGTATTCATCTTCTTCGTCGTCGATTTTGATTGTGAGATCCTTATCCCAGAGGATATCCTTTGCAGAACCTTCAGATACCTTGATACCGTCCTTGTTTCTGCCTGTTGTTTCAACGAGGTAGATTCTTCTAGCCTTGTCAAACTTAACAACTTCAGGAGCTTCTTCATCATCATATACAACGTGAACCTTAGAACCGCTCATGTAGTAAGCGTAACCAGCAAGTGCATATTCTTCGCCTTCAGCGATTTCGCCAGTTGTGTAAACATCATCATAACCTTCGTCGTATCTTACAACGTTTGCTATACCAGCATCTACGAGGTTTGTGATAACGTCATCAGCGTTAACCTTAACCTTTACAACATCACCGATTTCGATATCAGCTTCATCGTAAATCTTAGCTGTTGTCTTATATGTTTCAACTTCACCGTTGAACATAATTGTGAGTTCGTAGATATCTTCTTCGTCTTCATTTTCTGTTTCTTCGATATCAACAATGATAGCGAATTCAGCCTTAGAAGCGATGTCTAACTGGAGGTCAGCTGTTACAACGATATCAGCATCAGCATCTGTATCAGCTGTAGCCCAGAGAAGAACTGTGTATTCATCTTCGTCGATGAAGTCAGCAACTGTTGTAGCGAATGAATCGTCAACATCTTCTGTATCGATTGAGAATACTACTGCGTTAGCGTCGATATCCTTGTTACCAAATGCCTTGTCTTCAGCAGACCATTCCTTTGTAATAGGAGCATCTGTAACTTTTTCAAAGTTGTTGTCTTCTGTAGCTGTGAAGAACTTGTTAACCTTGTCGTTTGATGTAGCAAATCTAACAACTGAACCTGTGAGATCTGCAACTGCATCAACATCACCAGCTGTGTAATCGTTAATATCGAGAACTTCTTCGCCGTCAATCTTAACCTTATCAGCGAGCTTGAATGTCTTAACGCCATCAACTGTTAAGAGCTTAACTTCGAGGTCAACCTTACCCCACTTATCTGTTTCTTCTTCAGATGAAACTTCGAGAACGTAAGCAATCTTACCGAGGTCAGCTGTACCTACAAAGTAAACGATTTCGCCGAACTTGTCGAGGTAGAATGT
>JAGAIJ010000055.1 GCA_017626595.1 Clostridia bacterium | reverse complement strand
TATGGATACTGCTACTGTTTCTAAAAATTCAAGAGAATTTTTAAGACAGGGACAGTATAAGGGGAATGTTATAAACGTTGAAGAAGAACAGATACCAAAATCCTTTGTTGTTTGCAAGAAAGACAAAGATTTTGTAATTTATATTACAAATATTTCATCAAAAACATTAGAGGGAAGAGTTAAAAAGATTAAGGAGGCAGAATAACGCGAAAACTCGCGTTATTGCCTTCGGCTGATTATATAGCCCGTGCGAAATTTTCGGCAATGCCGAAACGCACATGGGCAAAATTTCCATTATACGCCTTATCTGCCCATAGGTAAGCGTATTAGAAAAAACATAATGGGCAGAAAGGCTATGGAAATTATTATGATTGAAGAAAGAATGTCTAAAGTTTCCGAAGATAATAATTATGACGAGAGTCAAATTCAGGTACTTGAAGGGCTTGAAGCTGTTAGAAAAAGACCGGGTATGTATATAGGTTCTACAAGCTCAAGGGGTCTTCATCACTTAGTTTATGAAATTGTAGATAACTCTATCGACGAAGCCTTAGCAGGATTCTGTACAAAAATTGAGGTTACAATCGAAGAGGACAACTCTATCACAGTTTCCGATAACGGACGTGGTATTCCAACAGGTATTCAGGCACAGACAGGACTTCCGGCAGTTGAAGTTGTATTTACAGTTCTTCACGCAGGCGGTAAGTTTGGCGGCGGCGGATACAAGGTTTCAGGTGGTCTTCACGGTGTTGGTGCTTCCGTTGTTAACGCTCTTTCAGAATATCTTGAAGTTCACATTTATGACGGAAAAAATGTTCATTACCAGAAATATGAACGCGGAGATAAATTAAATGAGCTTAAAATAATCGGTGAAACAGACAGAACAGGTACAACTGTTCACTTTAAGCCTGACTATGAGATTTTTGAAGATTTAATTTATGATTATGATATACTTTTAACCCGTCTTCGTGAACAGGCTTTCTTAAATGCAGGTGTAAGAATTGTACTTAAAGATAACAGACCTGACGCAAAGGGTAATTACAGAACTGATGACCTTTACTATGAGGGCGGTATTAAAGAATTTGTTAAGTACTTAAACAGAAATAAAGAGGCAATTCACCCTGAAGTTATTTATGTAAGCACAGTTCGTGAAGATTGTGAGGCTGAAATTGCACTTCAGTATAACGACAGCTATACTGAAGATATTGAAAGCTTTGCAAATAACATCAATACAACCGAAGGTGGTACTCACGAAACAGGCTTTAAGTCTGCACTCACTAAGGTTTTAAATGATTATGCAAGAAAATATAAGATGATGAAGGATTCAGATAAAAATCTTTCAGGTGAAGACACAAGAGAAGGTTTAGCTTGTATAATTTCAGTTAAAGTTAAAGAAGCACAATTTGAAGGACAGACAAAAACTAAGCTTGGAAATTCAGTTATGAGAACTATTGTTGAAAAAATGGTTAATGAAAAATTAACTGAATTTATGGAAGAAAATCCAGCTGTTGCTAAAATAATTATTGATAAAGCTATGACAGCCAACCGTGCAAGAGAGGCTGCAAAGCGTGCAAGAGAAAATACAAGAAGAAAAACTGCTTTAGACGGCGGTGCACTTCCTGGTAAGCTCCATGACTGTTCATCAAAGGACACAGAATATACTGAAATTTATATCGTCGAAGGGGACTCTGCCGGCGGTTCAGCTAAAGAGGGAAGAGACAGAAGATATCAGGCTATTCTTCCTCTTTGGGGTAAAATGTTAAATGTTGAAAAAGCAAGAGCAGATAAAGTTTACACAAACGAAAAACTTTTACCTGTTATTACTGCGATTGGTGCAGGTATCGGGGAAGATTTTGATGTTGAAAAGATAAGATACGGTAAGGTTATTATTATGGCCGATGCCGACGTTGACGGTTCACATATCAGAACACTTCTTTTAACATTCTTCTTCAGATTTATGAGACCATTGATTGAAAATGGCCATGTATTTCTTGCACAGCCACCTCTTTACAGAGTTCATAAGGGTAAAAAACAGAAATATGTTTACACAGAAGAAGAATTAAAGGATGCTTTAGAGGAAATTCCTGACGGAAAAGTACAGAGATATAAAGGTCTTGGTGAAATGAACCCGACACAGCTCTGGGAAACTACAATGGACCCTGAACTTCGTGTTATGAAGAGAGTTGATATGGAGGATGCACGCCGTGCAGACGAAATATTCACAATTTTAATGGGTGATAAGGTTGAACCAAGAAGAGAATTTATTGAAGAAAATTCAAATAACTTTGTAAACTTGGATATTTAAGGAGAAAAAAATGAGTAAGGCTGATAAAATTTTTATTGAAATGTGCAAAGATATAATCGAAAATGGTTATTCCGACGAGGATTTGCCTGTTCGTCCAAAATGGGAAGACGGGACTCCTGCACATACAATTAAAAAATTCGGTGTGGTTAACAGGTATAATCTTCAGGAAGAATTTCCGATAATGACTTTAAGACCTACATATCTTAAAAGTGCAATAGATGAGCTTTTATGGATTTGGCAGAAAAAATCTAATCGTGTTTCTGAACTTAAAAGTCATATCTGGGACAGCTGGGCTGATGAAAACGGCACAATCGGAAAGGCTTACGGTTATCAGCTTGGAGTTAAGCACAAGTACCCTGAGGGAGAGTTTGACCAGGTAGACAGAGTTTTGTTTGACCTTAAAAATAATCCGTCAAGCCGTAGAATTATGACAAATATATATGTGCATCAGGATTTGCATGAAATGAGTCTTTATCCTTGTGCTTACAGTATGACATTTAATGTTACAGGAAATAAACTTAACGCAATTTTAAATCAGCGTTCACAGGATATTTTAACTGCGAATAACTGGAATGTTTGTCAGTATGCAATATTAGTACATATGTTTGCACAGGTTTCAGGTCTTGAAGTTGGCGAATTTGTTCACGTTATTGCTGATGCTCATATTTATGACAGACACATTCCTGTAATTAAGGAAATGATTGAAAGACCGCAGTTTGACGCTCCAAAACTTAAAATTAACCCTGAAATTAAGAACTTCTACGATTTCACAGTTGATGATTTTGAGCTTGTGGGCTATGAGAAAAACGAACAGATTAAAAATATTCCTGTTGCAATTTAGGAGGCAATTTTATGAATTTAATTGTTGCTGCAGATAAAGAGTGGGGAATCGGAAAAAACGGGGATTTGCTCGATAATATTCCTGAGGATATGAAATTTTTCAGGGAAACAACTTTAGATAAGGTTGTTATTATGGGAGCTGTTACACTTCGCTCACTTCCAAATGAAAAACCTCTTCCAAAAAGAGTGAATTTAATTCTTTGTAACGATAATTCCTTAGACGACAGAGATGATTTAACAATTTTTCCGTCAATGGAAGAATGTGTGGAATATGCTCTTAAAAATTACAAATCAGAGGATATTTTCTTCATCGGCGGGGCTTCAGTTTATAATGCCTGCACAGATTTTATCGACACAGCTTATATCACAAAAATTGATAAGGCGTATGGTGCCGACAGATTTATAAAGAACTTTGACGAGATGGAAAATTGGGAGATTGCTGAAGAAAGAGAGCAAATCACAGAAAAAGGATTAAAACTTACATTCACAACATATAAAAAGACCTCTAATAACTAGAGGTCTTTTTTATTTCCTTAAATGTTTCTTTTTCGCCCTGTTCTTTAAGCATCAATAACCATTTTTCTAAAAGGTCAGAAGAGTCCGGGTGGATAAATCTTTTTCCTTTTCCACCAATAAAGTATTCATATGGGTGGGAATTGTTATAATTTTCTCCCTGATAAATTTTGCTTGCTGCAACTCTGTCGCAAAACATTTCTTTTACATATTTAATTGGCATTTTTACAGGCATAATCTTTCTCTCTATTGGATTATAGTCTGTCCAGTATTCAAAGTGGTGTCTGTTTCTGCCTTTGTGATGAAGCCACGCCTTTGAATAGCCATATTCTTTTCTTTCAGTTTCGTTTGGACTTCTTTTTCCGTCTGTAAAAAACTTTGCTCCTGAGGAAAATTCTATAAAAGAAAATTTTGAAAAATCGTGAAATAAACTCTGGAAACCAATTCCTGCCTTAAAGCCGTGACGTATAACTGCGTGACGGTGTTTTAATATAGTTTTAAGATGTTTTATAAATCTCATTTTAATCATTCCTTTGTCTAAAATTTTATCATAGAAAATGCAAAAAGTAAACATAAATTTCTTGAATAAAGGGCGCTGATATGGTAAAATAAAAGTGTATATTTTTATAGGAAGTGGTTTTCGTGAAAATTAAAATCGGAAACAAGTTTATAGGGGATAACTCACAGGTTTTAGTTCAGTCCATGTGTAATACATACACTGGAGATGTAAATAAAACTGTGGCGCAGATTTTAGCTTTGGAAGAGGCTGGTTGCGATATTATCCGTGTTGCTGTGCCTGACGAACAGTCGGCAGAGGCAATCTCAAAAATAAAAGAAAAAATAAATATTCCTCTTGTTGCAGATATTCACTTTGACTATCGTTTGGCCCTTAAAGCTATGGAAAATGGCGTTGATAAAGTCAGAATCAACCCGGGAAATATCGGCAGTGAAGAGAATGCTGTTAAGGTTCTTAAAATGGCAAAGGAAAAGCATATTCCTATCAGAATCGGTGTAAACGGCGGTTCTTTGGAAAAGGAAATTTTTGAAAAGTACGGAGAAACTACCCCTGAGGGTATGATAGAAAGTGCAAAAAGGCACATTGATTTAATGGAAAAATATGATTTTCACGATATAGTAATTTCCCTTAAATCTTCTAACGTTAAAAAGACAATTGACGCCTACCGCCTGGCCCATCAGGTTTTTCCTTATCCTCTTCATATTGGTGTTACAGAGGCAGGCACATACACAGAGGGAGTTATAAAATCCTCAATCGGAATAGGCTCGCTTTTGGCTGACGGAATCGGGGACACAATAAGAGTATCCTTAACTGATGACCCAGTTAGAGAAGTTGAGGCAGGTAAGCTTATTTTAAAGGCTCTTGGTATGGGCGAGGCTGGAATTGAAATTGTTTCATGCCCAACCTGCGGACGCACAAAAATAAATCTTATTGAAATTGCAAATAAAGTTAATGATGCACTGAAAAATGTAAAAAAACCACTTAAAGTTGCAGTTATGGGATGCGTTGTTAACGGCCCTGGGGAAGCAAAGGACGCTGACATCGGCATTGCAGGCGGGGATGGATGCGCAGTTTTATTTAAAAAAGGCGAAATAATCGGGAAAATTCCTGAAGAAAAAATAGTTGAAACTTTAGTTTCGGAAATAGAGAAAATGTAATGGCAAATTTACTTGAAGTCTTTGACAGAGTCACTGTTTTAGAGGACTTTGCAAAGAAAATTGAACAGGCAAAACTGAAAAATGTAGAGCTTTCCGCGAAAAATCTTACAGCTGAAATCTTTCTTGAGTCGGAAGTTTTATTTAAAAAAGAAGACCTTTTCGGGTTCTGTAAACAGATAAAAGATGTTTATAAACTAAGAGATGTTAAGGTCTTTTTGGAGTATAAAAATCTAGAATTTTCTCAGGAATATTTTAACGAAGTAATATATGAAACAATTGAAAAATGCCCGTGCTTTAAGGCTTTTTTAAGAAAAGCAACAGGAAGAATTAAAGGAAATACTCTTTTGGTTTCAGATGTAGTGGGCGGATATGAGCTTTTAATGGATTTACACTGTGACAGAATTATCTCAGAAATTATAAAAAGAGAATTAGGAATCGATTTAACAGTAGAAATAGTTCTTGATATATTCGATTTTGATAAATTTATGGAAGAAAAAGAGAAAATTCTTATTGAAACAAACAAACATAGGGCAGAAGAGAATAAATTCCTTTTTGAAAAAGCAAAGGACAGAGCTCCTTGGGAGGAGAAAAAGGATAACGGCCCTGAAAATCTTTTATTTGGAAAGACTATCAAAGGAGAAATTACAGAAATTATTTCCCTTACAGAGCGTGAAGAGCCTTATGTTATAAAGGGTGAGGTTCTTTTTGTTGAGGCAAGAGAAATTAAAAAGACCTACGAAAACAAAGATAAAAACGGAAAAGACACAAAGTCCACAAGAAGCTTTATGGCTATTAAGTTTGATATTGGAGACGATACCTGGGCTACAACAGTTAAACTCTTCGGCAGAAAATCTGAAATGGAGAAGGCTGAAGCAAAGCTTAAAGAGGGAGCTTTGGTTAAGGTTAAAGGCAAGTTTGAAATGGAGCGGTTTGAACACAAGCTTCTTATGACAGGAGAGGCTGTTGAGCTTCTTGAAAAACCGCCAATCAGAATGGACAACAGCCCTGAAAAGCGTGTTGAACTACATCTTCATACAAAAATGAGTGCAAAAGACGCGGTATCCTCTGCCGCAGACCTTATTAAGAGGGCTGCTAAGTGGGGACATAAGGCTATTGCAATCACTGACCACGGCGTTGTTCAGGCATTCCCTGAAGCCTGCGGAACAGCAGGAAAGCTAGCTAAAGACGGGCAGGAAATTAAAATTATTTACGGTACAGAGGGTTACTTCGTAAACGATAAGCCTATGGGTCTTAACACAAGCTTTAAAGATGAAACCTACATTGTTTTTGATATAGAAACCACAGGTTTAGATTGCGAAACAGAGAAAATTACCGAAATTGGCGCAGTTAAAGTTGAAAACGGAAAAATTACAGATAAATTCGGGGAACTTATCAATCCTGAAAAGGAAATTCCTGAAAATATCACAGAACTTACGGGAATCACCAACGAAATGGTGGCTGATAAGGAAAATATTTCAGTTATCTTGCCAAAATTCCTTGAATTTTGCGGACACAGTACAGTTGTAGCTCACAACGCGAAATTCGACACAGGTTTTATCGGGAAAAACTGCAGGGATTTGGGGCTTCGTTTCTCAAACAAGGTTATGGACACAATTGCTTTATCAAAGGAATTGTTCCCTGAAGAGAGAAAGCATAACCTTGACGCCCTTGTAAATCGTCTTGGTGTAGTCCTTGACAATCACCACAGAGCTGTTGATGACGCTACAGCTACTGCCGAGTGCTTTATAAAGCTTATGGAGATGCAGGAGGAGAAATTTAAGGAGAAGGATTTCAGTATTGACACCAACCCTGACCTCCTTAAAGAAAAATATGACCATATAATTATTCTTGCTAAAGATACTGTGGGACTTAAAAATCTTTACAAGATTATTTCTGCATCAAACATTGATTATTTCTATAAAAAACCGAGAATACCAAAGAGTCTTTTGATGAAACACAGAGAAGGACTTATTATTGGTTCTGCCTGTGAACAGGGAGAGCTTTTTAAGGCTATCAAAAATCACAGATCACAGGAAGAAATTGAGGCTATTGCAAGTTTCTATGACTATCTTGAAATTCAGCCAATCGGAAACAATATGTTTATGCTCCGAAAGGGCGAAGTTTCTTCCGAAGAGGATTTAAGAAACTTAAACAGGGAGATTGTTGCCCTTGGGGAAAAGCTTGGTAAACCTGTTGTTGCAACCTGTGATGTGCATTTTATGGACCCTGAAGATGCTTTATACAGAAAAATTCTTCTCGGGGCACAGGGTTATGCTGACGCAGATGAACAGGCGCCTCTTTACTTCAGAACAACTGAAGAAATGCTTGAAGAATTCTCTTATCTTGGCGAAGAAAAGGCTTATGAAGTTGTAGTTAAAAACACAAATCTTATTGCCGATATGATTGAAAACTTTAAGCCTTTAAAGGACGGCTCATATCCTCCGTCAATTGAAAACTGCGAAGAAGATTTAGAGAAGATGTGCAGAGATAAGGCACACAGAATCTACGGTGAAGTGCTTCCTGAAATAGTTAAACAGAGAATGGACCGTGAGCTCAACAGTATTATCGGCAACGGCTACGCAGTTATGTATATGATTGCTCACAAGCTTGTTAAAAAGTCCAACGAGGCGGGCTATCTTGTAGGTTCACGAGGCTCCGTTGGTTCGTCTTTCGCAGCCTACCTTGCGGATATCACAGAGGTTAACGCTTTAGCTCCTCACTATATCTGCGATAAGTGTCAGTATTCAGAGTTCTTTGAACACGACGAATATAAAATAGGTATTGATATGCCGAGAAAGGAATGTCCGTGCTGTGGAGAGATGCTCCGCAAGGACGGATTTAACATTCCTTTTGAAACATTCTTAGGCTTTAAGGGAGATAAGGTCCCTGATATCGACCTTAACTTCTCAGGTGAATACCAGGCCACAGCTCACAAATATGTTGAAGAGCTTTTTGGCGAGGGTTACGTATTTAAAGCAGGTACAATCGGTACTATCGCCGACAAAACTGCTATGGGTTTTTATGGAAAGAAGTATTACGAAAACAAGGGTATAACTCCGCCTGAGGCAGAGCTCCGCCGAGTTTCAAAGGGGCTTGTTGATGTTAAAAACACCACAGGACAGCACCCTGGCGGCGTTATCGTTTGCCCGAAGACCATGGATATTCACGATTTTACACCTGTTCAGCATCCTGCTGACAAAAAGGAGTCGGGAATCATAACAACTCACTTCGACTTCCATTCAATCCACGATAATTTGCTTAAGCTTGATATTCTGGGACACGACGACCCATCTACAATAAGAATGCTTGAAGTTCTTACAGGCGTTGACGCAACAAAAATACCTCTTGATGACCCTGAAACAATGAAAATTTTCTCAGGCACAGAGGCAATCGGCGTTACACCTGAGCAGATTAACAGTAAAACGGGAACCTTTGGTATTCCTGAATTTGGTACAAACTTCACAAGACAGATGCTACTTGACACTCTGCCTACAACTTTTTATGAACTTGTACTTATCGCAGGACTTTCCCATGGTACTGACGTTTGGCTTAACAACGCACAGGACCTTGTAAGGTCAGGCACAGCAACACTTTCAGAGGTTATCGGTCTCCGAGACGATATTATGACATATCTTATTTTCAAGGGCCTAGACCCGAGTATGTCTTTTAAGATTATGGAATTTGTCCGTAAGGGACGTGCAGCCAAAGAGGGTATGCCTGAGGAATACGAAAGCGCAATGAGGGAACATGGTGTACCTGAATGGTACATTGACTCCTGTAAAAAGATTAAGTATATGTTCCCTAAGGCACACGCCGCAGCCTACGTTATGATGGCGTACCGTGTTGCATATTTTAAGGTTCACTATCCAACAGAATTTTATATTGCCTACTACACAGTCCGTGCAGATTTGTTTGATGCAAAGATTATGGCAAAGGGTAAAGACCACCTTAAAAACGAGATGCGACGCCTTGAAATGAAAGGCCAGAACGAATGGTCTGCAACAGAAAAGAGTCTTTATACAATTATGGAAATCTGTTACGAAATGTATGAAAGAGGAATTGAATTTTTGCCTGTTGATTTGTATAAATCCCACGCCTTTAACTTCCAGAAGGTTGGCGACAAGCAGATTCTTCTTCCATTCAATTCTTTCCAGGGTATGGGTGATGCTGCGGCTAAAAATATTATGGACGCAAGGGAAGACGGGCCATTCCTTTCAAAAGAGGAGCTTAAGGTTCGCGCAAGGCTCAACAAAAATGTAATGGAAACCCTTGAAGAGAGCGGTTGTCTTAAGGGTCTTGAGGAATCCAATCAGATTTCATTTATTTAAGGAGAAAATATGACTATACAGGAAAGATTAACTGCAGAATTTAACATAAAACCCTGGCAGACAGAGAATGTAATCGGACTTATTGACGAGGGAAACACAATTCCTTTTATCTCTCGATACAGAAAAGAAGCCACAGGGGAACTGAATGACGAAGTTTTAAGAAGCTTTGACGACAGACTTAAGTATCTCCGTGCCCTTGAAGAGCGAAAAGAAGATATTAAAAGACTGATTGACGAACAGGGACTCCTTACAGAAGAACTTACAGAGGCAATTGAAAAAGCGGAATTGCTTACTGAGCTTGAGGATATCTATCGTCCATACAGACCAAAAAGACGCACAAGAGCTACAATTGCCAAGGAAAAGGGTCTTGAGCCTCTTGCGCAGTTTATAAAAGAAAATTCTGACGAGGCTAAAATTGAGGCAGAGGCTGAAAAATATATTGATGAAGAAAAAGAGATTGTGTCAACCGAAGATGCTCTTGCAGGCGCTATGGATATTATCGCCGAGGAGATTTCGGATAACGCTGATTACCGAAAGGCAATCAGACGCCTCACATTCAAGCACGGCATACTAAAATCGAAGGCTACAACCGAGGAAGACTCAGTTTATGCCCAGTATTACGACTATTCCGAGCCTGTGGGCAGAATTGCACCACACAGAGTTCTGGCAATTGACAGAGGCGAAAATGAGAAGTTTTTGTCTGTGGGGATTGAACTTGACACAGATATTATTCTTGATTTCCTTAACAAAAAAGAGGAAAAGAGAAATAATGGCGTTGTTAACAAATGGAGTGTTATGTCAACCGAGGATGCGTATAAGAGGCTTATTGCTCCGTCAATTGAGAGAGAAATAAGGAATGATTTAACTGAAAATGCACAGGAAAAGGCTATGGTTGTATTTAAGGTCAATCTTAAAAATCTTCTTATGCAGCCGCCGATTAAGGGAATGCGAGTTATCGGCCTTGACCCTGGCTATCGAACAGGCTGTAAGGTTGGGGTTGTTGACGAATACGGCAAGGTTTTAGACACAGGTGTTATTTTTGTAACCCACTCCCAGGCACAGAAAGATTCTGCAAAGGAATTTATAAAGAATTTGATTAAAAAGTACGATATAAAGCTTATTTCAATCGGAAACGGCACAGCGTCAGGTGAAACAGAGGTTTTTGTTTCCGAAACAATCAAGGAAATCCCTGAAGCAGGCACAAAATATATTATTACAAACGAGGCGGGTGCATCAGTTTACTCTGCCTCAAAGCTTGGCACAGAGGAGTTCCCTGAATTTGACGTAACACAGCGTAGTGCGGTGTCTATTGCAAGACGAGTTCAGGACCCACTGGCAGAATTGGTTAAAATTGAGCCAAAAGCTATTGGTGTGGGACAGTACCAGCACGATATGAATCAGAAACGCCTTGGGGAAACTCTTGGCGGTGTTGTTGAGGACTGTGTTAACAGTGTTGGTGTTGACTTGAATACTGCATCATGGCCTCTTTTATCCTATATTTCAGGTATAAATGGCACAGTAGCTAAGAATATTGTTGCCTACCGTGAGGAGAACGGAAAGTTTAACTCAAGGGCAGAGCTTAAAAAGGTTGCAAAGCTCGGCCCAAAGGCATTTGAGCAATGTGCAGGCTTTTTGAGAATTCATGACGGCAAAAATCCTTTGGATAACACCTCGGTTCACCCTGAATCCTATAAGATTGCGGAGGCACTTTTAAAGAGCCTTGGTTATTCGGAAAAGGATGTTGCAAAGGGCGGAATTGCCGATATTTCAAGCAAAATCAAGGACATTGACGCCTTGGCAAAAGAATTGGGTGTAGGTGTTCCAACTCTTAAGGATATTGTAGAAGAAATTGCAAAACCGGGTAGAGACCCGCGAGATGATATAGAAACTCCACAGCTCCGCGCGGACGTTATGAGCATTGAAGATTTAAGCGAGGGAATGATTCTTACAGGAACAGTCAGAAATGTTATAGACTTCGGTGTTTTTGTGGATATCGGCGTCCATCAGGACGGACTTGTTCATATCTCCGAGATTTCAGACAAATTTATAAAACATCCTATGGATATACTATCTGTTGGGGATATAGTTAAGGTTAAGATACTAAATATTGATTTGAAGAAAAAAAGAATATCTTTAACAATGAAAAACATTTAATGTTTCACGTGAAACAATTTGACTTAAAAAAGTTGTTTCACGTGAAACTTTTTTTGTTCAAAACTATTGTCAATTATTTCAAAATGTGATAGAATAAAGAAAAGTAATGCAAAGGACGGTTTTTATGGGAAAAGTTATTGCTATTGCTAACCAGAAAGGCGGAGTTGGAAAAACAACCACCTCTGTTAATTTGAGTGCCTGCCTTGGTGCACAGGGTAAAAAGGTGCTTGTAATTGATATAGACCCACAGGGAAACACATCAAGTGGTCTCGGCGTTGACCCGAGAATGGTTGAAAAGTCCATTTATGACTGTGTAATCAACGATATGCCTCTTGATGAGGCTACAATTCAGCTTAAATTTAAGAATTTGTGGCTTTGCCCTGCAAATATTGACCTTGCGGGAGCTGAACTTGAGCTTGTTGCCAAGCCAAACAGAGAATATTGTTTAAAAGAGGCTATTTCAAAGGTTAAAGACAAGTATGATTTTATAATTATTGACTGTCCGCCGTCTTTGGGGCTTATTACGCTTAACTCTTTTGCGGCTGCAGATTCAATTTTAGTGCCTATTCAGTGCGAATACTACGCATTAGAGGGTTTAAGTCAGCTTACAGGCACAATAAAAATTATTAAAAAGACAATAAATCCGGCTCTTCAGCTTGAGGGTGTGCTTCTTACAATGTTTGATGCGAGAACAAATCTCTCTATTCAGGTTGTTGAAGAGGTTAAAAAATACTTTGGAGAGAAGGTTTATTCCTCTGTAATTCCGCGAAATGTAAGGCTTTCAGAGGCTCCGAGCTTCGGACTTCCTATTATAGAATATGATAAACACAGCAAGGGTGCGGAAAGTTATACACTTCTTGCCAAAGAAGTTATCAGGAATAACAGATAGGGGTGAAGAAAATGGCTGTTAAAAAAGGCTTGGGAAAGGGCCTTGGGGCACTTTTTGAAACAAGCAACGAAGAAATAAAGGAAATTAAAACTGAGAAAAAGCCGTCAGGAGACGTTTTATCCCTTAAAATTATTGATGTAGAGCCAAATCCTGACCAGCCAAGAAGTAATTTTGACAAAGAAAAGCTTCAGGCGTTGGCTGATTCAATCAAAACTCATGGTGTGATTGAACCTATTCTTGTTTCGGCTGAAAATAACGGAATGTACCGTATTATTGCAGGTGAAAGACGCTGGAGAGCGTCAAAACTTGCGGGGCTTAAGGAAATTCCTGCTATTATCAAGGATTATGACGAGAAACAGGTAATGGAAATTGCCCTTGTTGAGAATCTGCAGAGAGAAGATTTGGACCCGATTGAAGAGGCTGAGGGCTACAAAAACCTTATGGAAGCCTTTGGTATGACTCAGGATGAGGTTGCTAAAAGGGTTGGAAAGAGCCGTAGTGCTGTGGCAAACTCCTTAAGACTTAATAATCTTGAGGAGAAAATCAAGAAAATGGTGTCCTCCGGGGAGCTTTCCCAGGGTCATGCAAGGACTATTCTTGGTCTTACAGACAAAAAGATGCGTCTTGAGGTTGCAGAGCTTGCTATTAAAAAGGAGCTTTCAGTCCGCGAACTTGAAAATTTTGTTTCAAATTTAGAAAAGAACAAGAAAAAACCAACCGCAAAGAAAAATAAAACAGACATTTATTTTTCAGATATCGAAAAGCAGCTTGAAAAGTCTCTTGGCACAAAGGTTACAATCCGTCACGGAAAAGAAAATGGGAAAATTATAATTGACTACTTTGGAAATGACGAACTTGAAAGACTGATATATGAACTTAAAAAGTAAGATATTATGTAAACCAAACTTTGAAAAATCGACCTAAAATTTTAGGGGTAGGTTGATAAAAAAAGAGGTTTAACATAAAGCGTGTCCAAAGACAAGCAAAATTGATTTAAGGGTATAAAATTTACATATTTTCGGAAGTGATTAAAAATGGCAAAAAAACAAAAGCGGTTTTTCTGTTGGTTCGGAGTTGTTATAGCTTTAATCATAGCTCTGGCAGTCTGGTTGTATTTTTTACATTCTGACAAGGCTGTGGAGATAGAAAATCAGGGGAATCTTGACAGCTCAAAAGAGATTGTGAAGCTTGAAAAAACAATTGAAGAATTAAACGGGGAAATTGAAGAATTAAAAGAGGAAAATGAAACTCTTAAAAAGGAAAAGGAAGAAACTGTTGTTGGTCCGCAGGATGCTGTGCAATATCAGATTCTTTTAGATTTATCGGAAATTTGGGGAAAATATAAAAATGGGGAAATTGAAAATGCGAAGAAAAGCTTTGAAAAAATTAGTACGTCAGGGTTTGATGATACAGCTCTTTCGTTTTATGAGTCTTTAAGAGAGAATCTTAAATAGAAAGGAATAGAAAAATGAATAGAGAAAAATTTGCATCCCGACTTGGATTTATTCTGATTTCAGCAGGATGTGCAATCGGTCTTGGAAATGTTTACCGTTTTCCGATTATTACAGGTTCCTACGGCGGTGCAGCTTTCGTGCTTGTGTACCTTTTGTTCCTTGTTTTATTGGGTATTCCGATTATGACTTGTGAACTTGCGGTAGGTCGCGGAAGTCAGAGAAGTATTGCATCTTCCTTTGATGTGCTTGAAGAAAAAGGTCAGAAGTGGCATTTCATGAAGTATCTGGGTATTGCGGGAAACTATCTTCTTATGATGTTCTATACCACAATTTCAGGCTGGATGTTCATTTATTTTGGTAAGTACCTTACAGGTTCAATTATGACATCCCACGGCACAGAGGCGTTAACAGGGGAATTTGTAGGAATGATTACAAACACTCCTCTTATGGTGTGGTCAACAGTTGCAGTTATCGTTTTATGTTTTGCAATTTGTTCTTTAGGCCTCCAGAAAGGCGTTGAGAGAATTACAAAGGTAATGATGATTGCCCTTTTGGCGCTTATGATTGGGCTCGGAGTTTACTCCTGCACCCTTTCAAACGCAAAAGAGGGACTTTCCTTCTATCTTATTCCGTCCTTCGCAAAAATGAAAGAAGCAGGGGTTTCAACTGTTATTTCAGCAGCCATGGGACAGGCGTTCTTTACTTTAAGTATCGGTATCGGCTCAATTGCAATTTTCGGAAGTTATATAAATAAGGAAAGAAGACTTTTAGGTGAGGCAATCACAATCGTAAGCCTTGACACATTCGTTGCACTTATGGCGGGAATTATTGTTTTCCCTGCTTGTTTTACATACAACGGCGGACAGACAGCTGATGCAGGCTCTGTTGGGGCGTCATTCCTCTTCACAACCCTTTCATCAGTATTTAACGCTATGCCAGGCGGCAGAATCATAGGTGCGTTATTCTTCCTGTTTATGATTTTTGCGGCCCTCTCAACAGTTGTAGCAGTTTTCGAAAACATAATGTCATTCTGGCTTGAACTTACAAAGCTTAACAGAGTTAAGGTTGCAGTTATCAATATTGTTCTCCTGATTGTCCTTTCTCTTCCTTGCGTTTTCAGCTTAAGCATCTGGGAAAACATTAAGATTTTCGGCAAGACATTTATGGATTTAGAAGATTACATCGTTTCAAATCTTCTTCTCCCAATCGGCAGTCTTGTGTATGTACTGTTCTGTACAACCCGCTATGGCTGGGGCTGGAATAAGTATTTAGATGAAGTAAACGGCGGAACAAAGGGTATGTCAGTTCCAAAATGGTTCAGGGTATATATGACATACGTTCTTCCTGTTGTTATAATTGCAGTTCTGATTATGTCTGTAATTTAAAATAAAAAACAAAAAAGACCTTGGTTTTCCAAGGTCTTTTTATTATGTAAACTTACATAAACATACAAAGTATTATTGGAATAAAAATTGCAGGGGCATAATTTATAAGCTTGATTTTTGTAATACCAAGCATATTAAATGCAATTCCGCAGATTAAAAGGGAGCCCACACAGGTCATTTCGTTAACCACAGCTGTGGATAAAACAGGGGCAAGTGTGCCTGCAAAGAGAGTGATTAAACCCTGATAAACTATGACAGAAATTGCTGAAAGACAAACGCCCCAGCCCATTGTTGAGGCTAAAACCAGACCTGCAATTCCGTCAATTAAGCCCTTTGCAATCTGTGTGCTGTGGTTATTTGAAAGACCGCTTGAAAGTGAGCCCATAATCGACATAGCGCCAACGCAAAAGAGCAGTGTTGCACTTACAAAACCACGGGACAGAGAGCCTTTTTCGCTGTTTCCACGGGAAACCTTTTCTTCTAATCTGTCGCCAAGGTTTTTGACGTGCCTGTCAATATCAATCAACTCTCCGATAAGTCCGCCCACAGCCATGGAAATTATGGTTATAAGGGCATTTTCACCTTTGAGTGCACCGTCAATCCCTATTCCAAAAACACAGAGGGCAAGACCTGTCATAACAGCGTCTCCAAGTTTTTTCGGGACATTTTTCTTAAGTATTGCACCAATTGCACCGCCGATTATAACGAGAATGGCGTTAACAATAGTGCCTGTCATTATTCCGAACATTTTTTCACCTTAAATCTCAATAATAATTTCTTCTGTCTCAGTTGTTTCGGTTTCTTCAGCTGGAGTTTCTTCTGTAACTTCTTCTGTTTCTTCAGGAATTTCAGGGGTTTCAGGCTCTTCCTCTGCAGGTGGGACTGCGCCCTCTACATAGTCAAGAAGTGTACCGTCAGGTGCCTCAATGTCAGCAGGATTGACAAGCTCTTCTCTGTCTGTTGCGTTGTATCTGCTCCTTGTGAGAACCTCGCGGTCAATTTCTTTTCCGTTTTTCCTTACAACTCGAACAGAGCTTACTGTGTAGCCGTCTGTACCTTTGGTTGTAACCTTTTTATAGCCCTGAGGGATAGTTTCATCAGCTGTTCTCACAGTTTTTGACGGAAGAACACCTGTTCTTGAGCTTATAATTTCAACTTCAATATCCTTATCCTTTACCCCGAGGATTGATACTTTCATAGTGCCGTTTGTAGCTGTTGCAACAATTCTTACAGGGTATTCGGAGGTGTTTTTAAATCTGAAATCAATATAGCCCTCGGAAATTGTAGCGTCCATTCCGTCAGGCATATAGCTTACAGGAAGACTGTGAGAAACTCGCTCTACAATTTCAAAGTTTGCGTAAAGGGTTGCAGCGTAAAGGGTGGATGAAACCTGACAGATTCCTCCGCCTATACCAAGCTCCTGCTTGTTGTTGATATAAACTCCTGCCATTTTAAAGCCGTTTGCAGTAGTTCTTGAACCGATTGTATTATCGTAGGAGAAAACTTCGCCAGGCATAAGCTCTACGCCGTTAATTCTCTCGGTTGCAAGCTTAACATTTGTGGAACGTGAAACATTGCTTTCGCTGTAACGGGAGCTGTATGTGGAAATTTCGTCCTTAAAAAGTTTTTCTTCAAGGTCTTCCTTTGTGATTTCTGCTCTTTTTGCTGTAACCTTGATTTTAACCTCTTTTTCGTCGCTTTTTATAGCTGAAACAAGGTCAGCCTTGTATAAATCAACCTTTGGTTTGTCACTGTGAACGATAATTTTGCCGTCAACCTTTTCATAGTAGGCGTCTTCAGGCTCCTTTGACAGTTCCTCAAAGATTTCGTCGGCGTCAAGGGCTGAGTTTGTTGTATCTTCAAGGGTTAATTCGATTTTTTCTTCTTCCTTTGTTACAAGGGCGCGCTCGATTTCCTCGAGAGCCTTTTCTCTGTCAATCTGAAAACCAGGCTTTCCTTTCTTGATAACAAGGTGTTCGCCCTGTAATTCATAGCCTGAAGGTTCAGCTTTAATTTCTTTCGGACCTGAAATTTCAGTAAGAATTTCGTCAAGCTTTGCTGAGTTTATTTTTAAATCGGGAGCAATATAAGTTTTTACAAAAAGACAGCGTAAAAATTCCAGAGTTTTGCCGAAAAATCCCTTGTTTTTCCCTGTTTCAAGGATTTTTTCAGCGGTTTCAGGTACTCTTGGCTCTGCTTCAAGCTCCTGTGCTGTAACAGTTCTGCGATTGCCCTGACAGATTAAGATAACACTGTCATCCTTTAGGATGTCGCCCTCGGAGAGAGTGTCTAAAAGCTCCTGCTCGGTGTAGGAGGCAACCTTTTTGTCCCCTAAATAGATGTTTGGGAAAACCTTTTTTGTTGTGTTTGCATAAATCATAACTGAAAGAATTAAACATACCACAACTGCAGGGGAAATTATAGCCCAAAGGGGAACTTTTTTCGCTTTTTTTACGGAAGTTTCTTCCTGAACAATTTTAGCTTCTTCCTCCATTATTACGCCTCCTGAAAAATAAATCTATTAAAATTATTATGTCATATTTAATATTAAAAATCAATATATTTTATGAATAAAACGGCACAATTTGTGCCGTTTTTTTACAGTTTTAAGATGCCCTGAGCTATTAAGAAATAAAGCCAGAGGGAGATTGCGTCAACCACAGTTGTAATGAACGGGCTCGCCATAACTGCAGGGTCAACACGGAGCTTTTTCGCAAGCATAGGGAAAATACATCCAGCAATTTTTGCAAAAACTACTGTTGCAAAAAGGGCGAGAGAAACCGTTAAAGCAATTTTAACAGGGTCCTGACTTGCTGTGGTAATATTGCCGTTGTCAAAGATATAAATTTTAATAAATGCTGCAGCGCCAAGGGTAAGTCCACAGATAAGAGACACACCGATTTCTTTCCAGAGCACCTTTAAGGTGTCGGACAAATCAATTTCGTGGAGGGACATTCCTCGGATAATTGCAACGGAAGACTGGCTTCCGGAGTTACCGCCTGTACCCATGAGCATAGGGATAAAGGCTGTGAGAACAACACAGGCTGAAAGTGCATCCTGGAAATGACCAATGATTTTTTCTGTAAATGTTGCAGAAATCATAAGGAGTAAAAGCCAAGGAATACGGCTCTTCCAGGTTTCAAAGATGCCTGTTTTAAGATATGGCTTTTCTGTAGGAGTAATAGCCGCCATCTTTTCGATATCTTCAGTGTTTTCGTCCTGAATAACGTCGATAGCGTCGTCGATTGTGATAATACCAACAAGTCTGTTTTCCTTGTCAACAACAGGCATTGCAAGAAGGTCGTACTTGTCGAAAAGCTTTGCAACAACTTCCTTATCCTCGTATGTGTCAACGGAAATAAGGTTTGTTTCCATAATGTCCTCGATTATAGCGTCAACAGGGGATAAAAGGAGTGTTTTAACTGAAACAACACCCTCAAGCTTTCTGTTGTCATCACGAACATAACAGGTATAGATAGTTTCCTTGTCTGTACCTGTACGGCGGATATAGTCAAAGGCCTGACTTACAGTCCATTTCTTTTTAAGGTCAATAAGCTCGATTGTCATAATTGAGCCGGCGCTGTCGTCAGGATATTTTAAGATTTCGTTGATGTTTCGTCTTGTTTCAGGAGCAGACTGCTTAAGAATTCTCTTAACAACGTTAGCAGGCATTTCCTCGATAATATCAACTGTATCGTCAAGGTAAAGCTCTTCCAAGACTTCCTTAAGTTCGTTATCGGAGAATGCTCCGATTAAGAATTCCTGCTGTTTGGAGTCAAGCTCGACAAAAACCTCTGCCGCAGCCTCTTTTGACAAAAGTCTGAAAATAATCGGCAGTTCTTTCGGAGAAAAATCCTCAAATAACAGGGCAATATCTTCGGCGTGCATTTCGTCAAGAATACTTCGGAGCTTGATAAACTTCCTGTTTTCAAGTAATTCAGCAATCTCTTCAACCAGTGTCTTGTTTAATTCTTCTGTCATCTGATTTTCCTCCTTTGTTATATATTAGAAAGCACAAACTCTCATATTATTATAATATACCTCTTTCGTCAATTTGTCAATAAAAAACCGATACTGATTGGGCGCAGTATCGGTAAAAAAGGGGGAGGGATTATTTGGGTTAGACTAAGCAGGAATCCCTCGCATCCTGCAATAATATAATAGAGGAAAATTATGTAATCCGGGTGAAATTTCTGTGAACAAAATAAAATTTTCAAAAATACTTGAAAATTTTTCATATATGTGCTATGATATATAAGCGTAAGTTATTATTAGGAGGAAATTTAAAAATGATTACTGCTTTAACTATTATACACCTTATTATAGCAATTGTACTTATCGTAACTGTTCTTCTTCAGAATGGTAAACAGCAGGGCTTATCCGGTGCGATTTCAGGCGGTGCTGAAACATTCTTCGGAAAGAATAAGGGTAAGACTGTTGATGCTTTATTAAAGAAGGTTACTGCTATCGTAGCAATTCTCTTTATTATCACATCTGTTTCACTTGCATACCTTGCTTCAAAGCCAGCTGCACCAGTTGAAACAACAACACAGACAGTACAGACAGAGACAACTGCTGAATAATTATAAATATGACCGCTCCGATGGGGCGGTTTATTTTTACCTTGGAGGTGAAAGCTTTGAAAAAAACAGCCCTGATTACAGGCGCCACAGGCGGAATCGGCAGGGAAATTACCCTTGCATTGTGGAAAAACGGATATGAAGTCATTATAAACTATAATAAAAATGAAAAAATGGCAAAGGAACTTGCTGGTATTACAGGAGGCAAAGCTGTTAAGGCGGACGTTTCGGAGCTTTCCGAAGTGGAAAGAATGTTTGCCGAGGCTGGAGATGTTGACGTTCTTGTGAATAATGCAGGAATTGCCCTCCCGCAGATGCCTTTTGATTCAGTTTCTCCTGATGAAGCCAGAAAGGTTTTTGATATAAATTTCTTTGGCGTATTTAATTGCTGTAAAGCCGTTGCTCCAATTTTTATTCATAAAAAACAAGGGAAAATTATAAATATTTCTTCAGTTTGGGGAAATGTTGGTGCTTCCTGCGAGGCTGTTTACTCGGCGTCAAAGTCAGCTATAACAGGCTTCACAAAATCCCTTGCAAAAGAGCTTGGTCCGTCGGGGATAACTGTTAATCAGATATCCCCCGGCTTTATAAAAACGAAGATGAACGAGCATCTTGCTCAAGATGCTGTTGAAGAAATAGAAAATGAAATCCCTCTTGGAAGAATCGGAACGCCTGAGGATGTTGCGAAAGCAGTTTTATTTCTTGCAGACAATGATTATATAACAGGAACCGACATAGTCATTGACGGTGTCTGGACAATATAAAGTAAAGCCTTACAACACTTGTGTTGTAAGGCTTTTATATTGTTAAAATCCAAATTGACTTCTCCCAAGAGACAGAAGCCTTTGGGAGGTTTTATTTTATTCACTTGCATCAAGGTCAAACCAGAAAGTAACACCGCCTTCGGTGTTTTCCATTCCACAGGATTTGTTGTGGGCTTTCATTATGGCTGAAACAATGGATAAGCCAAGGCCCTGACTGTCGTTTTCGCGTTTTCGGGATTTATCAATCATATAAAAGCTGCTCCAGATTTTCTCTGCCTCTTCGTCAGAAATGTGGTTGCCTGTATTAAAAACAGAAACACGGCAGGTTCCGTCTGTTATCTCGGCTTTAATCTTGCAAAGTCTTTCCCCGGTGGAGTATTTCATGGCGTTTGTAAGATAGTTCAGGAGAACCTCCTCAATGAGAAATTCATCAGCCCATACATAAATCGGCATATTATTTTCAAATTCAACTTTAAGGTTGCTTTGCCTGAAAAGAAGCTCTTTTTGTTTTAAAATCTCGGAAATCTGAGATGAGATGTCATATCTTTGTATATCAAGGTGCTCTGCTCCTGACGTCAGGTTCATAAGGGATTGTAACTTCCTGAAAAGAAGATTAAGCTTTTTGCTTTCGTCAATTATAACCTCACAGTAACTGTTTCTTGTGCTTTCGTCAAGGCTCATTTCCGACAAACCTTCGGCATAAGCTTCGATAATTGAAACAGGAGTCTTAAGCTCGTGGGAAACATTTGATAAAAATTCATTTTTTGAATTAACAAGTTCTTCGTATCTGTTTACATCTTGCGCAAGATGTATGTTTGCGTTCTTCAAATTTGTAATGGATTTCTCAAGTTTGTCCGACATTTTATTCATGCTTTCGCCCAGAAGCCCCACTTCATCATTGGAAGAACCCTCATATTTCTTTTCAAATTTAAGGGAGCTCATATCGTTTGCAATAGCGGAAAGCTCCTTAAGGGGTCTTGTAAGACTTCGGCTAATCCACAGTGCACAGACCAGTATAATGAAACAACATAACACTCCTAAGGTAAGAATAAATTTGTTAAAGATAACTATTCCGTTTTTAATCGGGGCAACACCTGTGAGAAGTTGCACGCTGTAACCGCTTTTGAGAATTGAAAAAAGCTCAATTGTTTCAGTATTTAAGGCGGTTAAATAATTTGTGTTTATAATATAGCTGTTATTTTCAGGGGTAACCTTAAGCAGATTCTTTCCCTTTGCGTTCTTGTTTGAGCTTCTTGGAAAGACTGCGCGGTATCTGATTGCACTTTGGGGTACGGAGCTGTATGTAACGGTATTATCCGGTGAAAAAATAATAAAGTCAATGTTCGTGTCGTTGGAAAGTTTTTCAAGCTCAATGCTTTTATCTATAACTGAGAAGTCTTTTCTGTTTAGGATGTTGCTGACTGAATCAAGGGTAAGGGCGAGATGCTCCTGCTCTCTTTTCATATAATATTTCGGAAAGAATAGGGCGTTGAAAAGACAAAAAACTGCAACAATCAATGCTACAGTTCCTGCGATAGATGTAAAAAGTTTAAGGCTTAAGGGTTTGAATTTTTTATTATTTTTCATCTTCAGACACCTCAAATTTGTATCCTATTCCTCGTATAGTGTGAATATAATCCCCGCAGTCCATAAGCTTGAAGCGGAGTTTTTTAACGTGAGTATCAACGGTTCTTACATCACCGAAATAGTCAAAATCCCAGACGTTATTAAGGATTTTATCTCTGGACAGGGCTATTCCGCTGTTGTCTATTAAAAAATTTAGGAGCTCAAATTCCTTAAAGGAAAGGTCTATTTTATTTCCGTTTACAGTTACGGTGTGAGCAAGAAGATTTATCTCAATTTTTCCTGCAACCTTGTTTTCTCCCGTGAGGGTGCGGTTACGCTTAAGCAGTGCCTCGGCGCGAGCCACAAGAATTTTCGGGCTGAATGGCTTTGAGATATATTCGTCTGCACCGAGGTTAAAGCCGTGAAGCTCGTCGTTTTCCTCACCTCTTGCGGTAAGAATTATAATTGGAACATTGGAATGTTCACGGATAAATTTACAGACATCCCAGCCTGTCAATTTCGGCATCATAATATCAAGAATTACAAGGGCAATATCCTTTTCTGTGGTGAAAAGGTCAATTGCCTCTTCTCCGTCTTCCGCTTCTATAACCTGATAGCCTTTGGCGCAGAAAAAGTCCTTTACAATCTGGCGGATTCTGTATTCGTCGTCAGCAAGAAGTATCTTAACCATATAAACACACCTTTCATTTTAACCACAGTTTATCACTTGTTTGTGTCTTTTATGTGGCTTGGCTTGTCCATAGGTGCAACTGTCACGGTAAAGTCCTTTTCCTCTTTTGCGGAGAGCCTGTCCATATAAGAGATAAAGCTGTTTCGTGCAATTGACGGCAGATTGTTTTCAGGGCTTAAGTGGCCGAGAATAAATTTTTCAGTGCCCCATTCTAAAAGCTTCTGTGCAAACTGCCCCGCAAAATCGTTGGACAGATGACCGTAGTCGCCTAGGATTCTTGCCTTGAGCTGTTGTGGGTAGATGCCGTTTTTAAGCATATTTATATCGTGGTTAGACTCCAAAACAATCTCTCTCGCGCCCTTAACAGCCAATGCCATTTCGTAATTGACTGTGCCTGAGTCTGTAAGGTATGCAACCTTTTCCTTGCCCTTTTCAAAGGCGTAGCCCACAGGATTTACAGCATCATGGGAAATGGAAAAAGGCGTAATTTCAATATCTCCAATAGAGAAAACGCCTCTATGTATCTTGATAGACTTGTCCTTTATGCCTTCGTGAGCCATATACATCCTCTGCCAGGTTTCCTTATTGGCAAAGACAGGAATATCCGTATTTCTTGAGAGAACGCCAAGCCCTTTTGTGTGGTCGCTGTGCTCGTGTGTTATAACAACAGCGTCAATTTCTGCAATATCTTGCTCAAGATTGGCAAGAGCCTCTTTAATTTGTTTAAAACTGACGCCACAATCTATTAAAATTTTAGTTTTTCCGTCTGTTACAAAGCTACAGTTTCCCTTGCTAGAGCTTCGCAACGTTGTAATGGTGAGTGCCATAGTATCTCCTATAAGATAAGCTGAAGAACAAAAAGAAGAATAACCCCGGGGATACCTAAAATTCCTGCGATAAGTGAGGTTATAATGTTTATGTCAATTGTAAGACCTGCAAAGCCGATGCTGTTTATGATATAGAGGAGAAGTCCACCTAAAATTCCGTTTACAACAAGACGGATAAGCCATTTAAAAGGCTTGGTGAAAATCTTCCAGAAAACAAAAAGCACAGCAAGTCCGATTATATAGGCTGAAATTGCGCCAAAATCAAATGCCATAATATCAACTCCTTTTTATTCAATATATTCACGAAGTCTGAATTTTACGCCACAATCCTCCGCGATTTTTCTGCAGTTTTCAATCTGCTGTGGTGAAATTGTGGTGTCAACAACTGAAAAAATTACTTCAGGAACATATTTTGCAGCCCTTTTTCCGAATTCCTGAAGGGCAAAAAATGCTTCTTCTCCGAAAATACTTTTGCATATTTCCTGATATTCCTTCGGGTTATCAGTGTTTAAGCTTATTGAAACAGAGTCAATAACCCCCTCCATTTCAGGTGTTACATCCCTTTTGTGAATAAGGTTTGCCTGACCGTTTGTGTTGACACGGATTTTAATTCCGTAGGCTTCCTTGAGCCATTTTCCCACAGTTATAACGTCATCAAATCTCTCCAGAGGCTCTCCGAAACCACAGAAAACCACGCTGTCGTACTTTTTCATATCTCTTTTTAAGAAATCAGCCTTAATTTCCTCCACAGTCGGTTCTCTGTCAAGCCAGAGATTGTCCTCGCCGTTTACGTCGCTGTGGTTGTTTCTCAAACAAAAACTGCAGTCGTTACTGCATTTATTTGTAAGGTTTACATAAAGTGAATTTCCAAGTTCGTAAGTAATTGTCATAATATCCTCCTTAATTAAGGCTCAGGTTTGCAACAGCGTTAAGCTCTGCATCTGCAATTTCCCCGTCCTTGTAAGCATAATATGCGGCACAGCCAATCATAGCTGCGTTGTCTGTGCACAAAATTGGTGACGGACAGTTGAAAGTAAATCCGTTTTTCTTTGCCTTTTCTTCCACGCGTTCGCGGAGTGGCTTGTTTGATGCAACACCGCCTGCAAGGGCAATCTGTGTTACACCGCAGGACTTTGCACAGTCTGTAAGATGACTGCTTAAAACGTCAACAACAGCCTCCTGAAAGGATGCTGCAACATCAGCCTTGTTGATTTCCTCGCCCTTTTGCTCGGCGTTGTGAATGTAGTTGATTACTGCAGTTTTAACACCGCTGAAGCTGAAGTCAAAGCCCTTGTCGCCCATTTTAACTCTTGGGAAACGGATTGCTTCAGGGTTGCCCTCCTCTGCAAGCTTCTGTACCTTCGGACCGCCAGGGTAACCAAGTCCCAAAACTCTTGCAACCTTGTCAAATGCCTCCCCGGCTGCGTCGTCGCAGGTCCTTGCCAAAACTTCATATTCGTTGTAGTCCTTAACGTGAACGATGTGACTGTGACCGCCTGAGGCTACAAGACAGATAAAAGGTGGCTTAAAGTCAGGGTTTTCAATATAGTTTGCACAGATATGTCCCTTGATGTGATGCACAGGAATAAGTGGCTTGTTTAAGGCGTAGGAAAGAGCTTTTGCCTCTGAAACGCCAACAAGGAGTGCCCCTACAAGCCCCGGCCCGTAGGTTACAGCAAGGGCGTCAATGTCATCAAAGGTGAGATTTGCATCGGATAATGCCTTATCCACAACATCGCTGATATTTTCAATGTGCTTTCTGGATGCAATTTCAGGAACAACTCCGCCGTATTTTTTATGTATTTCAATCTGTGTATTTATAATATTTGAAAGAACTTCTGTGCCGTTTTCCACCACAGCAGCGGCAGTTTCGTCACAGGAGCTTTCTATTGCAAGTATTCTCATAAAACCATTGCCTTTCTTAAGGTTTTTATACCCTATTATTATACAACACTACAAAAAATATTGCAATACAAATATTCTTATGTTATACTTATTGTGTGTAAGGAGTTTTTATTATGGATGATAAAATTTATGGAAGAAACCCTGTGATTGAGGCGCTTGCTTCAGGCAGGGAGCTTGATAAAATACTTATTCAGGACGGAATTAAGCACAGTCAGATTTCTAAAATTGTGGCTATGGCAAAGGAGAGGAAAATTCCTTTCCAGTTTGTTGATAAGCACAAGCTTTCCGACTTGGTGCAGGGCGAAAACCATCAGGGCGTTGTAGCTTTTGGCGCTGCCCACGCTTATGCTGAGGTGGAGGACATTCTTGAAAAGGCAAGAGAAAAGGACGAATCACCTTTTGTGGTTATTTGCGAGGGACTTACTGACCCGCATAACCTTGGCTCGATCATCCGTTCAGCCTGCGCTGCAGGTGCTCACGGCGTGATTATTCCGAAAAACAGAAGCGTATCCCTTTCTGCGACAGTTTCAAAGGTTTCTGCAGGAGCCATTGAATATGTGCCTGTTGCAAGGGTTTCAAATATTGCACAGACCATTGAAAAACTGAAAAAAGAGGGGCTTTGGATTGTGGGAACAGACCTTTCCGCTACCCAGACCCATTATGAGTGCGACTTAAAGGGCGCTCTTGGTATAGTTATCGGTAACGAAGGCGAAGGAATTTCAAGAATAGTAAGAGAAAGTTGTGATTTTCTCGTAAAAATTCCTATGATTGGTGAAATTGAGTCCTTAAACGCCTCAGTTTCAGCAGGCATCCTCCTTTATGAAGCTTTAAGACAGAGGTTAGGAAAATGAGTCTTTCTAAAGTAAATTCATGCGGACTTCTTGGGATTGACGGCTATATTATAAGTGTTGAAACAGACATTTCAAACGGCATTCCGTCTTTTGAAATCGTCGGACTTCCTGATACAGCTGTAAGGGAATCCAAGGAGAGAATAAGGTCGGCTGTTAAAAATTCAGGCCTTATTATGCCTGCAAAGAAGATTACAGTAAATCTTGCACCTGCCAACATCAAAAAGGGCGGGGCATACCTTGATTTGCCTATTGCAATGGGAATCCTGCTTGCAACAAAACAGACGGTTCTTGCGCAAGATGCAGTTTTTATTGGCGAACTTGCTTTGGACGGAGCCTTGCGAGGTGCTGACGGAGTTTTACCTATGGTAATTTCTGCCGCGAAAAACGGAATAAAGAGAGCTTTTGTGCCTTTTGAAAATGCCCGTGAGGCAGGGGTTGTAAAAGGAATTGAAATTTATGGCGCAAGGTCACTGGATGAGATTCTTCTCCATTTAACAGGACAGAAAGAAATTGAGCCTTTTGTAACAGATACAGAGGAGCTGTTTTCCACAGCTGAAAAATATTTGTATGACTTTGCAGAGGTCAAGGGTCAGGAACAGGTAAAACGTGCTCTTGAGATTGCTGCCGCAGGAGGACATAATATACTTATGATAGGCCCTCCCGGTTCAGGTAAAACCATGCTTGCCCAGAGAGTGCCTACGATTTTGCCTGATTTGTCTTTTGATGAGGCTTTGGAGGTTACAAAAATTCACAGTATTTCAGGAGTTTTGGAAAGTCCTCTTGTTACTGCAAGACCATTCCGCAGCCCACATCATACGATTTCTGCGGTGGGGTTGTCAGGTGGCGGAACAAATCCAAGACCTGGGGAAATTTCCCTTGCTCATAACGGAGTATTGTTTTTAGATGAACTGCCTGAATTTCACAGGGATGCTCTCGAGGTACTAAGACAGCCTCTTGAAGACCAGAAAGTAACAATCTCCCGTGCAGGCGGAACTTTTGCTTTTCCGTCAAACTTTATGCTGGTTGCAAGTACAAACCCTTGTCCTTGCGGATTTAACGGGGACCCAAGCCACGAATGTAAGTGCACACAGGCGCAGATTCAGAAGTATATAGGAAAGATAAGCGGACCGCTTTTAGACAGAATTGATATTCATATTGAAGTGCCTGCAGTAAAATATGAGGACCTTGAAACAAGGTGCTCGGCGGAAAAATCTGCTGATATAAAGGCGAGAGTTGATAAGGCGAGAAAGCTCCAGCTTGAAAGGTATAAGGATACAGGTGTGTATTCAAACAGTATGCTTACACCTGCTTTGATAGAAAAATATTGCGAGCTTGATGAAAAAACAAATGCTTTACTTAAAAATGCCTTTGACAGCCTTGGACTCAGCGCCCGTGCCCACAACAGAATTTTAAAGGTTGCAAGAACTGTTGCAGACTTAGAGGGCAGGGAAAAGATTGAGGCAAAGGATATTCTGGAGGCAATCCAGTACAGAACTTTAGACAGAAAATTCAGCCTTTAAGGAGGTTTATTTTGAGAATACATATAGTCTTGGTGGAACCTGAAATTCCATCTAATACAGGGAACATATCCCGCACCTGTTCGGTGATTGATTCGCCCCTGCACCTTGTTCATCCGCTAGGGTTTGACATAAGTGACAAAATGGTGAAAAGAGCTGGACTTGATTACTGGGATGAACTTGAGCTTTATGAATATAATTCCTTTGAAGAGGTAAGGGAAAAATATCCTGAGGGAGATTTTTATTACTGCACAACAAAGGGGAAAATAACATACAGCGACGCTGATTATAAAAATAACGGTGAAAGGGACATTTTCCTTGTTTTCGGCAAGGAAACAAAGGGACTTCCTGAGGATTTATTAAAGGATAATTATGATAAATGTATAAGAATTCCTATGAAAGTGAATAAAAGGTCGCTGAATTTGTCAAACTCTGTGGCGGTTATAGCCTACGAGGTTTTAAGACAGACTGAATTCGGGGAACTTCAGAGACAGGGGGAAATTAAAAATGATTAAATTTGTATGTGACGTATCAGCAGACATCCCTGCTGAAATTGCGAAAGAAAAGGGCCTTAAAGTATTTCCTTTTTATGTAAACTATCCTGACGACAGCTTTCTTGCTGATATTGACTTAAGCCCAAAGGCGTTTTACGAAAAGTTTAAGTCAAGGGAGGATTTGCCTTCCACAAGCCAGACTCCTCCACAGCTTGTAGAGGATACATACAGAGAGCTTGGCAAGGAAAACCAGATTATTCATATCTGTATTCCTGCAAACGGAAGCGGTACTTTCCAGACAGCGAAAAATATTGCTGACGAGCTTAACGAAGAGGGCTTTGATATTACAGTTATCGACTCAAAGTGCTATTCAATGGGTATCGGTTATCATATTTTAAAGGCTGTTGAGATGGCTGAAAACGGCAAGACAAAGGAAGAAATTGTTGATTATCTTAATCACGTTTATGAGAGAGACAGAGCATACTTTATTGTTGACGACCTGACAACTCTCCAGAAGGGCGGAAGAATTAAGGCTACAACAATGGTTATAACAAAGCTCCTTGATATCAAGCCAATTCTCCGTACAGACAACGGTAAGGTTGAGGCCTTTGAAAAGGTAAAGGGACTTAAAAAGGCAATCTCCAAAATGGTAAATATTGCAGTTGAAAATATGGCTGACCCTGAAAACGGAGAGGTTGTTTTGCTTGTGTCCGAGGCTGACGATAAGCTTGAAATTGCAAAGAAAATGGTTGAAGAAAAGCTGAATCCGAAGAAAATAAGCACTTACGACGTAGGCCCGATTATTACCTGCCACGCAGGAATGGGAGTTATCGGAATATTCTTTGAACATAAGGAAACAGAGGAATAATTATGTATCTTGAAAAAGACGAGAAAAAGTTTACGATTTTGTATGCTGTGGGGAAGTATTCAACCCCGATTTCCGTGGAGAAATTATATTCAATTCTCACATGGGACAAGGAAATAATGGAATATTTTGAAATAGCAGAAATGGTTGACGAGCTTTTAAAAGACGGATATATTGAAAAAACCTTTTACAGAAATGAGGAGTGTTTTACTCTTACTGCAGAGGGCGTAAAAGCCAATAAGTTTTTTGCTGAAAGATGCCCGAAAAGTATAAGAGACCGTATTGACGCAGAAATCGGCACAAGCCGTTTTGCTGAAGTTAAGGACCCAAATCTCGTAAAGGGAGAGGCAAGGCCTTTAAGCCACAGCGAGTATGCTGCGAAACTGACAATCTTTGATAATAAAACACCTATGCTTGACCTTACAATAAATATGGGCTCAAGACCACAGGCGGAGAGGGTTGCAAAATATTTTGAGGAAAATTCAGGGGAGATTTATCAGGAAATCTTAAAAATTCTCAATCCGGATAAATAACCCGCATAGTCCAGAGGAGGCCTATAACTCCGCAGACAAAGTAAACCCTTGACACAAGGACTGAAAAGCCGAACAGTGAAAAAGGGAGAGCTATAAGACAAAGAAGTGCAGACAGGATAACCCTGTCTGTCTTTTTTTCGGTTTTGATTGAATTTAAGATGCCAAAACCGTTGGATACAGCTGTGGTTATAATTGCCATAAGGAGAATTCCTCCGTATAGCTTTTCTGTAATTCCCTCTGTTAAGGCGAGAAGTGGCAGGTCTTCGTTTATTACACGGGAAAAGTTTGTGTTTATTGCAAGCCATATAATAAGGATAAGAAAACCGATGATTCCTCCTGTAATTATGGAAACAGTTTTAATTGTTTTTTGCGACAGTCCTTTTGAAAGGGGTACAAGGACCCCTGCGGAGGTAATTGTGTTAAAGCTGGCGTAGCAGACTGCGGAGAACAGACTGCCTGCAGTTGAAGATGCAAAAACCGACAGGGTGGCGGAAAATGAAACATAGATTATCCCAAAAACCATAATTGGAACGAGAATTGTGTTTGTAGCCACAAGCCCCTTTTCTCCGAAAATGAGAATAAAAAAACAGATAAGGGCCGTAAGCACAGAGCCCAGGGATGTGCCTGTGCCACAGAGGCGGTGAAAGGCAGAGCCTCCCCCTGACAGCATTATAAAAAAGGTTGCAAACATAAAGAATTTCACAAAAAGCCTGATTAAAAAGCTCCATTTTCCGCAAAGCACAAGAGCAAAGGAGTCGAAATCAGTTATGTTGTAACGCCTTGCTTTTCGGAGAGTCTGATAAATGATTGCTCCGAAAAGTAATGATGCAAGAATTATGGGAGTAAAGTCGCTCTGACTTTTTATGGAGAAAAATTCAAGAATTTCTCTTCCTGATGCAAAGCCTGCACCGATTATAAGTCCAGTTAAAACAAAGATAATTTTAGAATTTTTTATAAGGGTATTAAGCATAAATTGTGCATCACTCCGTGAAAAATACTATATATAGTTGTCCTAAAAATTTTATTCCTGAAAATAGAAAATATTACAAAAATTTGGCGAAAAACCATTGACAAGTCTTGATTTTCGTGATACAATAGTCCTACCTCTGCGAAGAGGCTTTATTTGTGTTGTAAAAATATCGTAAGATATTGACATAGGAAAGGGTGAACAGAATGAGAGTAAAAATTACATTAGCTTGCTCCGAATGTAAGCAGAGAAACTATGACACTATGAAGAACAAGAAGAATAATCCTGATAGACTTGAAATGAACAAGTATTGTCGCTTCTGCAAGAAGCACACACTTCATAAGGAAACAAAGTAATTTACTTTGGAATAAGGAGTTATAGTTATGTTTAGAAAGATAAAAGACTGGTTTATCGACATGAAGGCTGAATTCAAGAAGGTAGTTTGGCCTAAGTTCGCTAAAGTTAGACAGAACACATTTATCGTAATTTTATTTGTAATTATCGTTGGTGCAATAATCTGGATACTTGACTGGTTATTTAACCTTGGTTTCACAGCATTGTTGACCAAATAATCAGGAGGGGAATGGGTATATCCCAATATTATGGCAGATAAAGCTAAATGGTATGTTGCCCACACCTACTCAGGTTACGAGAATAAGGTTAAGGCTGACATAGAAAAAACCATCGAAAACAGAAATATGCAGGATGTTATCCAGGAGATAGCTGTTCCTATGGAAGAAGTTGTCGAAATTAAGGATGACAAGAAAAAGACTGTAATGCGTAAAGTTTTCCCGGGTTATGTTATCGTTAAGATGATTATGACTGATGAAAGCTGGTATGTTGTAAGAAACTGCCGAGGCGTTACAGGGTTTGTAGGACCTGGCTCAAAGCCTGTTCCGCTTACCGAAGAAGAAGTTCTTAAAATGGGCCTTGAAAAGAGAGAAATCAAGTGCGACTATAATGTGGGCGACACAATTAAAGTTAAGTATGGTCCTCTCGAAGGCTTCATAGGCGTAATCAACGAGATTCTTCTCGACAGACAGAAGATTAAAGCTACTGTTTCAATGTTCGGAAGAGATACTGAAGTTGAGCTTGAGTTTAATCAGGTTGACGCTTTAAATTAGTTTACCCACGCGGCTGATGCCGTTTATATATGTCTTTGGAAAACCAAAGGCGTGTGGGAGAGAAACGCCATAAGGTGTTCTCGATAATACCACGTTTGAATAAAAGGGAGGTGCAAACGCATGCCACAGAAAATCACAGGTTATATCAAGCTTCAGATTGAAGCAGGAAAAGCTACACCGGCTCCACCGGTTGGTCCTGCTCTCGGTCAGCACGGTGTTAACATCATGGACTTCTGTAAACAGTTTAATGAAAAGACAGCTAAAGATAACGGTCTCGTTATCCCAGTTGTAATCACTGTTTACCAGGACAGATCTTTCTCATTTATTACAAAGACTCCACCGGCTGCTGTTCTTATTAAGAAGGCTTGTAAAATTCCAAGCGGTTCAGGTGTTCCTAACAAGACTAAGGTTGCACAGCTTTCAAAGGCTGACCTTCAGGCTATTGCAGAACAGAAGATGCCTGACCTTAACGCAGCATCACTTGAAGCTGCTATGTCAATGATTGCAGGTACTGCAAGAAGTATGGGCGTTACTGTTGAAGAGTAATTGCCTTTCTATAACGTGGGAGGAGCTGTGAAAGACAGTTCCACGTAACCACTATTCAGGAGGAAAATATTGTGAAAAAAGGAAAAAAGTATCAGGATAGCGTTAAGCTTCTTGAAAAATCAAAGCTCTATGATCCTGCCGAAGCTTTAGGACTTGTTTGCCAGACTGCAAAAGCAAAGTTTGACGAAACAGTTGAAATTCACGTAAAGCTCGGTGTTGACTCTAGACATGCTGACCAGCAGGTAAGAGGTGCTGTAGTTCTTCCTAACGGAACAGGTAAAGACGTAAAGGTTTTAGTTTTTGCCCGTGAAGGTAAGGCTGAAGAAGCTAAGGCTGCAGGCGCTGACTATGTTGGTGCAGAAGACCTTGTTCAGAAGATTCAGACAGAAAACTGGTTCGACTTCGATATCGTTGTTGCAACACCAGATATGATGGGTCTTGTAGGTAGAATCGGTAAGGCTCTCGGTCCTAAGGGACTTATGCCAAACCCAAAAGCAGGTACAGTTACACCTGACGTTGCTAAGGCAATTGCTGAAATTAAGTCTGGTAAGATTGAATACAGACTTGATAAGACAAACATTATCCACTGCCCACTCGGCAAGGCATCTTTCGGTGCTGAAAAGCTCGCTGAAAACTTTAACACACTTATGGGTGCTGTTATCAAGGCTAAGCCTGCTGCTGCAAAGGGTCAGTATCTTAAATCAGTTACTGTTGCTTCAACAATGGGACCTGGTATCAAAATCAACACATCAAAGATTGATGCGTAATTTTTAGTTGAATATGTTTCCGCAGACAGTCGGTGGCTAAGCCGTAAATCCGACCGAGGAGAACTTTTACGAAAGTAAATCCTCTGCGTCTGCAGGGGATTTTTTCATAGACAACACGGTATTGTCAAAAGCTAATCTTTGAAAGGAGGATATACAATGCCAAGTAATGAAGTATTAGAAAGCAAAAAAGCTGTCGTTGCTGAGTTAGTTGAAAGATTTAAGGGCGCTCAGGCGGGTGTTCTCGCTGACTACAGAGGTCTTACAGTTGCTCAGGACACAGAACTCCGTGCTAAACTCCGTGAAGCGGGTGTTAAGTACACAATTGTTAAAAATAAACTTGTTAAGCGTGCAGTTGAAGAAATCGGTCTCGAAGGACTTGAAGAAGCTCTCCACGGCCCAACAGCTCTCGCTACATCAGATAACGACGCCGTTATCGCTGCAAAGGTTTTAGTTGACTTCGCAAAAGATCACGAAGCTCTCGAAATCAAAGCAGGTTTCGTTGACGGAAAGGCAATTTCCCTTGACGAAGTTAAGGTATACGCAAGTATACCATCTAAAGATGTTCTTATCGCTAAGATGCTTGGAAGTCTTCAGGCTCCAATTTCTGCTCTTGCTAGAACTCTTGATGCAATCGCTAACAAAGAAGCGGCTGCTGAATAATTTAAGCCTATAAAAAAATTATAAAATAAATGGAGGATTTAAAAATGGCTGACGTAATGAAATTAGTTGAAGAAATAAAAGAATTAACTTTACTTGAAGTAAACGATCTCGTAAAGGCTCTCGAAGAAGAATTTGGTGTAACTGCTGCTGCTCCTGTAATGGTAGCTGGCGGTGCAGTTGCTGGTGCAGCTGCTGCTGACGAAAAGACAGAATTTGACGTAATCCTTGCTTCTGCTGGTGCAGAAAAGATTAAGGTAATCAAGGTTGTTCGTGAAATCACAGGTCTCGGTCTTGCTGAAGCTAAGGCTCTCGTTGACGGCGCTCCAAAGGCTGTTAAGGAAGCTGCTGCTAAGGAAGAAGCTGAAGCAATCAAGACAAAGCTTGAAGAAGTTGGCGCAACAGTTGAACTTAAGTAATTTAAGTAAAAATAAAAGGACCGTTTTTACGGTCCTTTTTTTGTTTCTAAATAATTATAATTCTTTAAGTTTGTTTAAACAATCTCTGCAAATTTTCTTTTCGCAGTATTCTACAAGTTCTCCGGCGGTTTTACAAAAGAAACAAGCCGGCTCGTATTTTTTAATAACGATATAACCGTTGTCATCTGTGTAAATTTCCATAGGGTCTTTTTCTTTAATATCAAATTTCTTTCTGATTTCAATAGGAAGTACAATTCTTCCAAGTCTGTCAATTTCTCTTACCATACCTGTAGCTTTCATAACAACTCCTCCTTTTGTAAATATTTTACCATAAATGTAAAATATTGTCAATAGGGGAAATAAAAATGCTTGTTTTGTTAGAAATGTACGACATAAAAGTACAATATAACAGGTAAAAACCCAAGAAGCATTATGGCAAAGCCTCCCTTTTTGTCGTTAGTAAATATAGATTTGCCGAAGGAAGCGGTGTAAACAAGCTGCCACAGGGTAAGAGCCAGAAGTAAAATGCTAAAACCTTTCATATTTCCTCCAATCTTGCTCAAGATACATTGTAACTGTTGGTAAAGTTTATTTGAAGTTTATAGTCAGGAATAATGTCGATATTTTTTTCAAAGCTATCTTGCACAAGATAGCTGTATTTTATATATTTTTCTATGTGGGGATAGCCGTGTTTTTCTATATAATCTAAAAATTTCTTTTCTGTTTTTGCCTTAATTTGATTATAATCTGAATTTATATCAAGACTTAATTGAATTTTTGCGCTGTTTTTGTCTGTTTTTATTTTTGGTTTTTTGTTTAGAGCTATTTTGTATTCTTTGTTGTCGATATTTATATAATAGGATTCTGTGCTCCCGCTTAAAATATTGTAGATTGTGCACTCCTCGGGAGTTCCTTCTTTTATTATCCTGTAATCCTTGAGAAAAACCATGCCTCGAAATTCGGTGTCAGTTCCAATAGGGAGAACAGTTGTTTCACTCGGAATTTCATTTAAGAATTCACGGATAGTTTTTGTAACTGAGAAGTTGTTGTTATAGGTTTTGTTGGTGAGCTCGTAGTATTTAGCAGTGCTCATTTCAAGCTCAGGCTTTAATTTTGTAAGAAAAGTCTGAGGATTTTCAGCCACAGCTAAATTTGTGTTTGGGCGAATTTCTCGTTGATTCTGCAAAAAATCAATGTATTCTTTTATGCCGTTCTGTGCTACATATTTTGAAAATACAACAATTTTAAGATGAGACAGGTCAACTTTTTTGGATAATCGATTGTTTAAAATGGCAAGAGCCTCATAGATATTTTCGGATTTCACCGAAAGGTTGACAACTGTCGAGTTTTCTCCCTCTATAACATAAATATCTTTGTCTTTTGGGGGCTTGGTTCCCTTTTCCTCGTTATTGTCGCCACCCTCAAGCATCTTAAGAGGAGATGCAAGCTGAAAAGTGTAAAGTCCGTTGTTGATTCCCAGGGCAATAACATAGCCTGTTTCGTCAATTTCCTTTGAATCATAACAGCCTGAAAAAACCAGAGTTACAAAAATAGTAAAAATTAAGACTATTGCAATCTTCCTCATTTTATACCTCCAATCAGTAACGCAAGATACAGGACAATAAGTGAAACAGAGAAGGTGTAGGGCCTGCTGACCTTGGTTTTAAGGACCCTCCCTAATAAATTTGTTGTTAAAAAAAGCCCGAAAGATACATATAACATTCCGCAAAGAGTTAAAAACAGCACGTAAATTGTGTCAGGCCTAAGGATTGTACCTCCCGAACGGAGTAGTTGATAAAACGGAAACCTTATTGAAGCGGAAAACGGATAACTTGCTGTCAGGTTAAGAAAAAGCAGGGTTAGAATATTTAAAATTGAGCCTGTTAAAACGGCTTTCCTGCCTGATGCACCAAAATTTTCTCCCACAAAAAACTCCTTTATGCCGAAAAGCAAAAAGGCATCAAAATATATCCATATATAGCTTAATGATTTTAGAAAACTACCCGTGCCCTTGCCAAAAACAGGAAAAAAATTGGTTGTATCAGCGTTTTTTATATTAACCGCATATAAAATTACAAGGAGCAAAACCATAATTGGCACAATTATAATGTGCCCTCTTATGATGGATTCCATTCCTTTTGTAACTGCAAAAGCACATCCTCCCAGAAAAAGTAAGATTATAAAGATTTTGGGAGCTGTGGGAAAGGAAAAATAGGAAATAAACCTCGTAAATTCAAGAAGAGCATAGGAAGTGGAGGCAATTATATAAATTATAAACAGAGGATAAAGCTTCTTAAAACTAAATCTTGAGCAAGATTTTGTAAATACATAAAAAATCACAAGAAATAAAAGTGTGCAAAGGGTAAAGGACAGTGCTTGTGCGGAGCCTGAACTTTCAGCGAAAAACTGTGGCATGGCAGCAAAGGTCTTGAAAATGCACAAATTTATCCCTAAAAAATACACGCCCCATTTATCAATTTCATATTTTTTCTGCAATTATTCCACCCACTTTCGGCTGATTTTAGGTTGCATATCCGGGTTTTGTGTTTTGAGTTCAGGCGGACGCTTTTCTTTTTTCCATATTGGATTTATAAATAAGGAACGAAGAACAGAGCTTTCCTTTGGGGCAAGTGGCGCAAGATATGGCACGCCCACTGAGGTTCTGCCTGAAAGGGCGATAATTCCCATAAAAATTCCCAAAGCAATTCCAAGAAATCCTGCAAAAGCCGATAGAAGAATAAATATAATCTGCAAAAGGGAAATAGCCCTTGACATAGACAGGGACGGCACGGAAAACGCCCCCAAGCCTGCGATTGACACTACAATTATAAGCATAGGACTGACTAAATTTGCGCTGACAGCTGCCTGACCTAAAATAAGACCGCCTACAATTCCTAAGGTTGAGCCGATTGGGTCAGGAATTCTTATACTTGCCTCCTTGATAAGCTCAAAGGCAAGAACCATAAAAATCATTTCCAGCGTAAGAGGAAAGGGCACAACCTCTCTGGTTGCCTCAATTGCGAAAAGCAGGTCCGAGGGAATACTCTCGTGGTGATAGAGGCATAAGGCAAGAAAACCACAGGGGGTGAAAATTGCAAGAAGTATGCCAAAAATCCTCACGAGGCGCATATAATTTGCCTCTTCAACACGGACATAGTTGTCCTCTGACGCCTCAATCAAATCACCTAAATTTACAGGTACAACAAGGGCAAAGGGACTGCCCTGGACAACAATCACAGCCTTGCCCATAGACAGCATGGCTGCGGCTCTGTCGGGGCGTTCAGTTTTCAGGACCTGAGGGAGAGGGAAAAAGGTGCTTTCTTCAATCATCATTTCAATGTCAGAAGAAGAAAAAACATAGTCAAGCTTAATGTTTTTAAGGCGTCTTCGCACCTCTGCAACAAGAGATTTGTTTGTAATCCCTTTAATATACATCAGGGCGCAAGGGGTCTTACTTCGTCTGCCGATGGTCATTTTTTCTGCTACAACGTTGGAGTCCTTGAGAATTTTTCTGATAAGCCCAAGGTTTGTCATAATTTTTTCACAAAATGCTTCCTGTGGTCCTGAAAGCACAGCCTCGGTTATAGGGGTCCCCACATCTCTACCGCTTAAATTTTTTACATCAGCCACAAAAGCACACTCACACCCGTCAATAAAAACTGCGCAGTTGCCGAACTCAATAAGCTCAATAACCTGACGAATGTCATAAAACCTTGTCTGTGGTGCCTGTGTAATTGCATTGTTGTAAATATTGTCTTCGGTGCAGACAGCTTTACTTTTGTCTGTGCCGTAGGACAAAAGAGGGCGGAGTATGTCACGGTTAATTCTGTCAGCATTAGACATTCCGTCAAAGAAAACAAGAAAGCCTTTGACTTTGCCGTCAGTAAAATTTATTGTAAATTCACGGAGCATAAGGTCAAGATTAACCCCGAAAGTAAAGGTATCCTTTATAAAAGAAAGGTTTTTTTCAATATCCTTGTCAACCTTTCCCTCTTTATATGGGGCACAGTCCTTGTCTTTAATTTCGCTTTTAATGTATTCGTTTTTCTTGTTGTTAACTAAACTCTCCTCTGATTCTTTAAGGTAAAAATCCTTCCCGTAATTTACCTCTTTATATAGAAACAAATCCCTTAATTTCATAAACTCACCTCTTAGGTTAGTATTACAAAATTGCATAAAAAAATACCCCTGCATTTGCAGGGGTATTAAATTAAATTTTAGGATAAATCCTGAACATAAATTGTCTTTACTTCGTCTGCAGGTTCTACTTTCTTATCTCTTGTTTCAAAGAACTTTGATGCAACCTGTGGGAATAAAGCGTAGCTTAAAACGTCTTCTTCGTTTTTAGCCATACCCTTTGCTTCTTCTCTGTACTTTTCAAGCTCAGGTGCGATAAGGTCAGCCGGACGGCAAGTGATTACTTCATCATCGCCGATAGCAAGCTTTCTTACTTCCTCGTTAACTTCGCCAGGAAGCTTACCGTATTCACCTCTTAAAAGGCCCTTTGATTCCTTTGAAATCATCTTGTATCTGCCCATAAGAACATTGAGAACAGCCTGTGTACCAACAATCTGGCTTGTAGGAGTAACAAGTGGTGGGTAACCGAAGTCAGCTCTTACTCTTGGAACTTCAGCAAGCACTTCATAGTACTTATCTTCGGCATTCTGCTGTTTGAGCTGTGAAATAAGGTTTGAAAGCATACCGCCAGGAACCTGATATAAAAGTGCGTTAGGGTCAACGTTAAGAACCTTAGGGTCAAGGCTTCCCTGTTCCTTAAGCTTCTTTGCAATTCCGATAAAGTGCTCAGCAGCCTTAGCCAAAAGACCAAGGTCGAGGCCTGTATCTCTTTCTGTGCCCTTGAGTGTAGCAACCATAGCTTCAGTTGATGGGTTTGATGTACCGTTTGCAAATGGAGATAAAGCACAGTCAACGATATCAACCCCAGCATGAACAGCCATAAGGTTTGTCATATCACCTGTTCCTGCAGTATTGTGAGTATGGAGGTGAATTGGAACACCAACATTTTCCTTAAGCTTCTTTACGAGGCTGTATGCGTCGTAAGGAAGGAGAAGGTTTGCCATATCCTTGATACAGATTGTGTCTGCACCCATTTTTTCAAACTCCATAGCAAGTTTTACAAAGTAATCTTCGTTGTGAACAGGGCTTGTTGTGTAGCTTATAGCAGCCTCACACATACCGCCGTATTCCTTAACGAACTTGATAGAAGCCTCAAGGTTTCTTGGGTCGTTAAGAGCGTCGAAAACTCTTACAACATCAATACCGTTTTCGATAGACTTCTTGCAGAATGCCTGAACAACGTCGTCTGCGTAGTGCTTGTAGCCGAGAATATTCTGACCACGGAAAAGCATCTGGAGTTTTGTGTTAGGAATAGCCTTTTTAAGAGCGCGAAGTCTTTCCCAAGGGTCTTCGTTTAAGAATCTCATACAGGAGTCAAAAGTAGCTCCGCCCCAGCATTCCAGGGACCAGTAGCCAACTTTATCAAGAATTTCACAGGCAGGAAGCATATCTTCGATACGCATACGTGTTGCAGCCTGTGACTGATGAGCATCTCTTAAGATTGTATCAGTAATATATAACTTTGACATAATATCTGCCTTTCTGCTGTATCAACAGCGATTTAAGATTATCAGGGGAAAATCCCCCTGTTATACTTTAGTGAGGAATCATTGCAAGGAGTGCGCCGGCAGCGATAGCTGAACCGATAACACCTGCAACGTTAGGTCCCATAGCGTGCATAAGGAGGAAGTTCTTTGGATTTTCAGCTTGACCAACCTTCTGTGAAACTCTTGCAGCCATAGGAACAGCAGAAACGCCTGCTGAACCGATAAGCGGATTGATTTTCTTCTTTAAGAAGAGGTTCATAAACTTTGCAAGGAGAAGTCCGCCTGCAGTACCCATTGCAAAGGCGATAACGCCCATAACAATAATCTTGATTGTCTCAAGGCTTAAGAATGTGCTTGCAGTAGCAGTAGCACCAACTGAAATTCCGAGGAATATTGTAACAATATTCATAAGCTCGTTCTGAACAGTCTTTGAAAGTCGTTCACAAACGCCACTTTCCTTGATAAGGTTACCAAGCATAAGACAGCCTACAAGTGGAGCTGCTGATGGAACGAGAAGTGCTACGAAAATTGTAACAACGATTGGGAATATAATCTTTTCTGTCTTTGAAACAGGTCTGAGTTCTGTCATAACAATCTGTCTTTCTTCTTTTGTTGTAAGAGCCTTCATGATAGGTGGCTGAATAACAGGAACGAGAGCCATGTATGAGTAAGCGGCAACAGCAATAGGTCCTAAAAGATGTGGCGCAAGGATTGTTGTTGTGAAGATGGCTGTAGGGCCGTCGGCACCGCCGATAATACCGATTGAGCCTGCTTCAGCAGCAGTAAATCCAAGAGCGCGAGCTCCTAAGAATGTTGCAAAAATACCAAGCTGTGCAGCAGCGCCTAAAAGTAAGCTCTTTGGGTTTGCGATAAGAGGACCGAAGTCTGTCATAGCGCCAACGCCTACGAAGATAAGACAAGGATAAATTCCAAGCTTAACCCCAAGGTATAAATAGTCGATAAGACCAGGTGTAACAGTACCGCCTGCGCTGAATAAATTCCAGTGAACATGGCCGTCTGCGAAAAGCTCCTCGTGGTACATTTCAGCGCCAACAAGGTTTGTAAGAAGCATACCAAAGGCAATTGGAAGAAGGAGAAGTGGTTCAAACTTCTTAACAATTGCAAGGTACAAAAGTAAACAAGCGATAGCAATCATAAGAAGTGATTCCCAGTTAAGATTGCTGAATACCATATAGAAGCCTGTTTGCTTTAAGAAGTTTACAATAGCGTTTTCCGGAGCCTGATTTAAGATATTTTCCTTTGTGATTTCAAACTGCTCAGGTGTTTCACCGATGTTGATGTCATTTCCTGAAGCAAAAACGTAAGCCACAGAGCAGTTGATTACAGGGAGATTGTTTTTGTCAAAGCTCTTTGTAACGATTGGAGCGCTGACTTTAATTGATTCTCCCGCTTTAACCTCGTATAAATATGTGCCATAAGCAGTGATAAATTCAACGTCACCCTTTGGTGCTTCAAAAACGATAGCTGAATTTTCAATGTCCTTGTGGCTTGTGTTAACAACGGTAACCTCTAAGAGACTGCCGTCTTCGTTTATAGTAGCTGACTTGATAGTCAGAGCCTCTGCATCCTCTGCCCCGAAGCATGTGATGAAACATGAGAAAACGAGGATTACGGAAAGCAGAAGGGCAAAAATTCTTTTACTCATCCGAATTTCCTCCAATTATTTTATTGTGCAAAGAGGTGTTCCGTTTTCAACAGACTGTCCCTTTGTAACGCCTACTGATGTAATTGTGCCGTCGCAACCTGCCATGATTTCATTTTCCATCTTCATAGCTTCTAAAATCATAAGAACCTGACCTGCCTTAACAGTGTCCCCAACCTTAACCTTAACGTCAAGGATTGTACCTGGCATTGGGCTGTTTACAGCTTCGCCTTCGCCAGAAGCAGCAGGTGCAGGAGCAGCTGCAGGAGCTGGAGCCTGAGCAGGAGCAGAAGCCTTTGCTTCTTCCTCTGAAATAAGTTCGATTGAAACTACATATTCTGTTCCGTTAACATTTACTTTATAATTTTTCATAATTGTAATTCTCCTTTTAAATTAAACTTTTTTTACAGATACAATTCGGATTCCCGAAATGTCTGTGCCTAAATCCTCTGCAATAGCAGCGGAAACTGCAGCGATAAATTCGCCTTTGTTTGGAATAACTGTGTCCTGTGGAACTACGGCCTGCTTAACCTCTTCGGTTGGCTTTTTCTTCTGGAAAGCATTTACCAGAGCGCCCATAATGTATAAAATAAAGATTATACAGATAAGGCCAGAAAAAACGATTGTCAAACCAAGTCCTACAACCAGACCTGTTGAAACCTCAGCCATAAAATATCCTCCTTTCGAAATGTGTTTATGCCAATGGCTAATTATAATTCAAATTTACGGGAAAGCCAAAAAATACCCAACTTCCCTCATTTTAAGTTTACCACTTTTTGCCGATTTTAACAAGTGTTTTTTGAAAAAATTTACACAAAAAAAAGGAGCTTAAAGCCCCTTTTTTATAATATTCCTTTTTCAAGAGCAGATTCTACGAATTCTGCGAAAAGTGAGTTAGACCAGCTAAACCAAGGTCTTGTGAAAACGTTCGGGTCGTCGGCCAAAAATCCCTCGTGCATAAAGCCTGTGCCTGCGTCAGTATTTTCAAGCATATCAAGGATTTCAAGGATTTCCTCCTTGCTTTCAGCTGTAAGTCCCTGCATTGAAAGTGCAATATGCCAGATGTAATTTTCAGGTGTGTGAGGACTGCCGATGCCCTTTGCAAATTTTCCTTCATAATAATATGGATTTTCAGGGCTTAAAATAAGCTTTCTTGTGTTCTTGTAAACTTCGTCGTTCTTGTAGCCTAAATATGGAATTGAAAGAAGACTTGGAACATTTGCATCGTCAAAAAGAAGATGGTTGCCCATTCCGTCAGTTTCGCAGGCATAAACCTTGCCGTATTTTTCGTGGTCAATAATGCCGAACTTGTTAATGCCCTCTTCAATCTGTTCCTTAAGAAGATTTACTTCCTCAATAAGAGTCTTGTCATAGCCAATAGCTTCAAGCATCTCGGCAATATAGCCTAAAACCACAACTGCAAAAATGTTTGATGGAATAAGGTAACCGTAGGTGCACTGGTCGTCGGAAGGCCTGAAACCGCTCCAGGTCATACCTGTGTAGGAAACAGGGTTTCCTTTGCCGTTATTGTGAAGACAAGGAGGGTTGTCTGTTGGACGGATAAAGATGTATGGAGATTTTTCCATATGTTCCTGCTCAGTTTTCCATAAGGAAATAACAGTTTTAACTGTTTTGATAAATTCTTCATCTAAAAGGGAGTTGTCCCCTGTTTCTTTCCAGTAAAGATAGAGAAGACGGAAAGGATAACAAAGAGAGTCAACCTCGTATTTTCTCTCCCAAACCCAAGGGTCGTTGGCTGGAATATCCTCTTCATAGTGGTTGTTGTTTGCCTCCTCGTTAAAGGAGTTTGAGTATGGCTCAATTGCGATATACATAAACTGACGCTTGATTACGCCCTTTATGATATTTTTAACCTCCTCGTCATGACAGAGAGGTATGTAGTGTGAAACCTCAGCTGTGGAGTCCCTGAGCCACATAGCAGGAATGTCCCCGGTTAAAACGAAGTATGAGCCGTCTTCCTGTGGCACTAACGCTGTTTCAATAGTGTTAGGATAACAGTTTTTGTAAAGCTCTGCAAGTTTCGGACGGGACTTCTTGATTATTTCATAGTTTTTTTCAATATGTTCTTTTACAATCTTTGGAATTTCCATATCTTTTCCTTTCTGTTTATAAAAAAGGTGCGTTCCCCGCACCTTAATCTATATTTGCATCATAAATTGCCTGAACTTTTTCTTTTGTAATCGGACTTAAGAAGCTGAATGGTTTATGGAGCGCTGTGTCCAAAAGGCTTAAAGCCCTTTCCTTTTCGCCTTTATTCAAGAGAAGCATACCATAGCCAAAGTAAGCGTCAGGGAAAGCAGGCTTTCTCTCCATAAGCTCCTCATAAAGAGCCTCTGCCTTTTCTGTTTCCCCGTTTAAAATATATGCCTCTGCAAGATTGTCAACAATAACGTTGTCGTCGCTGTTGTAGTCATAGGCTTCAAGACAGAACTCAAGTGCCTTTTCCTTTGATGGACCTAAAAGATACATAAGGCCAAGGCTTTGGTAGATAAGGGAGTTTTTGTAGGTCTTAAAAACTTCCTCAAGCATCTCTGTGGCAACCTTTAAGTTTCCGCTTTTCCACTCAACAAGTGCAAGCTGGGATTTTATAACAATCTTTTCGTCTTTTTTAGCTTTTTTGGAAAGTGAGGCGAAGTTGTAGGTTGTTCTTGCCTCGTCTAAAAATCCGCTTTTTAAAAGTGTGTAGGCAAAGTTTATCTGATTTGTAACAGCCATTTTCCCTGTCTTTTCAGCTTTCCTGAAAATCCTGATAGCCTCAGCGTTTTTACCCTCTTTGAAAAGGCGGAGTGCCTTTCCTGCAAGGAGGTCACCTCTGTGAGAATAGGTGTACCATACGCCGTACAATAAAAGAGCCAAAGTAATCCAGAATATCATATTATCACCCTATAAGCAAAGGCGGAACTTGTCCGCCTTAAGTTATGCAGTTTTGCTTTTTCTTGCAGGAGTAGTATCATCTGTACTGCGTCTTGCAATCTGTGCTCCGAGGCTTCTTAATTTTTCTTCAAATTTCTCATAGCCTCGGTCAATATATTTAAGATTATAAACTTCTGTAACGCCCTGTGCGGCAAGTCCAGCGAGAACCATAGCTGCCCCTGCACGAAGGTCGGTTGAGGAAACAGGAGCTCCCGAGAGCTTTTCAACCCCCTCGATAACAGCAGTTCTGCCGTCAACACGGATGTTTGCCCCCATTTTTGTAAGCTCGTCAATATATTTGAATCTGTTGTCCCAGACATTTTCTGTAACAATGCTTGTTCCATCGCCAAGTGCAAGAAGTGTAACCATCTGTGGCTGCATATCTGTCGGGAAACCGGGGTGTGGCATAGTTTTAACGTTTGCCCTTATAACACGGTCTGTGCCGATAACCCTTACAGAATCATCGTATTCTTCAACTGTAACGCCAATTTCCATAAGCTTTGCAGAAATTGAGTCAAGATGTTTTGGAATAACGTTTTTAATTAAAACGTTGCCATTTGTGATTGCAGCAGCCACCATAAATGTGCCTGCTTCAATCTGGTCAGGGATAACGGAGTATGTTCCGCCGTGAAGTGATTCAACACCCTTAATTTTAATAACGTCAGTACCTGCACCCTTGATGTTTGCACCCATTGAGTTTAAGAAGTTTGCAACATCAACGATGTGGGGTTCTTTCGCCGCATTTTCAATTATAGTAGTTCCCTCTGAAAGTGCCCCTGCAAGCATAATGTTGATTGTTGCCCCAACAGAAACAGTATCCATATAAACGGATGCCCCTGCAAGATTTTCAGCCTGAATATCTACAACACCGTTTTCGATTGAGTGTGAAGCTCCAAGTCTTGAAAAACCTTTAAGGTGGAGGTCGATTGGTCTTACGCCGAAATCACAGCCCCCCGGAAGAGCAACTCTTGCGTGGTGGAAACGTCCTAAAAGTGCCCCCATAAAGTATGAAGATGCACGGATTTTTCCAACAGTCTCAAAGGAAGCCTCGAAGTTGTCAAGGTTTGTGCAGTCGATAGTTGCAACTCCCTTGTCGGAGAGTTCAGCCTGTCCTCCAAGCTGGTTAATTATGTCACAAAGCACATAGGTATCGGATACCAGAGGAACATTTTCAATTTTACATACGCCTTTTACCATAACTGACGCTACAATTAAAGCAACTGCAGAGTTTTTAGCTCCGCTGATGTCAACTTCCCCCTCAAGTCTTGCACCGCCCAAAATTACGTATTTTTCCACGAAAACACCTACTTTGGATAAGTTTTACCCATTTTCTTTTTCAAGAAAATAGTATATCATTCTTTTTGATAAAATCAATAGAATCTTACAAATTTAACATTATTGTAAACTAATCTTCAAAATCGAACATATCTGCATTTCTCTCCTTAAAGAGCTCGTATGCAGTTTCAAGGAGTGAATTGTCTTCTTCAAAGATAAGTTCAAGCTCTCCCTCAGCGTTCTTAATCATCTTAAGAATTACAACTTCATCAACCTGGTCATAGTTTTCTTCGTCTTCAACGTGAGGAATACAGATTACATAGTCGCTTCCCTTAACCTGAACTGTGTCAAGGTGAACAAAGGTCTGCATATTTCCGTCCTCGTCAAATAAATCTACTAAAAATTCATCTTCAGGATTAACATTTTCGTTTTTGATTTCTTCGCTCATAGTAATTTCCATAGCCTTTCCGCCCACGAGTGTTTAATAAAATTTATATACGCGCATTACCGTGGGCTGATAAGGCGTATAATGGAAATTCCGCACATCGCCTTTCGTATCCAGAGGATACGAAAATCTGGCGGTGCTATAAAATTCGTCGGAGACGTTAATGTGATTTATCACATTAATTCTCCTTATCTTTTATTGTCCAGATAGGACTGAAGGATAAAGGCGGCGGCAACCTGATCCACCGTATCCTTTCTCTTCTGTCCGCGGACATTGGTTTCATTCATTAAATTGTGTGCAGAAACAGTTGTAAGCCTTTCGTCCCAGAGAATTACAGGCTTCCCTGTAAGCTCCTTGAGAGTTTTAGCCATTCGCTGACTTTTTTTGCCTCTGTCGCCGATTGTTCCGTTCATATTCTTAGGAAATCCAAGGACAATTGTGTCAATATTTTTTTCAGCTACAATTGTGGCTGTATGCTCTGCAACTTTATTAAAATTTTTCTCGTGAAATACCTCGAGAGTGTGTGCCATAAGCTCTAAAGAGTCTGAAATGGCATAGCCTGTACGGCTGTCTCCGAAGTCAACACCAAGTACCATATTTTTTCCTCTCTTTTCCACACCTTGAAGTTTTATTTAAGTTATGCTTATGTGGAAATTTTATGAAATTATGGGGTTTTCAGGGCTTTTCCCTGTGGAAAACTCTGTGGATAATGTGTATTACAAGATGTTTTCGACAAGTTTCCCTATAAAAAATTATTTTTCGAGTGCCATAATTTTGTCAACGCGCTTTTGGTGTCTGTCCCCTAAAAATTCAGCAGCTAAAAATTCTTTTACAATGTCAAGAGCCAAATCACAGCCTGTAATTCTCTCGCCGAGACAGAGGATGTGAGCGTTGTTGTGCTGTCTTGACATTCTTGCGCTGTATGTATCTGTGCAGTGTGCGGCTCTGATACCGTCAATTTTGTTTGCAGCAATGCTCATGCCGATGCCTGTGCCACAAACTAAAATTCCTCTGTCGCAGGAGCCGTCAAGAATTGAGTTGCAAACAGCCTCTGCAATATCAGGATAGTCGCAGGAAACAGGTTCAAATGTTCCGCAATCTAAAAATTCAATGTTGTTTTCTTCAAAATATTTTATAATCATCTGTTTGTGGTTAAAACCACCGTGGTCACAGCCAATAGCTATCATAATTCTGTCTCCTTTTCAAAGAACTCATATATGGTTTATTATACCAAACTTTACGCAATATATCAATACAATTTTGCAATTTTTCTACAATATATTGTATTTTTTTACAAAATTGACCTGATTAGCCCCACTATTTCGTTGTCAGGCACAGCGGGAAACTCTGAAATCGACAAAATTTTCCCAGAAAGAGCACCGTAAACGTCTTTTCTTTCATTTTCAAAAGGTTTTAAAAAATTTTCCGAGCGTCTTAAAAGCTCCCCTTGATATTTGAGCTTTTTAAGGGCAAAAACCACAATTGCAGTGGTGGTAATATCAAGAAATTTACCGCTTTTTGACTGCAAAATTGCAAGTCTTTTAATTACAGCCTCAATATCCTTTTCCATAAGAGGTACAGCGTTTTCAAGAAGGGAAATTTTTTCTCCTGTATAATATCCTGATGGAACGGACAAAGCAACCTCTCCGTAAGGGATTGAATTTTCCATAGCAATATCGCAAATTAAATCCTTTATGGAAAGAATTTCGTCAGCAGTTTTATTCCAAAGACTGCTTTCAAGGAGCTTAATTTCAAAATATGAGTAAATTTTATTGAAAAAATCGTTGTTTCCGTAGATTTCACCTGTGGCAAATTCAAAGGTTTTGCCGTTTATATCGAACTTTTTCGGAAAATCAAAGAGGTATTTTATAAGGAGCATATTGCCTTTTTTGTAGCTTTCAATAATCTGCCCGTCAAGGGGAGTAAAATCCTCTCCGGTAAAAATGTATAAGGCATAACGCCTGTCAAGGTATATGTGATTTTTCTGTGGCAAGGGCAGGACTTCCTCGCATACATTCCTGTACGCCTCTCCATTTACAAGAAATTCCCCCTCAAGCTCAATCCTGATTGTTCTCCCTAAAGAGAAAAATGAAATCATAACCGTTGCATTTTCCTGTGGGAGTAGATTTTCAAGCCTGAATTCAAAAATGCCGTCGGCTCTTAAAAGCCTTGTTTCGGCATCTTCAAGAAAAACAGCCTCGCCGTCTGTTGCGATGCCATTTCTTATAATTTTCATACCTGAAAATACAAGGTTTTCGGGAACAGGAAACTGAAAATAAACATCGGCGGGAAGCTCGCCCATGTTTTCAGGTGTAAAAAGATATGTAATTTTAGCAAACCCGTCCATAACAGACAGTTTAACCTCTTTTTTCACTGCAATCCCTCCCATAAATAAATTTTAACCTAAGGGGAAAGAAAATTCAAGAAAATTTTGTAACATAGTGGTTGACCCTTCCATAGTATGGATTAGAAAAGCGAAAGGAGGGTATTAAAATGGGATGTGGAAATAACAGCTGTCTCTTTATAATTCTTATCCTTATTCTCATCTGTTATTGTGGCGGAAATGAGAGAGGTAATAACTGTGGATGTAACAATGGATGTAATTGCGGTAACGCAAGAAACATCACAAGCAGTGGCACAAACACTTGCGGTTGTGCCCGTGATAACTCAATCACTACCTGCCCTATCAACAGTTGCGGATGCTGATACTTATTACAGCATAGACTGAAAGGAGTGACTGAAATGGGATGCTTCGGATGCGGAAACAACAATTGTAGTTGTATCTGGATTATACTTATAATCCTCGTTATCTGTTGCTGCTGTGGCGGTGGTAATGACTGCGGCTGTGGTGGCGGTTGCGGCGGCTGCGGTTGCGGTTGCTAAAAGAAAGAGCGGTCAGTGTTTTTTACGCTGACCGCTTTACATATTTGTTTTTTTGTGTTATAATTCATTATTATTTGTTAAAAAGGAGGCAGGAAAATGTTTACAGCTGAAAGCTATGATGTTGCAGTTATAGGCGCCGGACATGCAGGTATCGAGGCGGCCTTTGCTTCAGCGCGTCTTGGAATGAAAACCTGTCTTTTTACCATAACCCTTGACCAGATTGCAAATATGCCCTGTAACCCAAGTATCGGAGGAACTGCAAAAGGTCATCTTGTAAGGGAAATTGATGCTCTGGGCGGAGAAATGGGAAAGGTTGCTGACCTTACCTTCCTCCAGTCAAGAATTCTCAACAAGGGAAAAGGCCCTGCAGTTTATTCTTTAAGAGCACAGATTGACAGAAATAAGTATAAGGCTGAAATGAAGCACAGACTTGAAAATCAGGAAAATCTCCATGTAAGACAGGCTGAAATTGTTGATGTTCAGGTTGACGAAAATAATAATGTCTGCGCAGTTGTGTCAAGAACAGGGGCAATCTACCCTTGCCGTGCAGCGATTTTATCCACAGGAACATACTTAAAATCAAGAATTATAATCGGTGAATTTACTCAGGAAAGCGGACCTGACGGAGTTTTCCCTGCTAATGAGCTGTCGGGAAACCTTGAAAAAATTGGCGTAGAGCTTTTAAGATTTAAAACAGGAACTCCGCCGAGAGTCAATAGAAATACAATTGATTTTACTGACCTTGAGGTGCAGTACGGGGACGAGGATATTACCCCATTTTCTTTTGAAACAACTGAAACGGGAGAAAATCAGGTTGTGTGCCACGTTACATATACAACTGAAGAAACCCACGAAATTATTATGGAAAACCTTGACCGTTCTCCGATTTACGGCGGAGAGGGACTTATCAAGGGCATAGGCCCGAGATACTGTCCGTCAATTGAAGATAAGGTTATGCGCTTCAGGGATAAGGACAGGCACCAGCTTTTCATTGAGCCTTTGGGAATTGATACAGAAGAAATGTATATTCAGGGCTTTTCAAGCAGTATGCCTGAAGAGGTACAGCTTAAAATGCTGAAGAGTCTCCCTGGTTTTAAGAATGCACAGGTTATGCGAAATGCTTACGCAATCGAATACGATTGCTGTGACCCGCTTCAGCTATACCCTACTCTTGAATTTAAGAAAATCGGCGGTCTTTACGGCGCAGGTCAGTTTAACGGCACTTCTGGCTACGAAGAGGCTGCAGGACAGGGCCTTGTGGCAGGGGTGAACGCTGCAAGAAAATTGCAGGGCAAAGAACCGTTTATTCTTGACAGAAGTGAAGCTTATATCGGAACTTTAATTGACGATTTGGTTACAAAGGGCACAAACGAGCCATACAGAATGATGACCTCCCGCTCCGAGTACAGACTCCTTTTAAGACAGGATAACGCAGACCTGCGACTGACTGAAAAGGGCTATGAAATTGGGCTGATTTCAGAGGAAAGATATAATAAATTCCTTGAGAAAAAGGCGAAAATTGAGGAGGAGGTTGAAAGACTTCGTCATCTTACATTCCCGCCGTCAAAAGAGGTGCTTTCCTATCTTGAAAAAATGGGAAGTACACCGATTTCCACAGGTGTAAAAGCGGCAGAGATGCTTAAAAGACCTGAGGTTGACTATCTGTCAATGGCAGAGATTGATAAGGACAGACCTGAGCTTTCAAAGGACGTTGCCGAGCAGGTTGAAATTACCTTAAAATATGAGGGGTATATTTCAAGACAGATGGTACAGGCAAGACAGTTCAGGAAGCTTGAAACAAAGAAAATCCCTGAAGATATAAATTATGATGAGATTGAGGGACTTCGCCTTGAGGCAAGACAGAAGCTTGGAAAAATCCGCCCTGCATCCATCGGACAGGCATCAAGAATTTCAGGAGTTTCCCCTGCGGATATAGCAGTTTTAATTGTTTATATGAAGGGAAAATAGGTCTTGACATTTAATAAAAAAAGATTTATAATGTGATAAACTTAATACAGGGGAGCTTTTATCGGCTGAGAGGAAACTTTGTTTCGACCCATAACCTGATCCGGATAATGCCGGCGTAGGAAGATATAGGTGAAATCTATCGGTATGCTCATTTTGCATACCGATTTTTCTGTATTAGGGCAAAAACTATAGGAGGTGTTTTCGAAATGAAAACAAGAAAACTTGTAACCTCAGCAGTTTTAATTGCTCTGGCTACAATATTATCACTTGTGAAGCTTTTTGAACTTCCATTCGGAGGAACAGTGACAGTTGCGTCAATGGTTCCTATAATCTACATAAGCTATGAATACGGCTTGAAGTGGGGTCTTTTCTCCGCTTTTGTAAACAGTATCTTACAGCTTATCTGCGGAATTGGTACAGGCATAGTGTCAAGAATGTTCCTGCCCGGAGATGAACAGATGCTTTTATGGCAGGCGCTTTCAATCTGTTTCCTTGACTATATTCTGGCATACTTTGTAATCGGTTTTGGCGGAATTTTCAAGGGAAAATTTAAAAGTCAGACAGGAGAAATTGTTTTAGGAACAGTTTTCGCCTGTGCTCTGCGTTGGGTTGCCCACCTGATTTCAGGTTATATTTTCTACGGCGCCTGGGCAGAATGGTTCTTCACAGATGTAACAGGCCTCTACGGAGTAGGCTTTATGAAGGGCTTTTGTGATTGGGTTATGGCTCATTTTTCAGGTCAGGGACTTGCCTTTTTATACTCAGCGGTTTATAACGCAGGCTATATGATTCCTGAAACAATTATTTCTGCAATTTTAGCTCCGGTTATCTTCCGTTTTCTTCATAAAACGAAATAATTCTCTTAAAAACGCGTCTTTGACGCGTTTTTATTTTATAAAAAATGAAAATTGATTGTGAGGAAAAGAGAGCAAAAAAGAGAAAAATGAAGAAAACGAGAGATTGCAAATTGCTAAATTAAAATTTTGAAAAAAAGTGTTGACAAACCTTAAAAACCGTATTATAATGAACGAGCGTGTGAAAATGCGCGAAGAAAAAGACTGTGAGCGAATGCACACCGGGGGTGTCCGTTCTCTCATAGTCTGAGAAAAAATTAGGAGGTAGTTTCAATGTCAACATTTATGGCAAAAGCAAACGAAGTTGAAAAGAAATGGTATATCATTGATGCTGCTGGTAAGCCACTCGGTAGAGTTGCTGCTGCGGCTGCTACAATCTTAAGAGGTAAGCATCGTCCTGAATTTACACCAAACGTAGATTGCGGCGAACACGTTATTATCATTAACGCAAAAGACGCTGTTTTAACAGGTAACAAGCTTATCCAGAAGAAATGGTATCGCCACACAGGTTACATCGGTAACATGAAGGAAGTTTCATACAAGGAATTGATGGAAAATCGTCCTGAAAAGGCTATGGAACTTGCAGTATGGGGTATGCTCCCACACACAACACTTGGAAGAAAAGCTTTCAAAAATCTTAAAATCTATGCAGGTGCTGAGCATGAACAGCAGGCTCAGAACCCAGTAGCATGGACACAGGAAATATAGGATAGGGGGATTGAAAAATGGCAAACGCAATTCAGTACTACGGCACAGGTAGAAGAAAAGAATCTGTTGCAAGAGTAAGACTTGTTCCTGGTAATGGTAAAATTACTATTAACAAGAGAGATATTGACGAATATTTTGGACTTGAAACATTAAAAACAATCCTTCGCCAGCCACTCGCGCTCACAGGCACAGAAGGAAAGTTCGACGTTTTAGTTAACGTACAGGGCGGCGGCTTCACAGGTCAGGCTGGTGCTATCCGTCACGGTATCGCAAGAGCACTCCTCGAAGTAGATGCAGAAGCTTACAGAGCTACTCTTAAGGCTGCTGGCTACCTCACAAGAGACCCAAGAATGAAGGAAAGAAAGAAGTATGGTCTCAAGGCTGCTCGTCGTGCACCACAGTTTAGTAAGAGATAATTTCTTATCGCTTATCAAAAGAGATGTCGTTAGGGCATCTCTTTTTCTTTTCTGTGCACGACATAGAGTCGAAAC
>JAGAIJ010000054.1 GCA_017626595.1 Clostridia bacterium | reverse complement strand
GTTGACTGCAGAAGTAAAGATGTTAAAAAGCGTGAAGTTTATATAGTTGAGGGCGACTCAGCTTTAGGTGCTTGTAAATTAGGCAGAGACAGTGAATTTCAGGCTATAATTCCAATTAGAGGTAAAATTTTAAACTGTCTTAAGGCGGATTATAACAGGATTTTCGACAGCGAAATCATAACAGACTTGATTAAAGTTTTGGGCTGTGGTGTAGAGATAAAGACAAAGCATAATAAGGATTTGAATTCCTTTGAGCTTTCTAACCTCAGGTGGAATAAAATTATAATCTGTACCGATGCCGACGTTGACGGTTACCAGATCAGAACACTTGTTCTTACAATGCTTTACAGACTTACACCAACACTTATAGAAGAGGGCTATGTTTATATAGCCGAATCTCCGCTTTATGAAATAAATGTAAAGGATAAAACATATTTTGCTTATGACGAAAAGGAAAAGCAGGATATTTTAGCAAAAATCGGTGATAAAAAACCAATTATTCAGCGTTCAAAGGGTCTTGGTGAAAACCAGCCTGAAATGATGTGGGAAACAACAATGAACCCTGAAACAAGACGACTTATAAAAGTTATGCCGTCAGATGCAGAGAGAACAGCCCAGGTGTTTGATTTGCTTTTAGGTGATAACTTAAGCGGAAGAAAAGATTATATAGCAGAAAACGGTCATAATTATATTGATATGACTGATTTATCATAGGGAGGAACAAAATGTCTGAACCTATTATACAGGAACAATATATAACAGATACTCTTGAAACCAACTATATGCCTTATGCAATGAGCGTAATTGTGTCAAGAGCAATCCCTGAAATTGACGGATTTAAGCCGTCACACAGAAAACTCCTTTATACAATGTATAAAATGGGGCTTTTAACAGGGCGTCTTACAAAGTCTGCAAACGTTGTAGGCTCAACAATGAAACTTAACCCTCACGGTGACGCTGCCATTTACGAAACAATGGTAAGACTTACAGAGGGACATCAGGCGCTTCTGCACCCTTTTGTAGAATCAAAGGGTAACTTCGGCAGGCAGTATTCAAGAGATATGGCATACGCTGCCTCAAGATATACAGAGGTAAAGCTTGCGGGAATCTGTAATGAAATTTTCGCAAATATCGATAAGAATACAGTAGATTTCGTTGATAACTATGACGGAAACCTTAAGGAGCCAACATTGCTCCCTGTAACATTCCCGAATATTCTTGTTAATCCGAATCAGGGTATTGCCGTAGGTATGGCGTCAAATATCTGTAGCTTTAACTTAAAGGAAATTTGTGATGCCACAATTGAGGTAATGAAAAATCCTGAGGCTGACCTTACAGAGATTATAAAGGGACCTGATTTCTCCACTGGGGGAGAGGTGCTTTATAATGAGGAAACAATGCGTGAGGTATTTACAACAGGACGAGGCTCAATAAAGCTCCGCGGTAAGTACAGATACGATAAGAAACAGAACTGTATTGATATCTATGAAATACCATATACAACCACAGTCGAGGCGATTATCGAAAAGATTGTTGACTTGATTAAAGGAAATAAATTTAAGGAAGTATCGGATATCCGAGATGAAACCGATAAAAAGGGTCTTAAGATAACAATCGACTTAAAGCGTGGCACAGACCCTGAAAAGGTTATGGCGAAGATATTTAAGCATACTTCACTTCAGGATTCATTCCCGTGTAACTTTAATATTCTGGTTGAAGGCTCGCCAATGGTATTGGGCGTAAATGATATCTTGTGCGAATGGCTGAGATTCAGGAAGAACAGCGTAAAGCGTTATCTTGAATTTGAAATTGGCAAGAAGAGCGAGAGATTACATTTACTTGAGGGCCTTGAAAAGATACTTTTAGATATTGATAAAGCTGTAAAGATAGTAAGAGAAACAGAAGAAGATGCAATGGTTGTTCCAAACCTTATGAAAGGCTTTGGAATTGACGAAGTGCAGGCGGATTTTGTGGCTGAAATCAAGCTCCGTAACTTGAATAAGGAATATATCTTAAAGAGAACAGCAGATATCGAAAACTTAAAGAAAGAGATAGAGGACCTGAAGAGTACACTTGAAAGTCCGAAGAAAATCGAAAAAGTTATCGAGAAACAGCTTAAAGAGATTGCTAAAAAATACGGAGAGGAACGCCGTACAACAATTGTATCCGAGGAAGAGGCAACTGAAGTTGTGGTAGAAGAAACAATCCCTGAATTCAGGTGTAGGCTCTACCGTACAAAGCATAATTATATTAAGAAAATATCAGTTCAGGCACTTCGTATGAGCGGTGAACATAAGCTTAAGGAAGAGGACGAGATTATACAGGAAATTGAGGTAAATAACACAGATCACGTTCTTATGTTTGCCTCAAGCGGTGATGTTTATAAAACAAGAGTCCACGATATCCCTGACTGCCGTGCAAGTCAGATTGGCGAATATCTGCCGAATCTTCTCGGTATGGAAAGCGGAGAGGATGTTGTGGGAATGATTATAACAAGTGACTATAAGGGCTCAATCCTTTTCTGCTTTGAAAACGGCAAAATGGCAAAGGTTGATATTAAGGGATATGAAACAAAGACAAAGAGAAAGAAACTGTCTAACGCATATTCGCTTTCTTCACCTCTTGTTACAATGTTCTATATAACTGAGGATATTGAGCTTTGTGCCTTCAGTAATATCGGAAAAGCCCTTGTGTTTAATACTTCCCAGATTGCCTTAAAGACAACTAAAAATACTCAGGGCGTATCTGTAATGCTCTCGAAGAAAGGCAGTATAGTAAATAAGGTTTGCACTTTAGAAGAGTGTCCATTCACAGAGGCAAAATATTATAGAACAAAGAATATACCAGCCAAAGGCGCTTTCATAAAACAGGAAGACACAGGCAACGAACAGCTATCCTTTGATGATATGTAAATTAAAAAAACACCCGACAGGGTGTTTTTTTAATACTTAAGGCTAAAACTTGGTGAAAATGCACAAAAAAATAATAAAAGATTGTTTGGTTTTTAGTTGAAATGCTTGAAACAATAATGTATAATAAGAATATAAGTAACAGTTTCTGTTATTTATATATAAGGAGGGTTGAAAAATGAAAATGTATGACACATCAAAAATCAAAAACTTTTGTCTTTTAGGACACGGTAACTCAGGAAAGACATCGCTGGCAGAAGCAATTCTGAACACAGCAGGTTCAATCGAGAGAATGGGAAAGACACAGGACGGAAATACCGTAATGGACTTTGACCCTGAGGAAATCAGACGTAAATTCTCGATTAGTGCAGCAGTAGCCACATGTGACTGGAATGGTACAAAGTTTAATATTATAGATACCCCGGGATATTTTGACTTTGTTGGCGAAGTACAGCAAAGTATCAAGGTTGCAGACGCAGCTGTAATTGTTTTAAGTGGTAAGTCGGGACTTACTGTTGGTGCTGAAAAGGCGTGGAAATATGCCGAGGACGCAGGAATCCCGAAGATGATATTTATAAATAAGGTTGACGATGAAAGAGTTAACTATTACGGAGTTTTAGACCAGCTTCGTGAAAAATACGGAAAGAGAATTGCACCTTTACAGGTTCCAATCCGTGAGGGAGAGAGGATAACAGGCTTTGTTAATGTAGTTGAAGGCGAAGCAAGAAAATATATGGGCGATATGACTGTTACAGCCCCGATTCCTGATGGAATGGACGATGAAATTGCTCCTGTTCGTGAAATGATAAATGAGGCAGTTGCCGAAAGCTCGGAAGAGATGATGGAAAGATATTTCGCGGGAGACACATTTACTCTTGCTGAAACCTACGAGGTTCTCCGTAACGGTGTAGCCTCAGGTGAAATCGTTCCGGTTCTTTGCGGAAGTGCCTTTAATAAGCTTGGTATTGCATCACTTATGAACGCAATTGTAGCCTATTTCCCATCTCCGAATTCATCTGATGATTTCTTTATTGCACATAAAGAAGACGGTTCAGATGCAAGAAGAAAGATTGATGTAAATGACCCGCTGGCAGCATTCGTGTTTAAGACAGTTGCTGACCCATACGTTGGTAAGCTTTCATATTTTAAAGTTTATTCAGGAATTATGACCCCTGATACAACAGTTTATAATTCTGTTTCAGGCACAAATGAAAGAATTGGTAAAATTTATACAGTTGTTGGTAAGAAACAGATTGAAGTTGAAAAGCTTAATGCAGGAGATATCGGCGCAGTTACAAAACTTGCTGATACAAACACAGGGGATACACTTTGCAGTGTAACAGACAGAATTATAATTGACGGAATTGAATTCTCAAAACCAAATACCTCAATGGCAGTTGTGCCAAAGGCAAAGGGTGACGAGGATAAAATAAGTCAGGGCTTAAGTAAGCTTATGGACGAAGATAAGACCTTCAGAGTTGAAAATAATACAGAAACCCGCCAGATGATAATTAAAGGTATGGGTGAACAGCATATTGATATTATTGTCAATAAGCTTAAAACAAAGTTTGGTGTTGAGGTTGATTTAACAGAGCCTAGGGTTGCATACCGTGAAGCTATCCGTAAATCAGTAAAGGTTGAAGGCAAGCATAAAAAACAGTCCGGTGGCCACGGTCAGTACGGTCATGTATGGATTGAATTTGAGCCGTATGATGACGGTCTTCTCTTTGAAGAAAAAGTATTCGGCGGTTCAGTCCCTAAAAATTACTTCCCTGCAGTTGAAAAAGGACTTCAGGAATGTATGAAACAGGGCGTTCTTGCAGGTTATCCTATGGTAGGCTTAAAGGCTACTCTTGTTGACGGCTCATATCATCCGGTTGACTCATCTGAAATGGCCTTTAAGACAGCCGCAGCCCAGGCGTTCAAAGCAGGTATGGAACAGGCAAGCCCTGTTTTGCTTGAGCCTGTTGGAAAGTTAAAGGTATGCGTTCCTGACGGCTATACAGGTGATATAATTGGTGATATAAATAAGCGTCGCGGACAGATGCTTGGTATGACACCGCAGGGCGACGGAAATACGCTTATTGAGGGTGAAGTTCCAATGGCAATGATGCACTCATATTCATCAGATTTGTGGTCAATCACACAGGGTAAGGGCTATTATGAATTCGAGTTTGAAAGATATCAGGACGCCCCACCAAACGTAGTTGAAAAAGTAATTGCAGAAAGTAATAAATAATAAAATAAGGCAGTTCCATTTTTGGAACTGCCTTTTATGTATGCTATTTAATTTCTCTTCCGCCGTCGCCGATTTCAGAAATGTAGAAATCGCAAGGATGACCAAAGGTTTCAAGATAAATCTTGCCAAGCTTTTCCTTAAATTCAGGAACAGCATCTTTTTTAACGATTGAAACTGTACAACCGCCAAAGCCTGCACCGGTCATTCTTGAACCGATAACGCCAGAAAGCTTTCTTGCTTCATCGGCCAAAAGGTCAAGTTCGTCACAGGTTACTTCATAGTCGTATCTGAGTGAATCGTGAGACTGATTCATTAGCTGACCGAATGTAGCGATGTCGCCGGATTTAAGAGCTGAAACAGAACGTAAAACTCTGTCACATTCATAAACAACGTGCTTAATTCTCTTTCTTGTGATTTCGTTTGTGATAACGTCCTTGTGAGCCTCAAAGTCCTCAACTGAAACCTCTGCAAGCTCGTTGATACCTGGAAGAACAGTTTTAAGAGCATTAAGACCTTCTTCACATTCCATACGGCGTTCGTTGTATTTTGAAGCGCCGAGGCTGTGCTTTTTGTTTGTGTTTGTAAGCACAAGACAGGCATCCCCAAGTTCAAGAGGGATGTGCTCAAAGTCAAGGTTTGAACAGTTCAAGAAAATTGCGTGGTCCTTTTTGCCCATAGCAGATGCGAATTGGTCCATGATACCGCAGTTAACTTCGATAAAGTTGTGTTCTGCAAGCTGTGAAAGCTTAGCCATTTCAATCATATCAACAGATGAGTCAATGCCCTTTTTCTCGTTGGAGAAAGTTGCAAACATAAGAGCAGTTGAAACTTCGATAGCAGCAGAAGAAGAAAGTCCGCCGCCGTGAGGAGTTGTGTCGTCGTATAAAAGGTCACAGCCCACAATGTCGTAGCCTGCCTTCATAAGCTCAATAGCAACCCCAAGCTGATAGTCACCCCACTTGAGCTTGCCCTTAAGTGAAGCCATGTCTTGGGTTGTAGTTTCAACTAAAATGTCAAGGTCAGTAGCTTTAAGACGGATAATGTTGTCATTTCTTTTTCTTGCTACAATAGTAGTTTTCATAGTAAGTGCAGCAGGGAAAACGTGGCCTCCGCAGTAGTCGATATGCTCACCGATAAGGTTAACTCTGCCTGGCGATGTAAATACACGGAGTTCTTCGTCAGAACCGCCGAAAGTTTCAATAAATTGTTTTTTAATATCAATAATTTCCATAAAAGTTCTCCTTAGCCGAAAATATAAATATATTATAGAATAAAAATGAAAATAAGTAAAGGGTTTTTTAATATTTTAGGTATTTACAAGTTATTTTTGTTATGGTATAATCAAGTAAAAATATGGCTTTTGAGGTGAAATTATGTTTATAGGAATTGACTTAGGCGGTACAAATATAGCTGTAGGTCTTGTAAGCGAGAAAGGAAAGCTTATCGCATCAGGCTCAACCCCAACAATGAGCGAAAGAGATTATACAGAAATTGTTAAGGATATGGCTGTACTTGCTGAAAAGCTTCTTAAGGAAAATAATATAGATAAATCTGAAGTTAAGGCAATCGGTATCGGTAGCCCTGGTACGATCGACTCTGATAACGGCGTAGTTGTATATTCAAATAATATAAGATTTAATATGACACCGCTGAGAGACGAAATGCAGAAATATTTTGATGTACCTGTAGCAGTTGAAAATGATGCAAACGCTGCAGCATACGGCGAATATTTTGCATCAGGAGATAATGCCTCAAGCTTTTTGGCTGTAACTCTCGGTACAGGCGTAGGCGGAGGAATTATTCTTGATAAGAAGATTTACAGAGGCTTCAACGGTGCAGGTGCCGAAGTTGGACATACAACACTTATTAAGGATGGTGAACAGTGTACCTGCGGAAGAAAGGGTTGCTGGGAAACGTATGCCTCTGTTACAGCTCTTATCAGACAGACAAAAGAAGCAATGGCTGAAGACCCTGATAGCTTAATGCACGAAATCGTTAAGGAATACGGTTCAGTAAGCGGAAGAACATCCTTTGATGCAGCTAAAAGAGGCGATAAGACAGCCCTTAAGGTTGTAAATAATTATGTTGAGTATGTAGCGGAGGGTATTACAAACCTTGTTAATATCTTCCAGCCTGAAATTATTGTTGTAGGCGGCGGCATCAGCCGTGAGGGAGAATATTTAATTGCACCTGTCAGAAAGCTTGTTGAAGAAAATGATTATAATAAGCTTTTAAGAAGAACAGAGATTAAGGTTGCAACCCTCTTTAATGAGGCAGGAATTATCGGTGCAGCCTTTGCCGCAAAGGCATTGATTAAATAAATTTATAAAGAGTGGAAAATATGATTACAATTAAAAGCGGAATAATGTCAGGTAGCTGTGACGTTAAAGTTTTATCTCAATATAATCCCTGTATAACTGCATATTTGCTTGTTGCAGACGCTTTAGGCTGTAATCTTGTTCTGAAAAATTTAGGGGATAAGGACAAGCAGATTGCCGAAACAATTCTCGATATTATTGAGGAAACAGGCGGTCAGGTACATAAAGAAAAGGACGAAATCTGGGCAAAACAGACGGGAGTTATGAAAGCAGTTGAGGTTAAAAATCTGCCTGAACCTGAAATGATTATCCCTGTTGCAGTCCTTTGTTGTTTCTTAAAAGGCGAAAGCATAATTCATAATGCTGCAGTTTTACGAACAGGCAAAACAGATTTGCTTAAAAGCTTGGTTGCAGAACTTTCCCACCTTGGTGCAGACATCAGGGTTGAGGGAAATGCCCTTAAAATAAGAGGGAAACAGGTTTTGTCTGCAGACGCCTGCTATTCCTGGAACAGCGAAGAAATCTCTCTTGCAGTGCTCCTTGCATCTTTGAGAACAGAGGGCGAGCTGATTTTAATGGGAGAAAATAGTGATATAATAGTTAAAATTTTCGAAAAATATAAGAAATTTGAAAAAAAATAAAAAAATACTTGCAATTCGGAAAAATTATGATATAATAACATAGTGTGTTTGATTATGCACGTTTTTAAATTGTTATTTATGACTCTATAGAAAGAGGTGAAAATAAATGAGAGAAGGAATTCATCCAGATTATAAGCAGACAACAATCAAGTGTGCCTGCGGTAATGTAATCGAAACAGGTTCAACAAAGGAAAACATCAGTATTGAAATTTGTTCAGCTTGCCACCCATTCTTTACAGGTAAGCAGAAGCTTATCGATACAGGTGGACGTGTTGATAAGTTTAAGAAGCGTTACGGTCTTGACAAATAACCGTATAACAAATATTTGTGGATTCAAAAAATTTTACTACACAAAAGACGAGGTTTATGCCTCGTCTTTTTTATTTTTGCAATATTCGTTTATTGGACATTCAAGACACCTTGGACGCCTTGCGATGCAGTATTCCCTGCCGTGAGTAACAAGCTGATGACAGAAAGAGGACCATTTTTCCTTTGGAACAACTTTCATAAGGTCAAGCTCGATTTTGTATGGGTCTTTGGATTTGGTAAGCCCAAGTAAATTGGAAATTCTTGTAGCATGAGTGTCAACTACAATTCCCGGTGTACCAAAAACATCTCCTAAAACAAGGTTTGCAGTCTTTCGCCCAACCCCCGGAAGAGTAAGAAGCTCATCAAGAGTTGAGGGAACTTCCCCTCCGAAATCAGCCATAAGCTTTTTGCCTGTGCCGATAATATTTTTAGCCTTGTTTTTGTAGAAACCGCAGGAACGGATAATTTCCTCAAGCTCGGTTATATCAGCTCTGGCAAAGCTTTCAGCGTCAGGATATTTTTTAAATAATGCAGGCGTTACAAGGTTAACTCTTGCGTCAGTGCACTGTGCAGCAAGCTGTGTCGCAATAAGAAGCTGAAGAGGGTTTTCGTAGTCCAGAGTACAGTCTGCCCCTTTGTAAATTATGTCGAATATATCAATAATCTTTAAAACTCTTTCTTTTTTCTGTGAAATAGTTTCTTTCATAGTCAAATACCTCTTGAAAAACCAATTTAAATATAGTATAATATAAAAGACTATAATTGTAAAGAAGTATTGGAGGAAATTGAAATGTATAATTTTGACATTATAAGAAAACAGGACAACGAGCTTGCAGACGCAATGGCGCAGGAATTAAACAGACAGCGTACAAAAATTGAGCTTATTGCATCTGAAAACTTTGTCAGCCCTGCTGTTATAGAAGCAATGGGTTCACCTCTTACAAATAAATATGCAGAGGGTTACCCTGGAAAGAGATACTATGGCGGTTGTGAATATGTAGATATCGTTGAACAGCTTGCAATCGACAGAGCAAAGGAAGTATTCGGTGCAGAATTTGCCAATGTTCAGCCACATTCAGGTGCTTCCGCTAACCTTGCAGTGTTCTTCGCTACAATGCAGCCGGGAGATACTTATATGGGTATGAGTTTAGCCGAGGGCGGACATTTAAGCCATGGTTCACCTGTTAATATTTCAGGTAAATATTTTAACTGTGTGCCTTATGGTCTTGACCCTGTTACTGAAACAATAGATTATGATAATATGGAAAAGCTTGCTTTAGAGCATAAACCAAAGCTCATTTTAGCAGGTGCATCAGCATACTCAAGAGAGATTGACTTTAAGAGAGTAAGAGAAATCTGTGATAAGGTTGGCGCATATATGATGGTTGATATTGCTCATATTGCAGGACTTGTTGCAACAGGCCTCCATCCAAGCCCGGTTCCATATGCTGACTTTGTTACTACTACAACTCATAAGACATTAAGAGGCCCAAGAGGCGGTCTTATTCTCTGTAAGGAAAAGTACGGAAAGATGATTAACTCTGCAATCTTCCCGGGTTGTCAGGGCGGTCCTTTAATGCACGTTATCGCAGGTAAAGCAGTATGCTTTAAGGAAGCATTATCCGAAGATTTTGTAAAGTACCAGACACAGATTAAGAAGAATGCAAAGGCACTTTGTGATGCACTTTTAAATAAGGGAATTAAAATTGTATCAGGTGGCACAGATAACCACCTTATGCTTGTAAACCTTATCGGTATGGATATTACAGGTAAAGAACTTGAACACAGACTTGACGAAGTTGGAATTACATGTAATAAAAATGCTGTTCCTAATGACCCTGCAAGTCCATTTATTACAAGCGGTATAAGACTTGGTACACCTGCAGTAACATCACGCGGAATGGTAGAAGAAGATATGGAGGAAATTGCTGATCTTATCTACTTAACAATTTCCGATTTTGAAAATTCAAAAGAAGAAATCAGAAACAGAGTAGACAAGCTCTGCAAGAAATACCCACTTTATGAATAAACCACTTGCTGACCGTATTCGTCCTGAAAAACTTGAAGAGGTTGTAGGACAGGGTCATATAATTGGAGAAAATAAAATACTGTCAAACATTTTAAGGTCAGGAAATATCCCAAATATGATTTTCTATGGCCCCTCAGGTACAGGTAAAACCACAGTTGCAAATATAATTGCAAAGTCTGCGGGGAAGACGCTTTTTAAGCTCAATGCCACAAACGCCTCTGTTGCAGATGTAAAAGAGGTGTGCCAGAGCGCTGACGGTCTTATGGGGACAAATGGTGTTGTTTTGTATCTTGACGAGATTCAGAATTTCAATAAGAAACAGCAACAATCCCTCCTTGAATATACTGAAAACGGCAAGATTACACTTATTGCAAGCACAACTGAAAATCCGTATTTTTATGTGTATAATGCAATTTTAAGCCGAAGTACAGTTTTCGAATTCAAGCCTGTTTTTCCAAAAGATATTGAAAGAGCACTTGAGAGAGCAGTTAAAATTCTTGAAGAGGATATTGAAACAAAGATTATTTTAGGGGAGGATGTTCTTGAACACCTTTCAGAAATGTCCAACGGAGATGTCAGAAAGGCGCTGAATTCCCTTGAGGTTCTTGTAAGCACAACTCCTCTTAATAAAGATGGCAATGTTGAAATTACCATTGAATTAGCAGAGCAGGCAACCCAGAAAAAGTCCTTGAAATATGATAAAAACGGCGAAAATCATTATGATATTGTAAGCGGTCTGCAGAAGTCAATAAGAGGCTCTGACCCTGACGCAGCGGTCCATTATCTTGCAAGGCTGTTACAGTCCGAGGATTTACAGTCCGCCTGCAGACGCCTTATGGCTTGCGCCTGCGAAGATGTTGGACTTGCCTATCCAATGATTATTCCAATTGTGAAATCAGCGGTAGATATGGCGCTTATGCTTGGACTTCCGGAGGCAAGAATTCCTCTTGCTGATGCAGTTATTCTCGCTGCCACAGCTCCAAAATCGAATTCTGCCTATAATGCTATAAATCAGGCAATGTGGGATATTGAAAATATTGACACAGGCGAAATTCCGAGGAATTTACAGAATAAGCACTATGACGGCGAAGGAAACGTAAAAAAAGGGCAGAATTACCTGTATCCACATGATTATCCAAATCATTACGTGAAACAGCAATATCTGCCTGATAAAATCAAAAATAAAAAATATTACGAATTTGGTGATAATAAAACCGAACAGCTGGCAAAGGAATATTGGGATAAAATCAAAAAAGGTTAAAGATTTTATCGAACAATAATTCTCTGTCCCATTGGTTTTTGATAACAGGATTTTTAAGCCTGTTAACATCGGATGTATTTTTAACAAGCGGCAAATCTGTCGCTTGTTTTATTTTGTTTAAAAGTTCCTGACCCTTTGAATTGAAGTCCAAAATCCTGATGTAAGCAGGAGCTTCTTTCTGCATTTCGGCTGTAATTCCTAAGTAAGAATGGAGAAGAATTCTCCTGATTCTGCTGTGGGCGTAACGCTTTGATTTAACAGCGTCACAAAGCTCGATAAAACCTGAGCACTCTTTCGCACATTTTAAAATTCTGTTTTCCAACCCCTCGGAAACATCGGAAATAAGCCTTAATTCCTCAGGCGTTTTTAGTAACAGAGAAGAAATAATTGACTTCTCCAAATCTTCTATAAAGTGAGTTTTTTGAGAAAAATCAAAGCCCTGTGGGACATATTTTGATGCCAAGTCAAAATGTCCCATTTTAATTTCAGCGCGAATGTTTGAGGCGGAAGTGAACTCTCCTGAAACTTCGTCAGAATCGTGACTTACAGAGCGCTTTACAGCCACGGGACAAAAAGATGCCCCAAGCTTTTTTATAGCCTTAATGTATTCAACAGCAAGAATGTTGTTAGGAGTTTCAAGTAAATCTGAGCCTACAGCAATCTCTCGTGCTGAGGCAAAGGATAAACCTTGTCCCAGAGCCTGTGAAAGTTTTGCTTTGTATTCTTCATCTTCGGTAAGAATAATGTCTGCAATCCGCTCAAGTTCAGCAACATCATCAGTTTCAGCACCAAAGGATAAATAGTCAATACAGTTAAGTCCCATTAGTATTTCAATAGCCTTTGATGCAAAAATTTCTGCACCTGCAAGGGAGTAAATTGTAGGAAGCTCGATGGTTAAATCAGCACCGTTCTGACAGGCAGTTTTCGCCCTTGATAACTTGTCGTAAACGGCAATATCCCCACGTTGAACAAAGTTACCGCTCATAATTGCAACCACATAATCTGCCCCTGTAATTCTGCGGGTTTCTTCAATATGAAATTTATGTCCCAGATGGAACGGATTGTACTCACAGATTATTCCTGCAACCTTCAAAATTCTCACCTCATAAAAAGTCTAACACATTGAGAGATTTTTTTCAATATAAACTTGAAAAAGTATGTAGTCAATGTTATAATAAATTCAAATCACTAAACATAGGAGGCAGTTATGCGATTCAGACAAGTTCATTTAGATTTTCACACAAGTGAATTTATTGAAAATATAGGAGAAAAATTTGATAAAAAGGAGTTTCAGGAAGCTCTTAAAGCAGGCCACGTTGACTCAATAACTCTTTTTTCAAAGTGTCATCACGGCTGGGCGTATCATCCAAGTAAAAAAAATGAGATGCACCCACATCTTAAGTTTGACTTGCTCAGGGCACAGCTTGATGCTGCCCACGAAATCGGAGTAAAAACACCTGTATATCTTTCAGCAGGCCTAGACGAAAAAATGGTAATAAGACACCCTGAATGGCTTGTAAGGGACGAAAATGACAATACAACATGGGTGCCGAATTATAAAGAAGCAGGCTACCATAAATTCTGTATGAATACACCATACCTTGACTATCTTTTAGAGCAGATTATCGAAGTTTGTAAGAATTATGATGCAGACGGAATTTTCCTTGACATTGTTGGCGTACAGCCTTGCTACTGCTCAAACTGTCGAAGAACAATGCTGGCAGAGGGCAAGGACCCATTTGATATTCATAATGTAAATGAACTTGCAGAAAGAGTGTATGCAAACTACACAAAAAGAGTCAGAGAAGCAATCGACAGCGTTACACCTGGCCTCCCTGTTTTCCATAACGGCGGACATATTATCGCAGGCCGTCGCGATTTAGCTTATATGAATACACATCTCGAACTTGAAAGTTTGCCAACAGGCGGTTGGGGTTATGATCACTTCCCAATTTCAGCAACCTATGTAAGAAATCTCGGAATGGACTACCTTGGTATGACTGGCAAATTCCATTTTTCATGGGGAGAATTCGGCGGTTTCAAGCATCCAAATGCAATAAGATATGAAACAGCCCTTTCTGCAGCCTTCGGTGCAAAATCTTCAATCGGGGACCAGCTCCACCCATCAGGCAAAATGGAAATGGCTACATATAAGATGATTGGCGAGGGTTATAAGGAAATTGAAGAAAAAGAGCCTTGGCTTGATAATGTAACAGCAGTCACAGACATAGCTGTGCTCTCTTATGAATCAGTTGAAAGAGCATATAGCACAGGTCAGGCTGCCCAGACAAAGAACATTGATGCAGGCGCAAGCAGAATTATGCTTGAAGGTCATTATTTATTTGATTTTGTTGATACAGAAATTGATTTTAATAATTATAAGGTGCTTATTTTACCTGATTTAGCTCATATAAATGATAAACTTAAGGCAAAAATTAAGGACTTCGTTAAGAATGGCGGTAAGGTTTTAGCCACAGGCGAATCAGGCTTAAACGAAGATAAAACAGCCTTTGCCCTTGATTTTGGTGCAGAATATGTTGGCGAATCAGAGTTCAAGCCAACATATTTAAGACCTGATTTTGAAATTGACTGTTATGATAATTCAGCATTCTTAGTATATGCAAAGGCACAGACAATTAAAGAAAAGGGTGGTAAGGTTTTAGCAAGCCGTGAAAACCCATTCTTTAACAGAACAAATCTTCACTTCTCATCCCACCAGCACACACCAAACACAGGTGAGCCATTCTGCCCTGGAATTATCGAGGGTAAAGACGGAATTTACATCGGCTGGAATCTGTTTACAGAGTATGCTGATATGGGAACAATGATTGCCAAAAAGGTGCTTTTCTATGCAATTGACCGCCTTTTGGGAGATAATAAGAGCCTTAAAACAAATCTCCCTGCTCAGGGCGTTACAACAATTAATGAACAGAAAGAAGAAAACAGATATGTTGTCCACCTTCTCTATGTTTCCCCTGTTAAGAGAGGCTACGGCGTTGAAGTGGTAGAAGATATCGTGCCGATTTATGATACAAAGGTAAGCTTAAAGCTTGATAAAAAGATAAGAAAAGCATACCTTGCACCAACAGGCGAAGAAATTTCATTTACTGAAGAGAATGGCAGATATGAATTTGTTGTGCCAAAGATTGAAAATCATCAGATGTTGGTTCTTGACTATTAAAGATTAAACAGATGCCTTTGTGCATCTGTTTTTCTTAAAACCACAGGAGTAAATTCATTTATGAATATCTTAAAATATGAGGTTAAAGAGGAAGATACAGGAAAAAAAGTTGAGCAAATCTGCAAAAGGGAGCTTAAAATTTCCTCAGGTCTTTTCATAAACCTTAAATTAAACGGTAAACTAAAGCTGAATAATGAAATCTGTAAAAGCATTGATACAGTAAATGTGGGGGATATCTTAACAGCGGACATTTCCGAAAACGAGGAATGTGATATAGTATCAACAAAGCTTGATTTTGAGATTTTGTATGAAGACGATGCAATTTTGGTTGTAAATAAGCCAAAGGAAATGGCAGTCCACCCATCACTTAAAAATTACGATAATACTTTAGCCAACGGGATAATGTATCATTGGAAAAATAATGGTGAAATGCACCAGTTTCATATTGTAAACAGGCTCGATAAGG
>JAGAIJ010000007.1 GCA_017626595.1 Clostridia bacterium | reverse complement strand
GTCTGGCTCTACACTCTTATTGTTACCAATAACATTTTCAAGTGATTCGTAGCACATTTCGTTACCCTTTAAGATAACCATGTTGCCAAACTTTCCTTCCATAAGGAGTTCAACAGCAGCGCTACCGTATCTTGTAGATAAGATTCTGTCGTTAGCAGTTGGAGAACCACCACGCTGAACGTGACCGAGAACAGTAGCTCTTGATTCAAGGCCAACTCTCTTTTCAAGTTCTTCAGCAACGTAAGCTGCAACACCGCCAAGTCTGATTGGGTCAGGACTGTCTTCTACAACCTTAGAAACGATAACCTTACCGCCCTTTTCCTTTGCGCCTTCAGCAACAACTACGAGAGCCCATTCCTTACCATTTTCCTTGTTCTTTTTAAGAGTTTCAGCAACCTTATCTAAATCAAATTCGATTTCAGGAAGTAAGATAGCATCAGCAGAACCTGCAATACCTGTAGCTAAAGCAAGGAAACCTGCGTATCTGCCCATAGCTTCAACACAGATAATTCTGCTGTGTGAACGAGCAGTAGTCTTAAGTCTGTCCATAGCGTCAGTAGCTGTAGCAACAGCAGTATCAAAACCGAATGTTGTATCAGTAGCTGCAAGGTCGTTATCAATTGTCTTAGGAACGCCGATAACCTTAATGCCAAGTCTTGAGAAGTCACGTCCACTTGTAAGTGTACCGTCACCACCGATTACAATGAGAGCGTCAATGCCTGCCTTCTTAAGATTTTCAACACCAACGTGTGAATAGTCACCGTGGTGAACACCTGTTTCATCTTCAAAAGTATAATCGAAGAGATTATCCTTGTTTGAACTGAAGAGGATTGTACCGCCTTCAGCTAAAATCTGGTCTGTGTTGTCAAGTGTAAGGTTAACAAATTCCTTTTCACCGATAAATAAACCACGGTAGCCGTGCTTAATACCAACAACCTCAAGTCCGTATTTCATTATAGCAGTCTTAGTAACCGCTCTGATTACAGCGTTAAGACCAGGACAGTCTCCCCCACCAGTCATAACACCAATTCTCTTAATTTCGCTCATTTCACTTACCTCCATTGGAAAAATCAATTTTAAAAAAATTCATCTTACTTATAAAATAAGACGAAAAATATCCATATTAAACAATACAAAAGTTATCATACTATAAAAAAAACAAAATTTCAAGTGTTATTTTCATTTATTTTCTATTTTTTTCAAAAATTTTCAATATTTTTTCAAATATATGATTATTTTTCTCAAAAAAATATGATTTATGAAAAAAAATGTACTTGTTTTTTACATAATATGGTGTATAATGATATTGTTGAAAATGATTTTTAATTGGAGGGCAATATAAATGGAAAAAGAATTGGTACTTAAAAAAATCAGAGACGTAGGTATCGTTGCAGTTGTCCGTGCCGAATCTGCTGAGCAGGCAAAGAAAATTACAGACGCCTGTATCGCAGGTGGAGTTCCTGCAATCGAGCTCACATTTACAGTTCCACACGCTGACAAGGTAATCTACGATTTATCTAAAATGTATTCAGAAGACGAAATTATCTTAGGTGCAGGTACAGTTATGGATAGCGAAACTGCAAGAATTGCAATTTTAAGCGGTGCACAGTATATCGTAAGTCCATACTTTGACGAAGCTACAGCAAAGCTCTGTAATCGTTACAGAGTTCCATATATGCCTGGCTGTATGACAATCAAGGAAGTTGTTACAGCTATGGAAGCAGGCGCAGATATAATTAAGGTATTCCCTGGCGAAGCCTTTGGTCCAAAGATTATAAAGGCAGTTAACGGCCCAATCCCACAGGCAAGAATGATGCCGACAGGCGGTGTTTCCGTTGACAATGTTCACGAATGGATTCAGGCTGGCGCAGTTGCAGTTGGTGCAGGCGGTGCTTTAACAGCAGGCGCAAAAACAGGCGATTACGATAAGATTACAGAAACAGCAAAGAAATTTGTTGAAAACATTAGAATAGCAAGAGAAAATCTTAAATAAGGAGAACAGAAAATGGCTAAGAAAGTTGTTACATTCGGAGAAATAATGCTCAGACTCCAGACATATAATCACGAAAGATTTATTCAGGCAAGAGGCCTTGAGGCTACATACGGCGGTGGTGAGGCTAACGTTTCAGTAAGCTGTGCAAACTACGGTCTTGATGCAAGCTTTGTTACAAAGCTTCCTGCTAACCCAATCGGCGACGCTTGCCTTGCTGAACTGAGAAAGCATAATGTAGATACAAGCAAGATTGCAAGAGGCGGAGAAAGACTTGGTATTTACTACTGCGAAAAGGGTGCATCACAGCGTCCTTCAAACGTAGTTTACGACAGAGCTCACTCCTCTATTTCTACTGCAACAGCAGATGATTTTAACTGGAAAGAAATTTTTGATGGTGCAGACTGGTTCCACTTTACAGGAATCACACCTGCCTTAAGCGACGGCTGTGCAGACCTCTGTCTTGAAGCTTGTAAAACAGCAAAAGAAATGGGCGTTAAAATCAGTTGCGACTTAAACTTCAGAAAGAAGCTCTGGACATCAGAAAAAGCAGGTCAGGTTATGGGGAAGCTTATGGAATATGTAGATGTATGTATTGCCAATGAAGAAGACGCTGAAAAGGTGTTTGGAATTCACGCCAGCAACACAGACGTTACAGGTGGAAAAATCAGCGACGAGGGTTACAAGGATGTTGCAAAACAGTTAGTTTCAAGATTTGGTTGTGAATATGTTGCAATCACTTTAAGAGAGAGTATTTCAGCCTCTGAAAATGACTGGTCAGCTCTTCTCTACGACGCAAAATCAGACAGTTTCCATAAATCAAAGAAATATCATATGACAATTATCGACCGTGTAGGCGGCGGCGACAGCTTCGGCGGCGGACTCATTTATTCACTTCTTGAGGGATACTCCAACGACGATGCAATCAACTTTGCAGTTGCAGCCTCCTGCTTAAAACACACAATCGAAGGGGATATGAACTTAGTTACAGTTGCCGAGGTTAAGAACCTTATGGGTGGCGACGGTTCAGGTCGAGTACAGAGATAAAAAAGAAACAAAAAAAGAGAGGCTAAAGCCTCTCTTTTATTCTTCTATCAGGTTTTTTCAATTCTTTTTGTTTTTCTTTTATGTAAGAACATACGTACGTGACCCGCAAAAGTCACCTTTTTCACAATATGACTATACGCACCGCATCTTGGACAGTTATATCTGTAATGGTCATAAAGACAGTGCTCCGGTTTCAGATGAGTATTATGTATATCATTAATACAACGTCTGCAAATATCATATTCAAAATTAAATTTTCCTTTTAGAACTGTAAACCAACCCATATAATTCTCCTATACAAAAATTATTTAAAGTGCCTGAGAATAATATCCACGGCATCATTTGAAATCAATTGAATTCCTCTTTCTTTTATGAGTTCCACACTGATGTCATTTACGCATTTCTTTCCGTACTCTAAAATTATATGCTCAATCCCGTCAAAAATATTACAATTTTCAGGATACAGAATTAAAAAGTATTTATTATCATATTTGTATAAACTGCTTTGTCCTTTGTACCTTTGTCCCACCTTTGATGCAAACATACATATATTTTCAAAATCCACAAACTGATAAACAAAAACCTCCGTCTTATGTATATCTTCAGTTTTCGTTTTTTTCTCCACAGTCTTTTTAGGAATAGGCAAACGGCTTATGGTCATTTCAAAGCCTGTGTTATCAGAGCCTGTAGCCTCAACAAGAAGCTGTGAATGGTCAGCAGGAAAATCCACACACCTTTGAGCCTCTCTTACCACGTGCCAGAAAAGCTTTTGTGCCTCAGGTGTTTTTTCCGCAAAATTCTTTATGGAAACGTTCCAGGATTTAAGTTCTTCCTGAGATATGTAAGCCTTTATTTTGTTATCAGAAATCCTTTCTATTCTCATGAAATCACCAAAATATAATATATTAATGTAATTATATCACATATGCACAAATTTGTAAAGAAAAAAATATTTCCATTTATAAATTTTAACGAATATCTTGAAGAAAAGTGCATATTATGATATTATAAAGATGCTCACCCTGCGGTGTTCGTATTTAATTGCAATAATGTAAAACCAACACTTTTAAAAAGGGAACGTAGGTCTCCGATTATGGCGCACATGCCTCCTTTGCCTTTGGCAATGCCAGTGGACTTGTAAAGTAATCGGGCTACAGCCCACCTGCAATGCAGGTTTTTACCTTATGCAATATACGGCACATGCAGGGTTTTTTTATTCAAATACTTGACAAATTACGATTATCATTATAAAATGAAGTGTAATATTGTGTAAATTTGAAAGTGAAGGTGTTTATATGCGAGTAATTTCTGGCACAGCCCGTGGAAAAAAGCTTATTGCACCTGAAGGGATAAATACCCGTCCTACAACGGACAGGGTTAAGGAATCCATTTTTAATATTATACAGCGCTACATCCCATGCGAAAACGTTTTAGATGCCTTTGCAGGTTCAGGGGCACTGGGAATTGAGGCTTTAAGCCGTGGCGCAGAAAGTTGCACTTTTATTGAAACAAACCCTGAAGCACTTTCAATCCTTAGGAAAAATGTTGAAGGAGCAAGGGTTTCGGACAAGTCCGAAATATTAAGAAAAGATATTTTTGATTTTCTTAACTTGACTAATAAAAAATTTGATATAATATTTCTCGACCCGCCTTATAATAAGGGCTTCCTCTCTCCTGTTTTCAAGATAGTGAAAGAGAGAAAACTTCTATCAGAAAACGGAATAGTTTTAGTTGAAACAGAGTTCGGCGGCGAGGAAACGGAATTTATGGGTTTTGACTGTATTAAAAAGGCAAAATACGGAAAGACTCAGGTTTCCGTTTTTACGGAGATGATATAATGACTACTGCTGTTTATCCGGGAAGCTTTGACCCCTGCACAAACGGACATCTCGACATAATTAAAAGAGCGTCAAAGATGTTTGATAAGCTTATTGTTGCAGTACTGGACAACCCCGAGAAGAAAACTCCTCTTTTTTCAGTTGAAGAAAGAGTTGAAATTTTAAAGAATAT
>JAGAIJ010000053.1 GCA_017626595.1 Clostridia bacterium | reverse complement strand
ATCAGTTGTAACAATTTTAGCGTGGGACTGACAAATCCTTACGCACTCGCCACAGTCGATACATCTTTCCTTGATAATTTTAGCTTTACCGTTTTGTACTCGTATTGCCTCTGTGGGACAATGAGTAATACAGTTTGTGCAACCAAGACATTTATCTTTATTTAGAGTAACCGAATGGAAATATTCCATGATTCTCCCCTGTCTTTCTGTCTGCATTTTATCAAAAGCACCTGTCCGCAGACCTACAGATGCAAACAAATTATAAATTAACTATTAGGGTAAGGGTTGTGCCTTTCCCCGGAGCTGTATCAATAAGCATATTATCTGTATATTTTTTAATATTCGGAAGACCCATGCCTGCACCAAAACCAAGTTCCCTGATTTTGTCACCTGCAGTTGAATAGCCCTCCTGCATAGCAAGGTCAATATTTTCAATTCCGGGACCGTTATCCCTGAAAGTAACCTGAACCTTATCGCTTTTTATTTCAGCTTCACATTCTCCTCCGCCACCGTGAATTATGGTGTTGATTTCAGCTTCATACATTGCAATTGAAACTCTGCGGATTACATCAGGATTCATCCCGATTTTTTTCATCACAGACTTAAAATCACTTGAAGCTTCACCAGCAAGAGAAAAATCTTCCCCAGAAATATCATACTTCTTAATCATTTAGGTATCCTCTTAAACCTTCGCTGTAAAGCTTACCGCAGGAAATGTATAGTGGAAGCTCAGTTGAAAGAATTGTAATTCCCTTTTCGTTTGCAAGCTCAATAACTTCCTCTGCAGGAAGCTTGCCTCTTACAAAGCAAACAGCAACAATATCCATCATTTCAGCAGTCCTGATAACCTGTGCATTTATAAGGCCTGTTAAAAGAAGTGACTGGTCCTTGACAAAAGCAAGAACATCACTCATAAGGTCACAACCACAAGCTGTATGAATATCCTTTTGAGATAAAACATCATTACTTTCCTTAGTCAAAACTTTAGCGTCAAGTAAATTTTTAATATCAGATAACAGCATTTTTTTGCTCCTTAGTTCTTATATTTCGCAATAATGTCCTCTACATCGTCAACTGTAAGACGTCCGTAAACATCATCATTTACAGTAAGTACAGGTGCGAGACCGCAAGCACCGATACAACGTGTAGCTTCAATTGAGAATAAACCGTCTGGTGTACATTCTCCAACTTCAATGCCGAGAATTTCCTTAATCTTTTCAAGGATATCACCTGAACCCTTAACATAACATGCTGTACCAAGACATACGCCGATATTGTACTTACCCTTTGGGTTAAGTGAGAACTGTGCATAGAATGTAACAATTCCGTAGATTTCAGCGAGTGGTACATTAAGTCCTTCAGAAATCATCTTCTGAACTTCAATTGGAAGATAGCCGTAGATTTCCTGTGCCTTGTGAAGTACAGGGATTGTAGCGCCTTCCTCGCCCTTATGAGCTTCAATAACAGCCATAAGACGTTCTTCCTGTTCCTTTGTTCCGTTAAATGGAACTAATGGTTTTTTAGCCATAGAACTAAATCCTCCTGTATAATAAATATTATTTTTTACTGATTAAAATAAGATTTTCAGGCACACAAAGTAAGCCCGATTATCTTTGTTATAATTATAACAAACTTTTTTAAAAAAAGCTATACTTTATTCAAAAATTTTTTGAATTTTTCCAACTTTTTTTCATTTTCCACCTCTATTCAGCTAATTATAACATAATGCAACTGTTTTTGCAATAAAAAATCACCGAAAAATCGGTGATTTTCATTATTTTTTCCATGTATGTTTTGACATTAAAACCAGCATCGGGAAAATCTCAAGTCGGCCTGCAACCATAAGGATTGAAAATACAACTTTTGAGTACCATTTAAACTCTCCAAAATTGCCGTTTGGCCCAACCATTCCAAGACCCGGACCGATATTATTCATAGTTGAAACTACAGATGTAAATGTTGTTTCGAAATCATAACCGTTACAGCTAATCAAAAGAAATGCAACAGCCATTATTGCAAAATAAGCCGCCGTATAAGTATTAACCCCTCTTACTACCTCGTGAGGCACTGTTTTTTTGTTCATTTTTATCTTGTATGTTCTGTTTGGGTGAGCAGCAAGCTTAATTTCCTTAAAAATTGATTTTGTTAAAATCATAATTCTTGAAATCTTCATACCGCCGCCTGTACTTCCTGCGCAGGCACCAAAGAACATTAAAAGAACAAGAATTCCCTTTGAAAGCTGTGGCCAGGTATTAAAATCAGCTGTAGAAAATCCTGTTGTTGTGATAATTGACGAAACCTGGAAAAAGGAGTCTTTTGCAAGAATCCCAAGGTTAGTATCAATATTATTTTTCATACAATTATAGAAAATGACTGCAGATGCAACAAGAATTATTATAAAATATGCTTTAACTTCATCCTTTTCAAAGGCATCTCTGAAGCGTCTGCTGAGCAAAAGAAAATAGAACGAAAAGTCTATTCCGAAAAGCATCATAAAAATACCAATAATCATTTGCTGTGCATATGAATATGTGGCAAATCCACTTCCCAAAACAGCAAAACCGCCTGTACCTGCCGTACCAAAAGAAAGAGTTATTGATTCAAAAATACTCATCCCTGCAATCTTTAGTAAAATCATCTCAAGAACAGTTAAAAACAAATACATTCCATAAAGCCATGTGGCTGTGGTTCTTACCTTTGGCACAAGCTTGCCAACCTCAGGGCCAGGGCTTTCTGCCTTCATTAGATAAAGATTGTTTCCACCGCTTAAAGGAAGGACAGCTACAAGGAGAACTAAAACTCCCATACCCCCTACCCAATGGGTAAAGCTACGCCAGAAAAGCATACTTTTTGAAAGAGCATCAATTTTTGAGCCATCCAATATTGATGCCCCTGTGGTAGTAAAGCCTGAAACCGTCTCAAATAATGCATCAAAAAAGTTTGGAATTTCTCCTGATAAAAGGAATGGTAATGAGCCAAAAAGACTTATTACAATCCAGCTAAGTGCTACGATTACAAAGCCTTCTTTTGCATAAATTGTTTTATTTTTTGGCTTGAATATTCGAAGTAACTGTGCCACAACAAGACATATTGCAATACACAAAAGGAAATATTTTGTTGCATCTTCTTTATAAATCAAACCACAAAGCAAAGGCAAAATCATACAAACTGCCTCAAAGTCCAAAACTTTGCCGAGAGTATACAAAATAACTCTATAATTCATTATAAATACCTCTAATTAAAAATATCCTTAAAATCGTCATATCCTGAATTTATTGTAACGACGATAACTGTGTCATCAGCTAAAATTACATCCTGACCTTTTGGAATAATAACCTTACCCTTTCTGTTGATACAGGCAATAATAGTATTATCACGGATGTTAAGCTGTGAAATAGGAATTCCTGTGTATTTTGCATTATCCTTAATCCTGAACTCAAGAGCCTCAGCCTTTTCATCAAGAATATAATGCAGGGTTTCTACGTTTGAACCCAAGGAATTTTTCATAGCTCTTACAAATCTTATTATGTATTCAGCTGTGAGGTTTTTAGGATAAATTGTTGTATCAAGGTCAAGATTATCAATAACCTCGTCATAAGCAATTCTGTTAATTTTAGTGATAACCTTTCCCTTTGTTTTACTTCTTGCAAACAGTGATAAAAGAATATTCTCTTCATCAATGTTTGTAAGAGATACAAAAGAACCTGCTCCCTCAAGCTCCTCCTCAAGCAACAATTCATTATCAGTTCCGTCGCCGTTAACAATTGTAGCTTTTGGAAGTAACTCAATAAGCTCTTCACATCTTTTTGCATCTTTTTCTATAATTTTAACTGAAACGCCTGCTTTAATCAGCGCATCAGCAAGATAATAAGCTGTATTTCCACCGCCGACTATCATTGTATTTCTTACCTTGCCTGACTTTATATCAAGCTTTTTAAGAAATGCATTAAGATTTTCAAAGGTAGCAACTACGCTTATATAATCATTTTCCTTAAGTATAAAGTTACCTGAAGGAATAAAGGCTTCTTCTCCTCTTTCTACTCCACAAACAAGGACATCACAGCCAAGCTTCTGAGAAAGATCTGAAAGCATAAGGTTATCAAGAGGGGACCCCTCTTTAATTTTGAATTTTACAATTTCAACTCTACCCTTTGCGAATGTGTCAATCTGGAGAGCTGACGGGAACTTGATTGAACGGGCAATTTCGTTAGCCGCTGTCCTGTCAGGATTGATTGCAAGAGCAAGGCCTAAATCATCTTTAATAAGATGAAATTCCTTACTGAACTGTGGAGTGCTTACTCTGGCAATAGTCTTGCACATTCCAAGCTTCTTAGCGAAAAGACAGGTTAATAGATTTATCTCGTCAGAGCCTGTAACTGCAATCAGAAGGTCAGCATCTTTTATCCCTGCCTCCTCAAGAGTTTCCTTTGAGGTACCGCTTCCGCAGATGCCTAAAACATCATATTTATTTACAACGGGCTCAAGTTTCTTTCGGTTAGTATCTATAACTGTAATATTATCCTCGGAGTCACGATTTAATGTTGAAGCAAGCTTAATTCCCACCTTGCCACAACCTACAATTATAATATTCATAATTTATTCTCCTAAATT
>JAGAIJ010000052.1 GCA_017626595.1 Clostridia bacterium | reverse complement strand
TTTCAGGCGGTGTTATGCCAATCATCTTCGCATCAAGTATTATGGCGTTCCCTGCAACAATTGCTGCTTTCTTCGGAAAGACAGCTGCTTCAGGCGGATTCTGGGGTGGATTCCTTAAGATATTCTCAGGTGACAGCGTAATCTACGCTATTATGTACTTCTTGCTTATCATATTCTTCACATATTTCTACACAGCGATTCAGTTCAATCCTGTAGAAATGGCAAACAATATGAAGCAGAACGGCGGATTTGTACCAGGTATCAGACCGGGTCGTCCAACATCTGATTATATCAACAGAGTGCTCTCTAAGATTACATTTGGCGGAGCTATATTCCTCGGTCTCATCGCAATCCTTCCGATTTTGATGAACCTCGGACTTAATATTCAGAACTTCTCAATCGGCGGAACATCACTCCTTATCGTAGTTGGTGTTGCACTTGAAACAGTTCAGCAGCTCGAATCCCAGATGCTTATGAGACATTATAAGGGATTTCTTGAATAAGATATCTTAAATAAACAAACATACAGGGGATGTGTCAGGAGAAATGCGCTTCTGACACAGCCCCTTGTGGAGTTTATGGGAATATTTTTCCAAAAAAATAAATAAAAATTAACAATAAAATCGATAAAAACCTTGAAAACAGAGGCTTTAGACGTAATTTATTATCGAAAGGAAATGTGACATAAATGAATCTTATAATTCTTGCACCGCCGGGGGCCGGCAAAGGAACACAGGCGGAGATGCTCAGTAAACATTTTAATATTCCGACAATTTCTACCGGAGCGATGCTCAGACATAATATTGACGAAGGTACAGAATTAGGTGAGATTGCAAAGAAGTTTATAGATGATGGTAAATTTGTTCCTGACGATGTAATGATAAAGATGGTCAAGGAAAGATTAAGGCAGCCTGACTGTAAGAATGGTTTTATCTTAGACGGATTTCCAAGAAATATAAACCAGGCAGAAACTCTCACTGCGTCAAAGCTTAAAATTGATGCTGTGCTCACTCTTGATGTTTCAGATGAAGAAATCATAAGACGAGTGTCAGGCAGACTTGAATGTAGCGAATGTGGAACAGCTTTCCATAAGGAATACAGAAAACCTGCCGTAGAGGGCGTATGCGATAACTGTGGAGGAACAATAAAGACCCGAAAGGACGATAAACCTGAAACAGTTAAAGAAAGACTTAACACATACCATGCCATTACAGAGCCACTTAAGAAGTACTTTGAAGAAAGAGGACTCCTTAAGACAGTTGTAGGCAGAGAGGGTATAGAAGATACCTCAAGAGAGGTACTCAGAGTGCTGGGTGAATAAAAATGATTACTATAAAATCAAAGGCTGAAATCGAGCTTATGAAGATTGCGGGAAGAGTAACAGGCGAAACTCTTAAGAGAGTTGAGGAGGCTGTAAAGCCTGGTGTTACAACCAACGAACTTAATAAAATAGCAGAGGATTATATCAGAAGTCAGGGCTGTTTGCCATCCTTTAAGGGATACGGCGGATTTCCTGCAACTGTTTGTGCAAGTGTAAATGATGTGATTATCCACGGATTTCCTAATAATGAACCTCTTAAAGAGGGAGATATTGTGTCTATTGATGTAGGCGCATGCTGGAAAGGGTATCACGGAGACGCTGCGAGAACCTTTGCGGTTGGAAAAGTGTCGGATGAAGCACAAAGACTTATTGATGTAACAAAAGAAAGCTTTTTTGAAGGCTTGAAATTCTGTAAAGAAAACTTCAGAGTTTCAGACATTTCGGGAGCAGTCCAGAGCTTTGTTGAAGAAAACGGCTTCAGCGTTTTAAGAGACTTTTGCGGACACGGAATAGGAGCTGAAATGCACGAAGACCCTGAAATTCCTAACTATGTATCAAAGAGGGAAAGAGGGGCGCGCCTTAAAGCAGGAATGTGTATAGCAGTTGAACCTATGGTGTGTCAGGGCAAAAAGGACTACTTTATTGCAGATGACGGCTGGGCAGTTTTTACAAAGGACGGAAAGCTTTCAGCACACTATGAAAATTCTATTTTAATTACCGACGGAGAACCACTGCTTTTAACTTATGTGGACTAAAGGTGAGAATATGGAAAATTTCGAAATCAATACAGGTGATATTGTTTTGTCGGAATCAGGCCGTGACGGAGGAAAGTTCCTTGTTGTAATCGGAAGAAACGGAAATTTCGTTGAGATTGCAGACGGGGACCTGAGGAAGATGGACAATCTTAAAAAGAAAAATATTAAACATTTAAAATATATGGAAACGAGCAGTTTCATAAAGGGAAAGCTTGAAAACGGTGAAAGACCGACCAATGCAGAACTGAGAAGAGAAATTGCAGAGTTTTCAGAAAAGTTTTTTCTTAATTTTTAAGGAGGATCAGATATGGCAAAGGAAGACGTACTTGAAGTTGAAGGCACAGTCCTTGAAGCTTTACCAAACGCAATGTTCAAGGTTGAACTTGAAAACGGACATCAGGTTTTAGCACATATTTCAGGTAAACTCAGAACACATTTTATTAAAATTCTCCCTGGGGACAAGGTTACACTTGAAATTTCTCCTTATGATTTAACAAAGGGCAGAATTACCTGGAGAGCAAAATAAAAAATATAAAAATTATTACAAAAAGTTGTTGACAAAGTTTTCTAAAGATGATATAATTTTTAGGTTGACAATGGAGAAAAATTGCCAATAATTACTTTTAGGAGGTGGAGGATAATGAAAGTTAAACCTTCAGTAAAACCTATTTGTGAAAAGTGTAAGATTATCAAGAGAAAAGGAAAGGTAATGGTTATTTGCGAAAACCCACGCCATAAGCAGAAGCAGGGTTAATCAAATACCGTATCTTAAAAATCTTGAAAGTCGGACAGGGTCAGGCTTATGAACCAAAAATGCGAAAGCATATAAGCTGATGTAGGCGGGAAACCGCTGAATGAAATTCTGTCCATACTTTTCAAAAAAATCTATTTTCGGAGGTGAAATTGAAGTATGGCACGTATAGCAGGTGTAGATTTACCAAATGATAAGAGAGTTGAAATCGGCTTAACTTATATTTTCGGAATCGGTCTTACATCATCAAAGAAGATTCTTGCTGCAACAGGAATTAACCCTGACACAAGAGTTCGTGATTTAACAGAGGACGAAGTATCAAAGCTCAGAGCTGAAATCGATAACTATACTGTTGAAGGTGACTTAAGAAGAAACGTTGCTCTCGACATTAAGAGACTTATCGAAATCAACTGTTACAGAGGTATGCGTCATAGAAAGAGTCTTCCTGTAAGAGGACAGCGTTCTAAGACAAATGCCAGAACCAGAAAAGGCCCAAGAAAGACAATGGCTAACAAAAAGAAATAAGATATTTTCGATTTAGATTTTGCAATTAGATGCAAAATTCAGGAGGTGGATTTACTATGGCAAAACAGGTTAAGAAAACCAGACGTCGTAGAGAAAGAAAGAATATAGAACGCGGTGCCGCTCATATCAAGTCTACTTTCAACAATACTATTGTTACAATCACTGATGTTGAAGGAAACGCAATTTCATGGGCTTCAGCTGGTGGACTCGGATTCAGAGGCTCAAAGAAAAGCACACCGTTCGCAGCACAGATGGCTGCAGAAACAGCAGCAAAGGCTGCTATGGAACACGGTCTTAAGTATGTAGAAGTATACGTAAAGGGACCAGGTAGCGGTAGAGAATCAGCTATCCGCGCACTTCAGGTTGCAGGACTTGAAGTAAATATGATTAAGGATGTAACACCAATTCCTCATAACGGTTGTAGACCGCCAAAGAGAAGACGTGTATAGTACTCAGGAGGTGAATTAAGTCATGGCAAGATATACAGAGTCAGTTTGCAGAATTTGTAGACGTGAAGGACAGAAGTTGTTCTTAAAGGGCGACAGATGTTATACAGATAAATGTGCTATCGACAGAAGAGCATACGCTCCTGGTCAGCACGGACAGAGCAGAAAGAAGCTTTCTGAATACGGTACACAGCTTCGTGAAAAGCAGAAGGTAAGACGTGCATACGGTATTTTAGAAGGTCAGTTCGCTCACTATTTTGAACTTGCTAATAAAAAGCAGGGCGTTACAGGTGAAAACCTTTTAACACTTATCGAAAGAAGACTTGATAACGTAGTTTACAGACTTGGTCTTGCAGTATCAAGACCTGAAGCTCGTCAGCTCGTATCACATGCACACTTCCTCGTAAACGGTAAGAAAGTAAATATTCCATCATATCTCGTTAAGGTAGGGGACGTAATCACAGTTGCTGAAACAAGCAAGAAGAGTCCTAAATTTGAAGCAGTTCTCGCTTCAACAGAGGGTAGAATTGTTCCTAAATGGCTTGATATGAATAAGGAAGCTCTTGAAGGAAGAGTAGTTGCTTTTGCTGAAAGAGAAGATATTGACCTTCCAATCGAGGAACATTTAATAGTCGAATTATACAGCAAGTAATAATTAGACTTTTAGCCCTAATTGGTAAAGTACGATTAAGAATCGTTTATTAAAAAGGATAATAGGAGGGCGAGTATGATAGAAATTGAAAAACCAAAAATTGAGTGTGTCCAGATTTCCGATGACGAAAAATACGGAAAGTTTGTAGTAGAACCTTTAGAGAGAGGCTACGGAATTACACTCGGCAACTCCCTCAGAAGAATTTTACTTTCTTCTCTCCCGGGCGTAGCTGCTAATTCTATCAAAATAGATGGAATTGTACATGAATTTTCTACAATTCCAGGAGTGAAGGAAGATGTTACAGAAATCGTTCTTAACATCAAGGCTTTAGCTATGAAGCTTCACTCAGAGGGTCCTAAGACCATATACATCAATCACGAAGGCGCAGGCGAAGTTTGTGCCCGTGATATTAAGTGCGACTCAGACGTAGAGATTTTAAACGGAGACCTTCACATTGCTACATGTAATGATGATGCAAAGCTCTTTATCGAAATCAATATTGATAAGGGTCGTGGCTATGTTTCTTCAGACAGAAACAAGCAGATGCTCCAGCCAATTATCGGAACAATAGCTGTTGACTCAATCTACACACCAGTAGAAAAGGTTAACTATACTGTTGAAAATACAAGAGTTGGACAGATTACAGACTTTGACAAGCTCACACTTGAAGTTTGGACAAACGGTACAATCAATCCATCCGACGCTGTATCCCTTGGTGCAAAGATTATCAATGAACATTTAAATCTCTTCATTGACTTATCTGAAAAGGCTAAGGACACACAGATAATGGTTGAAAAAGAACAGAGCAAGAAAGAAAAAGTTTTGGAAACAACAATCGAAGAACTTGATTTATCAGTTCGTTCTTATAACTGCTTAAAGAGAGCCGGAATCAATACAGTTCAGGATCTTACAACAAGATCTGAAAACGATATGATGAAGGTTAGAAATCTCGGACGTAAGTCGTTAGAAGAAGTTATTGCAAAACTTGATTCAATGGGATTAACACTTGCAAACGACGAAGACTAATTCTAAGTTGCATAATCGTTAAAGAAAGAGGTGATATGTATGGCTATGCAGAGAAAACTCGGCAGACCAACAGATCAGAGAAGAGCAATGCTCAGAAATCTCACTACTTCATTCCTCGAAACAGGCAAGGTTGAAACAACTTATGCAAGAGCAAAGGAAGTACAGAAGTTAGCTGAAAAGATGATTACTCTCGGCAAGAAAAATACTCTTCACACAAGAAGACAGGCTTTAGCTTATATTACAAAGGAAGACGTTGTTACAAAGGTATTTGAGGAAATCGCTCCAAAGTACGCTGAACGTAACGGCGGTTACACAAGAGTAATTAAGGCAGGCCCAAGACGTGGAGATGCTGCTGAAGTAGCAATCTTAGAGCTTGTTTAATCTATGATTTTAAAGGGACATCCAATGGATGTCCCTTTTTTTTGTATAAAAAAAGCTGAACTTTATAGTTCAGCTTTTACTTTTTCGTATTCATCTTTTGTGCAGGTCTTGTTTATAACCTCAAGGAGGGCGTTTGCAGATAATCTTGGCGGAAGTCCAAGCTTTTGCGCAAGCCGTCTCCGTTTGTAAGCGCTGTCGGCCTTTCCCGTAAGCCCGTCAAGGAAGAAATCCGTTTTAGTGATAGGATTTTCAACTTCCTTTTCGTAGGAAATGTCTGTTACAGTTGTCAAAATCTTCTCCAAAACTTCTTCAGTCATTCCCTCGACGCCAAGGATTCCCTCTTTACCGCCAATTGCTTTTCGGCGTTCTTTTCCCTCAACTTTTGGAATGTAGGCGTGCTTTATAACGCCCTTTCCAGCTAAACAGTTCTTTATGTAATTTCGTATGCGAAAACCTGCAGCGTCAGAGTCCGTAAGAATAATGATGCCTGTTTTCTCTGCCATTTTCTTAATGGAGGATATAATTCGCCCGTCACGGTAGAGGTTAAACCCCTCAGTGCAAATTATGGCTGCATCAGTAATTTTTTTTAGTTTTTCCTTGTCGAACTTCCCCTCGACAATGATAGTTTCTTTAATATGAAGCATATTAACTCCTTATTTTACCCTCAAAATCTCCGCCACAGCTTCGCAATG
>JAGAIJ010000051.1 GCA_017626595.1 Clostridia bacterium | reverse complement strand
CGAATATCGGATTTTTTCTCTGCGAAATATCTGCTTAATTTATCAACTGTATCCATAGAGTCGTTTCCACCGATATAAAGGAAGTAGCCTATGTCATATTTCTTAAAAATTTCCTCGATTTTTTCATAGGTTTCCCTGCCCTCGTCTAAATTCGGGAGCTTATGTCTGCAGGAACCAAGGTAGGAAGAAGGAGTCTGGATAAGAAGCTTTAAAAGTTTTTCGTCCCTGAACTTTTCAAGGTCAACGAGCTCGTCGTTTAAAACTCCGTCAATGCCGTTTACTGTGCCGTAAACCTTTCCGATTTCCTTTGAATCAAGCCCTGCTTTTATAACGCCTGCAAGGGAGGCGTTTATTGCAGCGGTAGGACCGCCTGACTGTCCGACTAATAAATTCATATTTTTCTCCTATCGTATCTGGCCGTTGCCGTAGATTCTGTATTTTGTAGAGGTAAGCTCGCGGAGTCCCATAGGGCCTCTTGCGTGGAGCTTCTGAGTACTGATTCCGATTTCACCGCCGAAACCAAACTCAAAACCGTCGGTAAATCTTGTGGAGGCGTTAACATAAACAGCCGCCGCGTCAACCTCTTTCAAGAACTTATCTGCATCCTCCTGTGAGCTTGTTACAATTGCCTCGGAGTGAAGACTTCCGTATTTGTTTATATGCTCAATTGCCTCTTCTGTATTTTCTACAATTTTAATGCCGATTTTAAGGCTTAAAAATTCTTCGTACCATTCTTCGTTTGTGGCAATTTTTATGTAATTATACAAATCATTGACCTTTTCATCTCCAAGGATTTCAACATCCTTTTCAGTAAGTGCAGGAATAATTACAGGAAGAAAATCTTTTGCAATATCCCTGTGAACAAGGAGTTTTTCCTCGGCGTTACATACTGACGGACGGGAGGTTTTAGCGTTTATAACTATATTCTTCGCCATTTCAATATCAGCAGTTTTATCAACGTAAATATGACAGTTTCCTGTGCCTGTCTGGATTGCAGGGACTGTGGCGTTTTCCACAACGGAACGGATAAGACCTGCACCGCCACGGGGAATAATAACGTCAAGATATTCGTTAAGAGTCATAAGTGCCTTTGCACTTTCTCTGTCAGTATTTTCCACAAGGCTTAAAGTTCCCTCAGGGAAATTCATTTCGGAAATTGCCTCTTTCATAACTGAAACCAGGGCTTTATTTGAGTTTATAGCCTCTTTTCCGCCACGGAGAATAACAGCGTTACCTGATTTTAAGCAAAGGGCGAATGCGTCGGCTGTAACATTCGGTCTAGCCTCATAGATTATGCCGATAACTCCCAGTGGAACTCTGACCTTCTTGATTTCAAGTCCGTTTGGACGGCTGAATTCTTCAATAACCTGGCCGATTGGGTCAGGAAGGTCTGCAATCTGACTTACGCCCTCTGCAATATCCCTGATTCGTGCATCAGTTAAACGGAGTCTGTCCAAAAGACCATCGCTCATATTGTTGCTTTTGCCCTTTTCGATGTCCTTAAGGTTTTCAGCTAAAATATATTCAGTTTTTTCAACTAAACGCTTTGCAATAAGTCTTAAAAGCTCATTTTTTTCACTTTCGCTTTTTACACCGAGAATAACTGATGCCTTTTTTGCCAGCGCACCTTTTATATTAAGTTCTTCCATAATTCCCTCCGACTAAGGTAAAATTATAGCAGGATTTTCACTTGCTTCCTTATATATTGTAATCTTACTGCCGATTGCCTGAACAGGCTCTCCGCCTACCTTTTCTGCAAGCTGGTCGCAGAGGTTTCTTGGTGTGTCAGGAGCAGTTTCAAGTACGTGAATTTTAATAAGCTCACGGGCTTCTAAAGCGTCCTTGACCATTGAAACCAAGTTATCTGTAATTCCGTCCTTGCCAATCTGGTATAATGCAGGGACTCCGTTTGCAAGTCCTCTTAAATATGCTCTCTGTTTACTTGTTAACATAGTTTTCTCCTTAAAGTTTATTTGATAATTCTGCAAAATCCGAAAGGGAAAGTTTTTCCCCGCGGATGTTTATATCAAGTCCCATTTCTGTAAGCACTCTTTCTATATCAGTCTTTTCCGCTGAAAGATAAGGGCTTTTGGATAATGCGTTTATAAGAGTTTTTCTTCTCTGACCAAAGGCAGATTTTACAATATTGAAAAACTTCTTCGTGTCATCTGCTTTAACCGATGGTTCCTCTAAAACTGCTAAATGGATAACTGTTGATGCAACCTTTGGAGGAGGCATAAAACAGTCGGGTGTAGCACGGGTTATAATTTCTGGCTTTGTGTAGTACTGTACGGCAACTGTCAGAGCGCCGTAGTCCTTACCGCCCGGCTCAGCTATCATCCTGTCTGCCACTTCTTTCTGTATCATAACCGTAATTGACTTAACCTTGTTACAGGTTTCGAGTATTTTCATTATGATAGGCGTGGTAATATAATATGGAAGGTTTGCTACAACTGCAACAGGCATATCCCCAAACTCTTCTTCTATGAGTTTATTTAAGTCAACTTTCATAATGTCTTCGTTTATGAGCTTAAAGTTCTTAAACTCTCCAACTGTATAGTTAAGAAGAGGAAGAAGTCGGGTGTCGATTTCCACGGCAACAGTTTTCTTGCTGTTTTGTGCAAGCTCACGGGTGAGTGTACCTGCACCCGGCCCGATTTCAAGAACGCCGTAGTTTTCGTTTATTCCTGAACCTTCAACTATTTCGTTAAGTACATTTTTATCTATGAGGAAGTTTTGTCCCAAGCCCTTTGAAAATGAAAATCCAAAGGCTTCAATTATACTCCTCAGTTCTTTAGGGTTTGATAATTCATTGTTTTACAAGATTATGACCTATTTCCGTAACTGAGCCTGCACCCATGGAAATTACAAGGTCCCCTTTCTTTGCATTTTTCTTTATATATCTTTCGATTGCGCCGAAATCATTTATATATACACCCTTATCTATAAGGATTGCAAGGTCGCAACTGTGTATTGTGCCGTCATATTTTTCTCTTGCAGGGTAAACATCTGCAATAATTACATGGTCAGCAAGGGAAAGTGCCTCTGCAAATTCATTTAAAAATGCCTTTGTTCTTGAATAGGTATGAGGCTGGAAAATGCACCATACATCATTATAGCCCATCTCCATTGCAGATTTCAAAGTTGTTTCAATTTCAGTTGGGTGGTGGGCGTAGTCGTCAACAACCTCAACCCCCTCGAAAAAGCCTAATTTTTCAAAGCGTCTTTTTGTACCTGTAAAGCTTTCAAGTCCCTCTTTGATTGCCTCTTTTTCGATGCCTAAAGATACTGCAGCTGCCACACAGGCAAGGGCGTCATAAACAACATGCTTACCTGAGAGGTTAAGGGACAGTGAAAGGAACGGTTTTCCCATATAAAGCACGTCAAAATCTGTGCCTTTTTTATTATTTGGCTTTATGTTTTCAGCAACAAATTCACAATTTTTGGTATTGATACCATATTTTACCACGTTTTTCCCGAAATTTTGCACAATAGATTGTATGTTTTTATCGTCAAAACATACAATAATGTGTCCAAGGGGTGAATTTAGTCTTGCAAATTTCTCAAAAGCTGATATAATGTTATTAAGATTAACAAAATAATCCAGGTGGTCTGCCTCAATATTGGTTATTATTGACAAAAATGGATGGAAATGAAGAAAACTTTCTACATATTCACAGGCTTCTAAAACAAGATAGTCTGTCTTGCCCTGACGGTAGTTTCCCTCAATCTGCGGAAGATTTCCGCCTACTAAAATTGTAGGGTCTTTTTCTGCGGCAAGGAGTATGAGAGAAAGCATGGAAGTAGTTGTGGTTTTTCCATGTGTTCCTGCCACTGCGAGAGGAAATTTATAGAGAGTCATAAGCTCCCCTAAAAGTTCAGCTCTTTCGATTACAGGAACATTAAGCTCCCTTGCACGAACAAGCTCGGGATTATCCTCGCTTATGGCAGCTGTATAGCATACCAGGTCAGGATTCTTTATATTTTCTGCCTTCTGTCCAACACAAATTTCAGCCCCTTTTTCGCGAAGCTTCGAAAGGGCGTCTGAATTACTCCGGTCTGAACCGGATACCTTATAGCCAAGGTAGAGCATCATTTCAGCAAGAGCACTCATACTTATTCCGCCGATGCCTATAAAATGCACAGATGAACCGGATTTGAAATTTGCTATTGAGAATTTATTCATAAAAGGTACACTCCTTTGGAATTCTGTTTTTAGAATAGCATATTTTTTAAGAAATGGCAACATTTTTCTTAATGTTTATCTTAATTTTACCCTAATTTTTGTAAAATAATATTATTTATAAATTTGCTGGGCTAGGATGCTTGGCGGAAGGCGGTGTTTCCTATGGAAATAACTGATATCAAAGTAAGAAAAATCAATGCAGAAGGAAGGATGAAGGCAGTAGTTTCTATAACCTTTGATGACACATTTGTTGTTCATGACATTAAGGTTATTGAAGGACAGGACAAGCTCTTTATAGCTATGCCTAGCAGAAAGACTCCTGACGGGGAATTTAAGGACATTGCCCATCCTATCAACTCAGAAATGAGAGAAACAATTCAGACAAAGATTCTTGAAGAATATGAAAAGTTCAAGGATGAGGTTGCTGAATAATTTTGCACTGAACTAAACAGGCTGTCTTCTTGACAGTCTGTTTTTTTATTGCTAAAATGTAAAGTAGCATTCCTTTACCCTCTGCATACTATATTTCAGGGGGTGATTTGGATGGCAACTGCATTTTTCTATGTTCTCCTTGTGTTTTTCGCAGTTTACGGAATTGTAAGTATGATTGTGGGAATTATGGGAATGCAAATCAGGGAAAAATCTGAAATCCTTGATAAACACTTTGTAATTATGGTTAAAAACGCCGAGGATACCATTGAGGAAATTCTTCGGGATGAGATATGGGATATTATACATAAAAATCAGACTGCGGATATATATCTTGTGGATATGGGCTCCGAGGACGGCACATTGGAAATTGTAAAGCTTCTTGAAAAGTCTTACAGCTTTCTCCATGGCGTTACCATGGACCAGTATATAAATTTTTTGAAAGGAAGATAGTCTTGGATAAAATCAAGGTAACAATTGAAGAAGTTATATATGAAAATCCAGCCAACGGATACTCTGTTGTTGACTGCTCTTCCGACGGAAATCTCCTTACCCTTACCGGCTATATGCCGGGGGTTGCGCCGGGAGAGAATGTTTTAGCCTACGGTGAGTGGACAACCCACCCTGAATACGGCGAGCAATTTAAGGTTGAATATTACGAGAAGATTATGCCAACAGAAGAAAGGGATATCGAAAGATATCTGTCTTCAGGGGTGCTTCCTCATATCGGAAAGTCTACAGCTGCAAAAATAGTTGAAAAGTTTGGCGTTGATGCCTTTGATATAATTGAGCATAACCATTTGCGTCTTACGGAAATCAGCGGAATTTCACAAAGAAAGGCTGACGAAATCTATAAGGCCTATGTGGAGCAGGTTGGGGTCAAGGAACTTGTTATGCTTTTTCAGAAGTTCGGTTTGTCTCCTGCTTACGCTGTAAAGGCTTATAAAAAGCTTGGGGCAGGGGCGAAAAATCTCATTCTTGAAAATCCATATATTCTGTCGGACTGCATAAACGGAATTACCTTCCAGACTGCAGATAAGATCGGTACTGAAATGGGAATTCCAAAGGAGTCCCCTAAAAGAATATACTCGGGAATACGCTCTATTATGATGAATTGCGCCTATAACGGACATACCTTTGTTCCCCTCTCTTCTATTGTTGCAATGACAAAGGCTAACCTTGAGATTGACGGAGGAGTGGCAGAGGATGCTGTTTCCGACCTTATTTTTAAGGGAGTGCTTATAAAAGAGGACTTCGGAGATTTTGAGGGGATATACCTTGAAAGCTATTATAATGCAGAAAGATATGTTGCAAAAAGACTTCGCGAGCTTTCGGGAGTTTGTTTTGAAATGAATCCTGATGAGGTTGAGGAGCTTATTGATAAAACGGAAAAGAGTCAGGGCATTGACTTTGCGGAAAGCCAGAGGGACGCTATCCGCCAGTCCTTTTATAACTCTGCAATGGTTATTACAGGCGGCCCCGGTACAGGTAAAACTACGATTATAAATTCTATAATTAAAATTATGAAGTCCCTGGGTAAAAAGGTTGCTCTGGCGGCGCCTACGGGAAGAGCTGCAAAGCGAATGAGCGAAGTGTCAGGGGAAGAAGCAAAAACCATTCACAGACTTCTTGAAAATATGCCTGAGGGGGATGAGGTAAACCTCTTTGCCAGAAATGAGCATAACAGACTTGACTGTGATGTTCTGATTGTGGACGAGATGTCCATGGTGGATATTACCCTTATGGACAGCCTCTTAAAAGCCTTTCCTGTGGGAGCAAGACTTATTATGGTTGGGGATGCTGACCAGCTTCCGTCTGTTGGTGCAGGTAATGTTTTGAGGGATATAATTGAAAGCGATTCCCTTGTGTGTATAAAGCTTAAGGAGATTTTCAGACAGGCAAAGGAAAGTATGATAATTGTAAATGCCCACAGGATAAATAATGGAGAATTTCCTTATCTTAACGATAAGGACAACGACTTTTTCCTTGTAAGCCGTGAAACTCCCGAGGAGACCTGCTCTGCAATTGTTGACCTTTGCGCAAACAGAATTCCAAAAAGCTATGGCGTGGACAGTATGTCTCAGATTCAGGTTTTAACTCCTACGAGAAAGACTGCAATCGGTGTGCAGTATCTTAATGCTCTGCTTCAGGACGCCTTAAACCCAAGGCGTGCATCGGCTGTGGAAAAGAAAACTGCATCCTGTACCTTCAGGGTAGGGGACAAGGTTATGCAGATTAAAAATAACTACACTATTGAGTGGGAAAAAGAGGACGGAGAAAAGGGCACAGGCGTCTTTAACGGTGACGTAGGCTTTATAACCTTTATAGATAACAGAAATAAAAAGGTTACTGTGCAGTATGAAGAAAAGACGGTAAACTATGATTTTATCCAGCTTGAAGAACTTGAACTTGCTTATGCTGTTACTGTCCACAAAAGTCAGGGCAGTGAATTTGATGTAATTATTATTCCTATGCTTGAAACCCACAGACTTTTAATGACGAGAAATCTTTTATATACAGCTGTTACAAGAGCAAAAAGGCTTGTTATACTTGTGGGAAGAGAAGAAATAATAGGTGAATACATCAGAAACGACAATATCCAGCGCAGGTATTCAGGGCTTAAGGACAAGCTTTCTTTTTCCTGATTTTGTAATAAAAATTTAACATAATTTACATATAGATGTAATCTTTTGCGTATTGCATTATGTTGCTGTTTATTATATAATAACGGTATAAGGATTACTGTCGATTATTAGAAAGGGGACGAGGCTTTATGAAGAAAATTCTGGCTATGATTATTACAGTCTTTATGGTGTTTTCTTTATTTGCAGAATGTTCTTTTGCAAAGTCTTTTTCTGATATAAATGAAGACAGTCAGCCTTTCCTTTTTGAGTCTGTTGACTACCTTTCTGAAAATGAAATTCTTTCGGGATATGATGACGGCACATTTAAGGCAGACAGGAATATTACAAGAGCTGAGGCTTCAAAGATTCTTGCAAACTCCTTAGGCTATGAAGAGGACTATGAGGGGGAAGACCTTCCCTTTACAGATGTTCCGAAAAATCAGTGGTACTATAACTACATAGCATACGCCTATGAAAAAGAGATAATTAACGGAATGTCCCCAAAGGAATTCTGGCCACAGGATAACGTTACATACGAACAGTTTGTAAAAATGGTTGTTTGTGCTATCGGAGAGGAATATGAGGCTCTTTCCAAGGGCGGAGCAAACTGGTACACAGGCTATCTTGAGGTTGCAGATGAAAAGGGACTTTTAGAGGGCGTTACCGTAAGGGTTAAAGAAAAGGCAACCCGTGGGGACTGTGCAAAGATTTTATATAATGCTTTTAAAAATGACTATCTTGCTATTTTTAAATACACTTCCTTTGAAGAACCTCTTGAAGAGGAAATAGAGGAGTTTGTGAAAGAAGTAGGGGAATATGAATTTGAGAGAATTGTTATAGATGCAGGTCATAACTATTCGGGAATTGATACAGGGGCTGAAAACCCTGATTTAGAGGCTTTTGAACAGGAAATAACCTGGGAGATTGCGGACAAGCTCCGTGAAATCCTTGAAGATAACGGCTATGAAGTTATTATGACAAGAGAAGAAATGGAAGACAATATCGAGGGCGAGGATGTTATGGAGGTCCTTAAAAACAGGGCAGGGATTGCCAATGAAAATGAGGCTGACCTGTTTATATCCATACATATCAACGCCGGTGGCGGTACAGGTATTGAAACCTATGTTTTCAGGGATAAAACCTATGCCTATGCAATAAGTGAATTTGTGCAGACCGCTCTGGCTGACCATACAGGTATGACTGACAGAGGGGTCAAAACCAATGATTATGTTGTTCTGACGGAAACAGCTATGCCTGCATTCCTTGTTGAGGCAGGCTTTATAGACAGAGAAGAGGACTGTGAATACATTATGAGTGTTGACGGGCAGTATGAAATTGCCTGGGGTATTGCACAGGGCCTTGAGGACTACAGAAACAGCTTTACTGGAGGATATTAGAATGAAGAAGCCGGAACTTTTAGCTCCTGCGGGAAGTCTTGAAAAACTTAAAACGGCTTTTATATATGGTGCTGATGCAGTTTATATCGGCGGAGAGGAATTTTCTCTTCGTGTTGCTGCGGAGAACTTTACCATGGAGGAAATGGCAGAGGGTGTAAAATATGCCCACGACAGAGGCAAAAAGGTTTACCTTACAGCCAACATAATTCCTCATAACACAGATATTGACCAGTACGCAGAATTTATTAAATCTGCTTACAAAACAGGGGTTGACGCTGTTTTGGTGTCTGACCTTGGAATGTTTGCTATAACAAGGGAAATTTGTCCTGACCTTGAAATTCATATAAGCACACAGGCAAATAATGTAAACTATAAAAGTGCCTGTATGTGGCACGAAATGGGTGCAAAAAGAGTTGTAGTTGCAAGGGAAATGTCCTTTGAGGAGATTGCGGAGATAAGAGAACGCACTCCTGAAACTTTAGAACTTGAAGCCTTTGTTCACGGTGCAATGTGTATTTCCTATTCGGGAAGATGCCTCTTAAGTAACTATATGACAAACCGTGACAGCAATCAGGGCGCCTGCTCCCATCCATGCAGATGGAATTACTATTTAATGGAAGAAAAAAGGCCTGGCGAATATATGCCTGTCTTTGAAAATGAAAGAGGTACCTTTATATATAACTCAAAGGACCTTTGTATGATTGAACATATTGACGATTTAATCAAAAGCGGAATTGACAGCCTTAAAATTGAGGGCAGAGTTAAAACTGAGTATTATCTCGCTACAGTTGTAAAGGCTTACAGGGATGCGATTGATACATATTTTGAAGACCCTGAAAACTTCAAGTTTGACCCTAAATGGCTTGAAGAACTTAAAAAAGTCAGCCACAGGGACTATACCACAGGCTTCTACTACGGAAAGCCCGGCGGTGATGAGCAAAATTACGAAACAAGCTCCTATATAAGAGATTACGAGCTTATAGGAATTGTAAAAGAATATGACAGGGAGAAAAAACTCCTTTCCGTTGTCCAGAAAAACCGATTTTTCAAAGGAGCTGAGGTTGAATTTTTGAGACCAAAGGGCGACTTTGTGAAGCACAAAATTGAATATATGGAAGATGCAGACGGAAATGAAATTGAAGTCGCAAACAGGCCACAGTCAATTGCGAAAATCCGCATTGACGAGGAAATTGAGCCTGAAAGTATGATGCGACAGGTAAGAATTGTAAATAATTAAAATCTATATATTTAAGGAGGTATGAATAATGAAAACATTAAAATCTATGCTTTCAATTATTCTTGTTATTGCCATGCTTTTAACATCAGTTGCAGTTTTTGCAGATGAAACAGCACCGGCAACAACAACCGAAACAACAACTGAAGCTACACAGGAACCTGTTTCCAACATTGTAAGGGAATTTCCTGATGTAACTAAAACAGAAAAGTATTATGACGCAGTTCAGATACTTAACAAGCTCGATATCATAAAGGGTTATGAAGACGGAACTTTCGGCCCTATGAAGAATGTTACAAGAGCTGAATTTGCTACAATGATTATCAGATTCCTCGGTATGAGCGAAGCTGTTGATAACTCAAAGGAAAATCTTCCTTTCCCTGATATTGACGGGGTTGACTGGGCAATCGGAAATATCCGTGCTGCTAAGAACCTTGGAATTATCAACGGTTACGAGGATGGCACATTCAGACCAAACAATAACGTATCTTTCGAAGAAGCTGTAAAGATGATTATTTGTACTTTAGGTTATGAATACTTCTCACAGCCAGGCGCTAACTGGTATGACAAGTATATCAACAGTGCTACAAAGCTTGGTATTTTAAAGAATGCAGTAGGCGGAATTAAGACTCCTGCTACACGTTCATGTATTTCACAGCTTTTATACAACTCACTTGAAGTTGAAATCATGGAAAACAATGAAATCACAGAGTACACACCTCTTGATACATATTTAAGAATTCAGAAGTACACAGGTGTTATTACATCAAACGGTCTTACAAGTACATCAGGTGATGTTTACTTGAACGAAAACACAATTTTAGTTGATGACCGTGAATTCCACGTTGACAATCTTGAAGAATACAAGAGCCTTATGGGCGCAAAGGTAACTGTTTACTATAAGGAAAACAGAAGAACTGACAGAGACGAGGTTGTTATTCTTAAGATTTTAAGCGGTGAATCTGTGAAAATCAGCGCAAGAGAAGTTCTTTCAACTTCTTCAACACAGATTAAGTACTATGTTGAAGAAACTGACACAACAAAAACTGTTAAGCTTGAAGAAGACAACGTTGTAATCTATAACGGAAGACTTTATGGTGAAACAGAGGAAGACAGTGCTTTCTTCGGCGATATGATTCCTGATGTTGGTACACTTGAATTTGTTGATACAAACAAGAACGGCTCTGCTGATGTAATCTATATTGAAGCTTATGAAATGTACTATGTATCACTTGTTACAAGCGCAACATATACAATTACAGATAAGCTTACACCAAGTGACACACCAAGAACTCTTGTTTTAGACCAGGAAGACGGCGAAGAATACGACGAAATCTACATTTATGATGAGACTGGAAAAGAAACAACCTTCTCAAAGATTAAGAAGGGAAATGTTCTTGCTGTAAGAACTACAAATGACAACGAAGTTATTAAGGTAACAATCCTTACAAAGAATGTTTTAGGTACTGTTTCTTCCGCTAAGGAAGGACAGACTGCTACAATCGAAGGAACAAAGTATAACTTCTCTTATGCTGCTCCTTGGTTCAATGGTGACGAAGACGAAATGCCTGAACCATCAAAGGGCGACGAGGGAAAATTCTTCCTTGATATTAACGGAGATATTTTCCTTTATGATAAGTCTGCTGTGACACATACATACCAGTACGGCTTCCTTCTCGCAGTTGCAATTGACGAGGACGAAGACGGCGACGAATATATGCAGGCCAAGGTGCTTACAACAAGCGGCGCAAAGGAAATCATTGACTTCCAGAAGAAGACAAAGATTAACAATTGGCAGGTTGGAACAGACTATGACGAAGCAGAAGCGCGCTTTGAAACAACAGCAGAATATGCTACAAACGCAAGCTTCGGCTCAGATATGGGCGTAAAACAGCTTATTAAGTACACAACTACAACAAAGAACGGAGCAAAGACCTTTGACGAAATTATTACAGTTACTGACGAAACTGTAATTGACGAAAAGCAGGCGGTTGAGGACGAAATCCTTACAAGATATGATGTATTTGACGGCAGCGAAAATGCTACATACAGCTCAAGCACATTAAAGGTTGGCTCATATTCAGCTAAACTGAGCTCAACAAAGGTATTTATCGTTCCTGTGGACCCGACTAAGACTGATAAGTATAAGGTAGGTTCAACAAGCTCACTTAAGTCAACAGGAAATACTGTTGCAGTATATGATGTATCTTCAACAGCTGCTAAGGTTGTTGTAATCTACGGTGCAAGCTCAGCACAGCCTGTTAACTATAACACAGCTGTCTGCAGAATTATGGAAGACCCAATCAATGATGGTGACCGCTGGAGCGTAAAGGTTTATGACCATAAGAATAAGAAAGAACAGACATACCTTATCTCTGATGAATCAGAAGAACTTATTGAAAACTTAAAGGTAGGCGACCTTGTAAGATTCAGTCTTGATGCCGACGGTTACCGCAAGATAGACGAGGAATATGTTCTTTACTCATATCAGGCTCCTGAAAATATGAATGATAACATGAGATATGATTCAGATACAGATAAGGACGGATTCTTCTACTACACAGATGACAACAGCAGTGGCGATAAGTTCACTTACAAGTATCTCTATGATGAAGATTATGAACCAGGTATAGACGGCGACCCATACTACGGAAGAAAAGAACTTAACAGTGAAATTACAATGAAGCTCATCCACGGTTGGATTTACTCCACAGAAGATGACCAGGTATTTATCACTGTAAGGGGCGAGGATGTAGAAGCAGGTGACGGTTACTGTGTTGACGCTTCATACAGCAACTTCTCAAGCTGTCAGTTCTATGAATATTCTGAAACAGGTAACGGTAAGTTTAAGTGCACAAGACTTGACGGTACTGACACAACTTATGAAGACCTGATTGCTTCATTCGACCAGTATGTTGATTACGGCGAAGATGCAACAGAGGTAATTGCATACCTTAACGGTTCTACTGTAAAGGCTGTATTTATCATCAGATAATTAAAATAAAAAGCTGAATGAATTTTCATTCAGCTTTTTTATTGAATTAAAAAAGGACTACAAAAAGTAGTCCTTTTATTTTTATAATGTAATTTCTTTTCCGTCTTTGTCAACTATCTTGTAAGTTTTGAGTTTTCCGTCTTCCCAGGCTATGTCAACTGTATAGCCTCCGCGGGCTTTAAGTCCCTTAACTTCGCCCTTTTCCCATTCCTTCGGAAGTGCAGGAAGAAGCTCAATTTTTTCGCCGTGGCTCTGGAGGAGCATTTCTGCGATTGCAGCGCCAATACCGAAGTTTCCGTCAATCTGGAAAGGAGGATGAGCATCAAGCATATTTGGATATATTGATTTTTCAAACATATTTAATATGTGGTGATTTGCCATTTCAGCGTCCTTAAATCGAGCGTAAAGGCAGGCAATCCATGCGTTTGACCAGCCTGTGTGTCCACCACCGTTCTCAAGACGGTATTCAAGAGATTTTCTCGCTGCGTCAAACTCAGCCATACCCTCTGTAAGTGTTGTGCCCGGGTAAACTCCGTAGAGGTGGGACACGTGTCTGTGACCTGGTTCAAGCTCCTCAAATTCTCCGTTCCATTCAAGCAATCTGCCGTCAGAACCAATCTGCACAGGTCTGATTTTCTCTGCATATTCCTTGTAAACTGAAGCGTCTTCGCCTAAAATTTCAGCCATTTTTGTAGCATAAATAAAGAATTCTTTTGTAATAGATAAGTCCATTCCACTTGCCTTGCAGACTGCACATTCAGTTCCGTTATGTATAAAACGGTTTTCAGGAGATGTTGATGGGCTTGTTATGTATT
>JAGAIJ010000050.1 GCA_017626595.1 Clostridia bacterium | reverse complement strand
GGGTAACCGGCGCGGGAGTTCAAATCTCCCCTTCTCCGCCACCAAAAAGCAAGTATCTTTTGATACTTGCTTTTTCGGTTGTCTGAATCGGGTTGAACTACCGTGCCGGAGGCGCGGGGCGCAAATTGCCGGTGGCAATTGTTATGCGCTGACCGAGGCGAGAGCCGAGACAAGAGTCCGAGCGCATCCGGGGGATGAGAAAGCGAGGACGCAGGAGGGGCAGTAACACAGTGAACACAAGGACTTGTTCCGTAGTGTGAACTGATGTTACAACTGTCCCGTAGGGAAATCTCCCCTTCTTATATAAAAAACACCTATCAAAGATAGGTGTTTTCCTTTATTTTGTGTAAATCATTCCACTAATTCGTAATCATCTTCACCAGCGATGAGGATAATCATATCAACGTCGCCTTCATCTGTGAATGTAGCAATGATCTGGGTGAATGCGGCGGCGGCTGTAAATTCGTCACCGACATCATTTGTAAGCGGAACAGATATATCAGCAACACTATAACCACAAAACTCACTTGTATCATCTTCTATCGTAACAGTAAGATCTTTATCCCAGAGAATATCCATTATAGAACCTTCAGTTACCTTGATACGGTCCTTGTTTCTGCCTGTTGTTTCAACAAGGTAGATTCTTCTAGCCCTGTCAGGCTTAAAAATCTCCAGAGTTTCTCCTCCATATTCCAGATAAATCTTAAAACTTTTCCTATAATATGCATAACCTGCGAGCATATATTCTTCGCCTTCAACAATTGCACCAGCCGTGAATATATCAGCATAACCTTCGTTGTATCTCACAACGTTTGGTAATTCAACATATACGAGGTTTGTTATTACATCATCAGCGTTAATCTTAAACTTTACAACATCACCTATTTCGATGGCAGTTTCTTCGTAAATCTTGGCTGTTGCCTTATATATATTCTTTTCACCGTTGTGCATAACTGTGAGTTCGTAGATAACTTCTTCGTCTTCGTTTTTTGTTTCTTCGATACCTGTAATGATAGCGAATTCATCCTTAGAAGCGATGTCTAGCTGGAGATCGTTAACGATAACGATATCAGCATCAGTATCTGTATCAGCTGTAACGTAAAGTCCTGCTATATATGTATTTCCATCGTTTAATTCAGCAACGGTTGTAGCGTAAGAATTATCAATATCTTCCGTATCGATTGAGAATACAATCGCGTTCTCATCTATATTCTTGTTGCCAAATGAATTATCTTCTGCAGACCATTCCTCTTCATAATATCCTACATATTCAATTGCATCCTCCTCAGATGATGTATATATCCTATCTACCTCTCCGTATGATAATTCAAATTTTACAACTGTACCTATAAGTTCACATAGCATATGATAAATTTCGTCTGAATCATTATTAAGTTCTAATGATTCAGAACTATCAATGTTAATTTCCGATGCTATACCATATTCTATTACTCCCTGTGGCGTCAATAGTTTTATGGCAAGTTCAACATCTCCCCATTTATCCTCCTCTATATCTGAAACCTCCAAAACGAATGCAATTTCAGTATCGCGAGTTATATACAATGGACCGATAACTGATGCATCACAAACAGGTTGTATACTCGTCATATCTTCCCATATCATAACTTTTGCAATCGAGTACTTTTCTTTTGTTGTAAAAAATGTTGAATCCGATTCCAAAATCTTTTTCTGCATTTCTACAAGTTGATTGCTGTCATACAAAGCAACGATTGCTGTTTTTCCCACTTCAATGTTTACAGTTGTAACTCCAATCTCCTTACCATTATCAAGAATATCAGTTTTTATCCCTTTTATAAAGTTTTTTTCTGCATCAATTAATGCATCATTGCCTGAACCAAATTCTAATTGTTCCCAATCATCTTCAGTACCTATAAAACAAATATTTTTCAGATAATTGCAACCATAAAAAGCATTGTCTCCTATGTATTCTATAAATGTCGAAATATGGATCTCTCTCAAACTTGTACAATTATAAAAGGCATAGTCTCCAATATACTCAATATTATTTGGAATTTTAATACTTGTCAGATTTATACAGTTCTGAAATGCGTAATTTCCTATCTCTGTTACATAATAACCATCAATAGTTAAAGGAATTTGTATATCCCCACTTGCAGCGCTATCACACGTTGTAATTGCCACCTCACCATTGGAGATAACATATGTATAAATCCCTTCCTGTTCTGCAGACACAACAATAGTGCTAAATGTAATTACGCCAAAAAAAATCAATGTAAGTGCCAATAGAAATTTCTTCATAATTACAACCTCCAAGGATTTAAGGTAGGGGTTTTTATTTTGCATCGATTGTAGAAACTGAAATTGTCATTTCTTCTAAAACTTCAGTTACAATTTTAACTGTATCAAGTGATGTGAAGATTGTTACACCGTTTTCAGTTGCACAACGGCGAATCAATGTTCCGTCTTCGTAGTGAACACCTGATGTAACAGCTCTTGTGTTAATTACGTACGCTACAAAACCTGAACGGATAAAGTCAAGAATTTCTGTGCTACCCTCGGAAATCTTGCCGAGCTTAATATTTCTTATTCCTCTTTCCTTAAGGTATGCAGAAGTGAGGCCTGTTGCCGCAATATTAAAGCCCATATTATAGAAGGACTGAACAAGCGGGAAGCCCTCTGCCTTATCTTCGTCAGCAAGAGTTACAACTACTGTACCATAGTTCTGAAGCTTAATACCTGATGCCTGAAGCGCCTTATACATAGCTCTTGGGAGGCTGTCGTCATAGCCGATTGCTTCGCCTGTTGACTTCATTTCAGGGGAAAGGTATGCGTCAAGTCCCTTAATCTTATTTGATGAGAATACAGGAACTTTTACATAATATCTCTTCTTTTCTTCAGGGTAGATATTAAATATTCCCTGCTCCTTAAGAGTCTTACCAAGGATTACTTCAGTTGCAATATCTGCAAGAGAGTAGCCTGTTGCTTTTGAAAGGAATGGTACTGTTCTAGATGAACGTGGGTTTACTTCAATTACGTAAACATCTTCCTTGTCGTCAACAATAAACTGGATATTGAAAAGACCGATAATTCCAATTCCGAGACCAAGTTTCTTACCGTACTGGATAATCTTGCCCTTAACCTTATCTGAAATTGAATAGGTTGGGTAAACGCTTATTGAGTCACCGGAGTGAACACCTGTACGCTCAACAAGTTCCATAATACCAGGGATAAATACGTCGTGTCCGTCGCAGATTGCATCAATTTCAACTTCCTTACCCTGAATATAGTGGTCAACAAGTACAGGCTTATCCTTATCCACTTCAACGGCAGTTTTTAAATAATGACGGAGCATATCGTCGTTTGCAACGATTTCCATAGCTCTTCCGCCAAGTACGAAGCTTGGACGAACAAGAACAGGATATCCAACTGTATTAGCAGCCTTAACACCGTCTTCAATATTTGTAACAGCAAAGCCCTGTGGCTGTGGAATTCCTAAATCCTTTAAGATTTTTTCAAAGCTCTTTCTGTTTTCAGCTCTTTCAATAGCCTCACAGTCAGTTCCGATAATCTTAACTCCTCTTTCAAAAAGCGGTTCTGCAAGGTTAATAGCAGTCTGTCCGCCAAGGGAAGCTACAACGCCGATTGGGTTTTCATAATCAACTATCGCCATAACATCTTCAGGTGTAAGTGGCTCAAAGTAAAGCTTATCTGCTGTTGTATAGTCAGTTGAAACTGTTTCAGGGTTATTATTTATAATAATAGCCTCATAGCCCTCTCTCTTGATTGTCTGCACAGCGTGAACTGTTGAATAGTCAAACTCTACGCCCTGACCAATTCTGATTGGGCCTGCACCGAGAACTATAATCTTCTTCTTATCTGTAAGGCGTGATTCATTTTCTCCTGTGTATGATGAGTAAAGATATGGGATATATGCGCCTGTGTGGAGTGTGTCAACAACTCTGAATACAGGTGTAATTCCATTCTCCTTACGGAGATTATAAAGGTCAACTTCAGGCATTTCCCAAACTGATGCAATAAATTTATCGGAGAAGCCTAAAATCTTTGCCTTTTTAAGAACTTCTACATTTCCCTTATTAGCCTCAATTTCACTTTCCATATCAACAATTTTCTTGAATGCTTCAAGGAAAAGTTCAGTTATCATTGTAACCTTATGAAGTTCCTCGATTGAAACGCCCATTCTCATAAGTCTGAAGATTGCGAATACATTATCGTCATGGAATTCCTTGATATATTCAAGCATTTCTTCCTTTGTGTAATTTTCAAACTTATTCAAGAAGAAGTGGCAAACTCCGATTTCAAGGGAACGGACTGACTTAAGCAAACATTCCTCAAGTGTTGAGCCGATGCCCATAACTTCACCTGTTGCCTTCATCTGTGTTCCTAAAACGTTTGGCACGTTATTAAACTTATCAAATGGGAAACGTGGGAACTTTGCAACAATATAATCAAGTCTTGGCTCGATATCAGCTGTACCGCCTGCTACCTCAATTTCCTTAAGGCTCATACCAACAGCAACTTTCGCTGTAACCTTTGCGATAGGGTAACCACTTGCTTTTGATGCGAGGGCTGATGAACGGGAAACTCGTGGGTTTACCTCGATTAAATAATACTGGCTTGAGTTAGGGTCAAGAGCAAACTGCACGTTACAGCCACCCTCAATTTTAAGCTCTCTGATAAGCTTAATGGCGCTGTCATTAAGCATTTTTCTATCCTTTTCATCTAATGAAAGGATTGGGGCAACAACCAGTGAGTCCCCTGTGTGAACGCCAACAGGGTCAATATTTTCCATACCACAGATTGTGATTGCATTATCCTCTGCGTCACGCATAACTTCAAACTCAATTTCCTTATAGCCCTTAACAGACTTTTCGATAAGTACCTGAGAAACAGGTGAAAGAGCAAAAGCGTTAGGACCAAGTTCCATAAGTTCTTCTTCGTTATTTGCAAAGCCACCGCCTGTACCGCCAAGGGTAAATGCAGGTCTTAAAACGATTGGGTAACCGATTTCCTCTGCAGCCTTCTTTGCTTCTTCCAATGAGTATGTTATAACTGACGGAATAACAGGCTCACCGATTGATTCACAAAGTTCCTTAAACATTTCTCTGTCTTCAGCTCTCTCAATACTTTCACTGCTTGTACCTAAAAGCTTAACGTTACATTCCTTTAAAATGCCTTTCTTTTCGAGCTGCATTGCAAGGTTAAGACCTGTCTGTCCGCCGATGCCAGGAACAATTGCATCAGGTCTTTCGTAACGGATAATCTTCGCAATATATTCAAGTGTAAGCGGTTCCATATAAACCTTGTCTGCAATTGTTGTATCAGTCATAATTGTAGCAGGGTTTGAGTTTGCAAGAATAACCTCATAGCCCTCCTCTTTAAGAGCAAGACACGCCTGTGTTCCTGCGTAGTCAAATTCAGCAGCCTGTCCGATAACAATCGGGCCTGAGCCGATAATTAAAATCTTTTTAATATCATTTCTTTTCATATTATATCCCCTTACTTTTTAGGTTCTTTATCGCAGTATATACAACGGTAAATATTTTTCGCCTTATCTGCAAGTCTGAATTCGTGCTTGATTTCCTGTTCACAGGATGTGATACAGCGTTTGTTTCTGCACACAAAATCACTTACAGTTTCAATTTTTTCTTCTGTCTTATCCTTTTCACCTAAAAGCTTTAAGATAAGTGCCATTCGCATATATTTTCCATTAAGTGCCTGCTCAAAATAACAAGCCCTCTTATCATCATCCACAGCCACTGAAATTTCATTTACTCTTGGAAGCGGATGAAGAATTGCCATATCTTCTTTTGCATTATGTAGCTTATCAACAGTTAAAATATAGCTGTCTTTAAGACGCTGGTACTGGTCTTCGTCGCTGAAACGCTCTCTCTGTATTCTTGTCATATAGAGAATATCAAGCTCAGGCATTGCATTTTCAAGACTTGTAACTTCCTCATAAGAAATTCCTGAAATATCAAGATCCTCTCTAAGATGTCTTGGAACTCTAAGTTCTTCAGGAGAGATAAACACAAACTTTATTCCCTTATATCTTGACATGGCGTTAACCAGAGAATGAACTGTTCGTCCATACTTTAAGTCTCCGCAAAAGCCTATTGTAAGGTTTTCAAAAGTGCCTATTCTTCTGTAAATTGTAAGCAAGTCAGCAAGTGTCTGTGTCGGGTGGTAATGACCGCCGTCCCCTGCATTTATAATCGGAACATCAGCCTTTTTAGCTGCAACAAGCGGTGCTCCCTCTTTTGGGTGACGCATTGCAATTATGTCCGCGTAACAGCTTACAACCTTAACTGTATCCGATACGCTTTCGCCCTTTGCAGTTGAGCTTGAAGATGCCTCAGAAAAGCCTAAAACATTTCCACCAAGCTCATACATAGCAGCCTCAAAGCTTAAACGGGTTCTTGTTGAGGGCTCAAAAAACAGTGTTGCAAGTTTCTTTCCCTTACAGCTTTCTGCATACTTTTCAGGATTTTTTATGATATCAAGGGCAGTTTCAACAAGTCCGTCAATTTCAGTCAAGGACAAGTCCATTGTATCAATTAAATTCATCATATTTTAATCCAACTTTCGTCTGATGGGTTATTTCTGAATGCGATTAAACGCTTGATATCTTCTTCCTTGATGTAGCCTTCTTCAGCAGCCACAACTGCGATTACATCAAAGTTTGTAAGTGAAACGTTCTTAACATCAGCTTCCTTAAGTCTGTCGATACCCTTCTGCATTCCGTAAGTAAAGATACTTACAACGCCTAAAACTTCTGCCCCGGCTTCACGGAGTACATTTACAACTTCAATAACACTTCCCCCTGTTGAGATAAGGTCTTCAACTACAACAACCTTCTGTCCCTTTTCAAGCTTTCCTTCAATCTGGTTCTGTCTGCCGTGGTCCTTTGCACCGCTTCGAACATAACCCATAGGCATATCAAGAAGATGTGCTGTGATTGCAGCGTGAGCGATACCTGCTGTTGAAGTTCCCATTAAAACTTCAGCTTCAGGATAGTTTTCCTTAATAAGCTTTGCAAGTCCTTCTTCTACATCATTTCTTACTTTTGGTGCAGTAAGTGTGAGTCTGTTGTCGCAATATACAGGGCTCTTAATTCCACTTGCCCATGTGAATGGTTTGTCAGGGCTGAAGAATACAGCGCTGATTGATAATAAGTCTTTTGCAATAAGTTTTTCCATTTTAATTTTCCTCCCAATATATCTAAAACTAAATATTATACAAATTCATTCATACATCTTCTGTATGCGCTTACCGGGTCTTCTGCAGCTGTGATTGGACGGCCTACAACGATAAAGTCTGAGCCGATTTCCTTTGCCTTTTCAGGTGTAGTAACTCTATGCTGGTCACCGATTTCACCGTCTGCAAATCTGATACCTGGTGTTACAGTCAAGAATTCATCTCCGCAAACCTGGTGCACCTTACTTGCTTCAAGTGGTGAACAAACAACGCCGTCAAGACCTGCAGTTTTCGCATTGAGTGCGTAGTGCATAACAACCTCATCAAGTGGTTTGTTTATTAAAAGTTCATTTTCCATCATTTCCTGACTTGTTGATGTGAGCTGTGTTACAGCAATTAAAAGTGGGCGTGTGCCGTCAGGTCTTGTAAGTCCCTCAATTGCCCACTTCATCATTTCAACACCGCCTGCGGCGTGAAGATTACAGATATCAACATCAAGGCCTGATAAAACTGACATAGATTTTTTAACTGTGTTTGGAATATCGTGAAGCTTAAGGTCTAAGAAAATCTTATGTCCTCTCTTTTTAATTTCACGAACAATTTCAGGGCCTGCGCCGTAAAAAAGTTCCATACCGATTTTTACAAAAGGTTTTTCCTCTGTAAACTTATCAAGAAATTCATAAGTTTTTTCTGCACTTGGAAAGTCACAGGCAATAATTACATCTCTTTTCATTATAAAGCTCCTCCGATTATATCTTTAAGATTTTCAATATTATACTTATCCATTACCTCAGGTAATTTTTCAATAATATCCTTACATGCATAAGGGTCAACAAGGTTTGCCGCACCAACCTGCACAGCAGTAGCCCCTGCTAGCATCATTTCGATTACATCTTCAGGAGTTGAAACACCGCCAAGACCGATTACAGGAATTTTGACAGCCTTTGCAACCTGATAAACCATTCTCACAGCTATCGGGAACACAGCAGGGCCTGACATACCTCCTGTTGTATTGGCAAGGAGTGGTTTTCTTCCTCTTATGTCAATCTTCATCCCTAAAAGTGTGTTAATTAAGCTTATACCGTCTGCCCCTGCCTCTTCACAGGCCTTTGCAATTGCCACAATGTCTGTTACGTTTGGTGAAAGCTTAATGATTACAGGCTTTGTTGTAACTTTTTTTACTGCTCTTGTAACCTCTGCCGCAGCCTCAGGGCTTGTACCAAAGCTCATTCCACCGCCGTGAACATTAGGGCAGCTTATATTTACTTCAAGCCAACCAACCTGTGGCTCTTTGTCAAGCTTTTCGCACACACTTACATATTCCTCAAGGGAAAATCCTGAAACATTTGCCATAACAGGCTTATTAAAGCACTCCTTAAGTTTTGGAAGTTCCTCACTTATAACCTTTTCAACACCCGGGTTCTGAAGTCCAACAGCATTAAGCATACCTGACGGAGTTTCAGCAATTCTCGGTGTAGGGTTTCCAAAACGAGGTTCAAGAGTTGTACCCTTAAAGGAGAATGTACCTAAAATATTTATATCATAATATTCAGCAAATTCATATCCGAATCCATATGTACCTGATGCAGGAATAATCGGGTTATCCATTTCAATTCCGCAAAGGTTTACGCTTAATCTTCCCATATTATATCCTCCTTTACAAGCACAGGACCTTCCTTACAGATTCTCTTGTTGCCTGTAATTGTCTTACATGAGCAACCCATACATGCACCAAAGCCACAGCCCATTCTCTTTTCAAAGCTGAACTGTCCGCTTGTGTTTGTAGCTTTATAAACTGCCTTTAGCATTGGCTCAGGGCCACATGTATAAAAATATGTGTAGTCCATATCTTTAATTGCATCTGTAACAAATCCCTTTGTTCCATAAGAGCCGTCAACAGTTGTGATTATTGTTTTAACTCCCAAATCCTTAAAGTCCTGTTCACAGAAAACCTCATCAGCTGTATTAAAACCAAGCACAGCTGTAACTTCCTTGCCCTCTTCTACAAGCTTTTTAGCAAGATAGTAAAGAGGCGGAACACCAACACCGCCACCTAAAAGGAGAGGCTTGTCCCCTGACATACTTAAGTCATAGCCATTTCCAAGACCTGTTAAAACATCAAGGGTGTTCCTTACATTCATTTTTGCCATTAAATCTGTACCCTGTCCCACAACCTTATAAATGATTGTGAGAGCATCTCTGTCTATATCGCAGACAGAAATCGGTCTTCTTAAATAAAAACCGTCAAGCTTAATATTTACAAACTGACCAGCCTTTGTGATGTGAGATGTATCGCCTAAAAGGCGCATCTTATAAACATCCTTTGCAATAGGCTGGTTTAATGTGATTATAAATTCGCTCTGCTTCATTCTATTTCCCCTTTCTTTCATCTATATAGGCTAACTTGCCCCCTGACACAGTTGCCATACATCTTCCTTTTACTTTCCATCCCTTAAACGGTGTGCTCTTTCCCTTTGAAAGAAACTCCTCAGGGTTAATTTCGTATTCATCTTCAATTTCAAAAACTGTGAAATCCTTATTTATATCAGTCTTAATATTAAATCTCCTGCATGGATTTGTGTGCATAAGTTCAACTGCTTTTTCAAGGGATATAACCCCTGTTTCAACAAGATATGTATAAACAAGCGGGAACGAAGTTTCAATCCCTACAACACCCATTGCACTCTTCTCCAGTCCCTTTGACTTTTCTTCAGCGCTGTGTGGCGCATGGTCAGTTATAATCATATCGATTGTGCCGTCTTTAATTCCCTCAATAAGGGCTTCTCTGTCTGTCTTTGAACGGAGTGGCGGATTCATCTTAAAGCGTCCGTCCTCCTCTAAAAAGCTGTCGTCCATAAGGAGATAATGTGGACCTGTTTCACAGGTTATATCAAGTCCCTCTGCCTTTGCCTGTCTTATAAGCTCAACGCTTTCTTTTGTGGAAATATGGCAAACGTGGTATGCACAGCCTGTTTCTCTCACAAGCTCAATATCCCTTTCAATCTGTTTCCATTCGGACTCAGAGCAAATTCCTTTATGTCCATGTGCTTTGCAGTATTCACCGTCATGGATATATCCGCCTTTTAAAAGGTCGTTATCCTCGCAGTGTGCAACAATTATCTTTCCAAGGCTCTTTGCTTTAAGCATAGCCTCTTTCATCATTTCCCTGCTCTGCACTCCTCTGCCGTCGTCTGTAAAGGCTACAACGAAAGGTGCAATTTCTTCCATATCTGAAAGCTCTTTGCCCATCTGTTCCTTTGTAATTGTTCCGTAAGGCAGAACATTTATAACTGCATCCCTTTCGATTATCTCAAGCTCTTCCTTAAGATGCTCAAGAGTATCAGGGGCAGGCTTTAAGTTCGGCATTGAGCACACAGCTGTAAAACCGCCTCTTGCAGAAGCCCTTGTGCCGTCATAAACAGTTTCTTTATAAGAAAAACCCGGCTCACGCAAATGAACATGTACATCTGCAAGTCCGGGTAAAAACAAATATCTATTTTTAGAAAAAGAAATAGTGTCAGAATTATCAGATAATGAATCTGTGGCGTTTAGAGAAAAAGATTCTGTCTTAAGCTGTCCGTTTCTGTATGCCTTTATTTCATCAAACACGAATTTCATTTTCTGAGTCCTCCTGTATAACAAAAAATGCTCCCACCAGGGAAGCACACACAACAAAAAAACGCAATACTGCCGTATTTAATTGTTGTCCTTGGTAACCTCTCTGGATTATCTTAAAGTACTTGATTAAGTATAACATATCATATATACAATGTCAAGAATATTTTAGAGAAATTGTAACAAAAAATCCCACCTCCGAAGAGGCAGGATTTATATATTTTAGTGATACTTTGGAAGGTAGTCGCCGTGGGCTTCAATAAGCTCGTCAACCATCTTCTTGATTGTGTCAATATCAAGCTCTGAACCTGTATGTGGGTCCATCATAGCAGCCTGATAAATAAGGTCCTTCTTAAGTGTGTGCGCCGCTTCAATTGTTAAGAGCTGTGGAGCAATATTTGACATATTCATAGCTGCACAACCGAGTGGAAGCTCACCAATACGGCCAGGTCTTATGCCCTGTCCATTAACAAGACAAGGAACTTCTACACAGGCATTTTCAGGGAAGTTGGAGATAAGATGTCCTGTGTTTAAAACGTTACCACCAATCTGATATGGCTTATTTTCAACAATAGCCTGCATAATATATGATGCATATTCATGGCTTCTTGTATGGTCTTTAATTCCTGAGTTCTTGATTTCTTCATATTCCTTCTTCCATGAATCAATCTGATTGATACATCTTCTGATATATTCATCAATAGGAATATTGTACTTCTCAATAAGTTCAGGATACTTGCTCTTAATATAGAAATGGTTATATTCAGCATTATGTTCGCTGGATTCTGTGCAGTAATAGCCAAAGTTCTTGATATATTCCATACGAACCTTGTCGCGATTTTCAGGGTTTGCAATATATTCATCAACCTTAGCCTTAATTGCAGGATATAAGTCGTTGCCGTCCTTATCCTTGATTTCAAGGAGCCATGCCATATGGTTTATACCTGCGATAAGTTCTCTGCGACCTTCAAGCTTGTCTTCCATTCCAACATTCTTAAGAAGTGATTCGGAACAAACCTGTACGCTGTGGCACAAACCAACAGTCTTAATAGGAGTATGCTGGAGCATATAGCCTGTGAGCATAGCCATTGGGTTTGTGTAGTTTAATAAAAGTGCATCAGGGCAAACCTCAGCCATATCATCGGCAAAACCCTTCATAACAGGAATTGTACGGAGTGCACGCATAATACCGCCGATACCTAATGTGTCAGCAATTGTCTGCTGAAGACCGTATTTCTTTGGTATTTCAAAGTCTATGATTGTGCAAGGGTCATATCCGCCAACCTGAATTGCGTTAACAACGAAGTCTGCACTTCTTAAGGCTTCCTTACGGTTTTCAACGCCAACATAGCATTCGATTTTGCCGTATCCGCCTTTTTCCTTTCTCATAGCCTCAAGTATAACTCTGCTTTCTTCAAGGCGCTGGGCATCAATATCATAAAGAGCAAAAACGCTGTCTCTTAATGACTCAACACACATACAGTCGCCGATTACGTTTCTTGCGAAAACTGTACTTCCCGCACCCATAAATGTAAGTTTCATAAAAATCAACTCCTTTAATAAAAATTATATATTGACAGCCTTAAAAATGAAATGGTATAATGTATGCAATATTTGTCATTTTGTTGTTTTTACAAAGGAGATGAAAATATGCAGAATTCAATTTTTGTCAAGGATGAAAATTACATCGACCTTAATCCTATGCAATTCGGCTATGAAAACTGCAAGCCAAATAAAAGCTTTGGTCCCGCAGTCCGCACCCACTGGCTTATTCATTATGTTGTATCAGGCCAGGGTTTTTTTAAGATTGGGGAAAACACCTATAATGTAAAAACGGGCGAAATGTTTGTTATTCCTCCTTTTGTGGAAACCTATTATGAGGCTGACAAAGAAAATCCGTGGGAGTATATATGGATAGGCTTTACTGCAAAATCAGACATCACAAAGCACCT
>JAGAIJ010000049.1 GCA_017626595.1 Clostridia bacterium | reverse complement strand
TATTACAAGAGACAGAATTTATGCTGATGCCCAGTGGCAGAGTCATGATTTTACTCTCATTGATACAGGTGGTATTGAACCATACAGCAAGGATATTATTCTTTCACAGATGAGAAATCAGGCTAATCTTGCCATCGATATGGCTGATGTTATTCTTTTTTTAGTAAACGTAAAAGACGGAATGACTGCAGCTGACAAGGAAGTAGGAGCTATGCTCCAGAAATCAGGGAAGCCTGTTATTTTGGTGTGCAATAAGGTTGACTCTCCCGGTCAGCCACCTATGGAAGTCTACGAATTTTATAACCTTGGACTTGGCGAACCTATGATGGTTTCATCTATTCACGGTCTTGGCGTTGGTGATTTACTTGACGCTGTATGCGATTATTTCCCTCCACAGAACGAAAACGAGGAGGAAGATGACGTAATTAAGGTTACAATTGTAGGGAAGCCTAACGCCGGTAAATCTTCACTTCTTAACAGAATTTTAGGGGAAAACCGAGCTATCGTTTCAGATATTGCAGGCACAACCCGTGACGCAATCGATTCTGCATTTGAAAAAGATGGTCAGAAGTACATTTTTATCGATACTGCAGGTATGAGAAAACGCGGAAAAATCAACGAAGATGTTGAGCGTTACAGTGTAGCACGAGCACTGAACGCCGTAGAACGTGCTGATGTTTGTATTATGATGCTTGACGCTGAAGAGGGCGTTACAGAACAGGATACAAAAATTGCAGGATATGTTCATGAACAGGGAAAGGCTTGTTTTATTGCTGTAAATAAATGGGATTTGGTTGAAAAAGATACTAACACCATATCTGAATTCCAGAAGGTTTTAAAAGAACAGTTTAACTTTATGATGTATGCTCCGTCTGTATTCATTTCAGCTAAAACAGGTAAGAGAGTTGACGATATTTTTGATTTAATTAAGTCATGTCTTGCAGAGAATACAAAGCGTATTTCAACCGGACTTTTAAATGATGTTATCAACGATGCAATCGCAATGGTACAGCCACCATCTGATAAGGGTAAGAGACTTAAAATTTACTATTGCACACAGTCAGACATCAAACCGCCTACATTTATTCTCTTTGTAAATAATGCTGAACTTGCACACTATTCCTATGTAAGATATATTGAAAATCAGATTCGTGCAAAGTTTGGCTTTGTTGGTACACCGATTAAGTTTATTGTAAGACAAAAAGGCGAGAAGGACACAAAATAGGAGGAAGTTATGGACTTTTTATCAAGACTTTTAATACTGATTGTTTCATATCTTTTAGGCTCAGTCAGTTCTTCAATTATTGTTGGTAAAATTAAATCGGGCAAAGATATCAGAACTATGGGTTCAGGAAATGCAGGAGCTACAAATACTTTAAGAACCTTTGGTAAAGCTGCTGCTCTTTTAGTTGTCTTAGGTGATGGTCTTAAAACTGTATTATCTGTGCTTTTTGCAAAGCTTTTACTTCCAGATGATATGCTGGCTGTTTACATTGCAGGTATCGGCTGTGTTTTGGGACATAATTTCCCTGTTTATTATGGGTTTAAAGGCGGAAAAGGTGTCCTTGTATCAATCGTTTCAGTACTCTTTGCAAACTGGCAGATTGGACTTATTACCTTTGTAATTTCAATTTTGATTATGATATTTACAAAATATGTATCTTTAGGCTCAGTTATAGGTTCTGCAATCGTTGTTGTTCTTGCATTTATTTTTGAAAAGGGTAATACTGAATACCTGATTTTTTCAGTAATTCTTGCGGTTCTCTGCATTTACAGACACAGAGCTAATATCGTAAGACTTATAAATGGAACAGAAAACAAGCTTGGCAGTAAAAAGGAGGAGAAAGCTAATGGCTAAAATTAGTATTGTCGGTTCAGGCAGCTGGGGTACTGCTATTGCGATTATGCTTGCTGAAATGGGTCACAATATTATATTGTGGTCATACCTTGAAAGCGAATCTCAGGCTCTAAATGAAAATAAAGAGAATATTCCTTTTCTGCCTGGTGTAAAAATTCCTGATAATGTAGAATATACCTCCGATATAAGCCTTTGCGGAGACTCGGACTTAATCATTATGGCAACACCATCACACGGTATGAGAAATACTGCAAAAGCCCTGAAGCCTTTTGTTTCAGAGGGACAGAGAATTCTCAATATCTCAAAGGGAATAGAAGAGGAAAGCCTTTTAACAATGTCACAGGTTATTGCCGATGAGCTTCCTATGTGTGATGTTTCTGTTATGTCAGGGCCAAGTCACGCTGAGGAAGTTTCAAGAAAAATTCCTACAACTAATGTTATCGCATCAAAAAGTCCTGAAACAGCAGAATATATTCAGGATTTGATTATGAATCCTAACTTCAGGATTTATACTAATACTGATATTTTAGGTGTAGAGCTTGGTGGCTCAGTTAAAAATGTAATTGCCCTTTGTGCAGGTATCCTTGACGGAATGGGACTTGGGGACAACACTAAAGCTGCGCTTATGACAAGAGGACTTGTAGAAATGACAAGACTTGGGGTTGCTTTAGGAGCTAAAAAGGAAACTTTTTCAGGACTTTCAGGTATTGGCGACCTTATTGTTACCTGTACAAGTATGAATTCCAGAAACAGACGTGCCGGAATTTTAATTGGTCAGGGAAAAACATTGGAAGAGGCTCAAAAAGAAGTTAATATGGTTGTAGAAGGCGTAAGAAGCTGCAGAGCTGTAAAGGCTCTTGCTGATAAAGCTCATGTGGATATGCCTATTGTAAATGAGGCTTACAAGGTTCTTTTTGAAGGCGAAAGTGTTACTGACGCTCTTAAAAATCTTATGGGCAGAACAAAAAAGAATGAAAGTGAACAGGATTTCCTGCATATAAATTCTTGAGGTGATTTTATGGAAATTTCAAAGTATATGAATCAGATTTACGAAAATCTTTCTAAAGGTGCTTTCCTTACAACTAAAGATGAAAAGGTTAACACTATGACTGTTAGCTGGGGGCTTATCGGCATTGAATGGGGCACTCCTGTAATGACAGTTATGGTTAGAGAAAGCAGATTTACAAAGGATGCTTTAGATAAAAATAATGAATTTACGCTCACTTTGCCAATTCCAGGTGAAATGGCGGAGGAGCTTGGTTTTTGCGGTTCAAAATCAGGCAGAGATTTTGACAAAATTGCAGAATGTAATTTATCATTGGTGAACTCTGATTTTATCGATACACCGATTGTTTATGCAAAAGGTCTTGCTTTAGAGTGTAAAGTTCTATATAAAGAAGAAATAAATTCTGCAAATATGTGCTGTGCAGTTAAAAATAAGTGGTATGCAAGCAATGATTTCCACACATATTATCACGCCCAGATTGTAAATATTAAAGAACTATAAACATTCGATTTTTTCGAATGTTTTTTTATGGAGGAAGAATATGAAAACTTATGTAAATAAAATCAAGAAGTTTTTAGATGGCATTGAAAAAGCCCATATAAGTGTTTTTGCATCTTCAGGTGCATTCTACTTTTTCATGGCACTAGCACCTCTTGTTACTCTCCTTTTAAGCATTATTCCTTATACACCATTAAGCGAGAATATGCTTAACGAATTCTTCCTTATATATACACCGCCTGCTTTTCAGGAGCTTGTTACAGGGATTGTAACTCAGGTTTACAATTCTTCAATTTTTACGCTGTCAATCTCTGCGCTGGTAATCATCTGGTCGGCAGGTCAGCTTATGTCCTCAATTTCAAGGGGTATTTCTGAAATTTATGACGGTTTCTTTGATTACAATTACTTCAAACTTCGTTTCCGAGGCATTATATTTACTTTTATATTCTTTACTTTCTTTTTCCTGAATATAATTGTAATCATGCTTGGGGAAAAAATTGTAATGCTTATTGACACTTATCTTTATGATATATCAGGGCACTTTAAGGTTCTTGTTAACTTAAGAGGGGTATTTTTTACTGTATTTCTCACATTTTTTATCGCTGTACTATTCAGATTTACTCCGAAAACCAAAATTAAATTCAAACACCATATACCAGGGGCTGTTTTGTGCGCAATTTTATGGGTTTTATTTTCAAAAATATATACATTAATTCTTGAAACATTTGCAACATTCAGTATTTTCGGAAGTTTAGCTGTAATTTTAATTACTTTGGTATGGTTCTTTTATCTTATCTACATTTTATTACTCTGTGCATATATAAACACGAAGCTTTTTAAATAATTTCTTTGTTTTTCTGTGTTTTTGTTATTTTCTCTTGACTTTTTGTTACAATTAGGTTACAATGAAAAAGGATAGGAGGGAGTAGCTTGAAACTTATTGTTTCTGATTTTGACAGGACATTATCGGAAAGCCTTGATAAATCAAGGTTTTTGATAGAGAATCTTGTTCAAAAAGGACACTGTTTTGCAGTTGCAAGCGGACGTGAATATAAGGAATTAAAATCTTTTTTTGATGATTTTAATTGTGATATTTACTTTGTTTCAAGCGACGGCGGGGCAATTTATTATAAAAATTCTCTCATTTATTCCAACAAAATCAAAAAAATTCCAAATATAAATATGCATAAAATTCATAAGGCAGAGGAAAATATTGTAAAATTTTCCTGTTATCCTGACAATTATTTTAAGAGTTATGTAAAAAATAACAACCTCTTAAAAATTTCCTATCAGGAGGACAACCTTATAGAATATGTAGATATTGATACCGATAAGGCAAAGGCTGTTCTATTCCTTAAAAATATGCTTGATTTTGACAGGATTTATGCAATCGGGGATAACTACAATGACATAAATATGCTAAAGGTCGCAGACATAAGTTTTTCTGTCAAGGGTGCAATTCCCGAGGTTATGCGACTTTGCAAATATAACGAAAATACTGTATCTGATATACTTGAGAAAATCTTAAAGGAGGATGAATATGAGCTATAAGATTTATGATTGCGAAAAAACTGAAAGAATAGATAAGCTCAAAGAAGATTTATTTAAGAAAATGCCTGAAATTGAGGCAGACCGTGCGGTTTTACTTACTGAATCATATATGGCTACTGAGTCTGAACCTATTATTAAAAGAAGGGCAAAGGCATTTAAGCACATCTTGGAAAATATTCCTATTACAATTCGTGACAATGAGCTTATTGTAGGTTCTGCCACAAAATCTCCGAGAAGCTGTCAGGTATTCCCTGAATTCTCCTTTGAATGGCTCGAGGCTGAGTTTGACACAATTGAGCACAGAGATGCGGACCCATTCTATATATCCGAAGATACAAAGAAAAAGCTTCATGAAGTATATAAATACTGGAAAGGAAAGACAACATCTGAGCTTGCGCTTTCCTACATGGCACCTGAAACAATTACTGCTATGGAGCACAATATTTTTACTCCAGGTAACTATTTCTACAACGGCGTAGGTCATGTTACTGTGGACTACGGCGCAATCTTAAAAAGCGGTTACAGAGCAATTATAGACAGAACTAAAAATCTTCTTGCTGACATCAAGGTTTCTGACGCTGATTACTCAAGAAGAAAGGAATTTTTAGAATCTGTAATTATCAGCTGTGAGGCTGTTATAACTTACGCAAAGAGATATTCAGCACTTGCTAAGGAAATGGCAGAAAAAGAAACTGATGAAACAAGAAAGAAAGAGCTTCTCTTAATTGCAAAGAACTGTGAAAATGTTCCTGAAAACGGAGCAAGAACTTTCTATGAAGCTTGTCAGTCTTTCTGGTTTGTGCAGATGCTCATTCAGATGGAATCAAGCGGTCATTCAATTTCACCTGGACGTTTTGACCAGTATATGAATCCTTATTTTGAGGCTGACCTTGAAACAGGCAGAATTTCACCTTGCTTTGCACAGGAACTTATTGACTGTATATGGATTAAGCTTAACGACCTTAACAAAGCGAGAGACGTTGAATCCGCAAGAGGTTTTGCAGGTTACAGCTTATTCCAGAACTTAATTGCAGGCGGTCAGACTATTGACGGACTTGACGCTACAAACTCAATTTCATTTATGACAATTCAGGCTACAATGCACATTCTTTTGCCACAGCCATCATTCTCCGTTCGTGTATGGAACGGAACTCCTCACGAGTTTATGATTAAGGCTGCTGAGCTTACAAGAACAGGTGTTGGTCTTCCAGCTTATTATAACGATGAGGTTATTATTCCATCCCTTGTAAACCGTGGCCTTACACTTCAGGATGCAAGAGATTACAACATTATCGGTTGTGTTGAACCACAAAAGTCAGGTAAAACTGAAGGTTGGCATGACGCTGCGTTCTTTAATATGTGCAGACCACTTGAGCTTGTTTTCTCAAATGGTATGGACAAAGGCGAACAAATCAGTATTAAAACAGGTGAAGTAGAAGACTTTAAAACTTTTGACGAGTTCTATGATGCTTATAAAAAACAGCAGACATATATGTTAGGACTTTTAGTTAATGCCGACAACTCCATCGACGTGGCTCACGCAGAACGTTGTCCGCTTCCGTTCCTTTCTTGTATGATTGAGGACTGTTTAGGAAGAGGAAAGACTGTTCAGGAGGGTGGCGCAATTTACAACTTCACAGGTCCGCAGGGCTTTGGTATTGCAAATATGGCTGACTCACTTTATGCAGTTAAAAAGCTCGTTTTTGACGAAAAGAAGTTTACATTAAAAGAGCTTAAAGAAGCTCTTGAAAACAACTTCGGCGAAGACGGGGCTGACAATTCAAAGGATTTGACTGTTGCAGTTGCAAAGGAACTTGCTAAGAACGGTGTAACTGTTAATGAAGATGTAATCAAGTCAATTTACGCAAATGTCAAGGCAAGCGGAACTGCAGGAAATCCGAAGTATAAGAGAATCCGTGAAATGATTCTTGAAGTACCGAAATTCGGTAATGATATTCCTGAAGTTGATGCTTTTGCAAGAGATGTTGCTTACACATATACAAAACCTCTTGAAACATTCAAAAACCCAAGAGGCGGTCAGTATCAGGCAGGTTTATACCCTGTATCAGCTAACGTTCCGCTTGGCGGTCAGACAGGTGCTACACCTGACGGCAGACTTGCATACACTCCTGTTGCAGACGGTGTATCTCCGTCAGCAGGGAAGGATGTAAACGGACCTACAGCCTCATGTAACTCTGTTTCAAAGCTTGACCATTTTATTGCATCAAACGGAACATTATTCAATATGAAGTTCCACCCATCTGCACTTAAAGGAACAACAGGACTTGAAACTTTTGTAAACCTTATAAGAGGCTACTTCGACCAGAAGGGAAGTCACATGCAGTTTAACGTTGTAAGCCGTGAAACTCTTCTTGATGCACAGAAACACCCTGAAAACTACAAGAGCCTTGTAGTTCGTGTTGCAGGCTACAGCGCGCTGTTTACTACACTTTCAAGGTCTCTTCAGGATGACATTATAAACAGAACTGAACAAACAAATTTCTAAGGTGATTTATTTTGAACAATAATTATTTGGATGTAAAAGGAAGAATATTTGATATTCAGCGTTTCTCTGTTCACGACGGGCCGGGAATCAGAACAATTATCTTCCTTAAAGGTTGCAGACTCCGTTGCAGGTGGTGCTGTAACCCTGAATCACAGGAATATGAAATTCAAAAAATGAATAAAGACGGCAAGGAAACAATTGTTGGCCGCGATGTTACTGTAAGGGAAGTTCTTGAAATCATTGAAAAGGACAGACCTTATTACAGACGAAGCGGAGGAGGGGTTACCTTATCCGGTGGTGAGGCAATGTGTCAGCCACGCTTTACAGAGGCACTATTTAAGGCTTGTAAAGATAAGGGTATTAACACAGCTATTGAAACTACAAGCTTTGCTCCCTTTGAAACAATTGAAAAAATTCTTCCATATATTGATACCTATTTAATGGATATTAAGCATATGGACAGCGAAAAGCACAGGGAATACACTACACAGCCAAACGAACTTATCCTTGAAAATGCACGAAAAATTGCACCAAGAGTAAATAAAATGATTGTCCGTGTACCTGTTATCCCAGGCTTTAATGACACAGTAAAAGAAATTAAAGATATAGCTGAGTTTACCAAAAAACTTGCAAAAGTAAATGAAATTCACTTACTGCCTTATCACAGATTGGGACAGGACAAGTACAAGGAGCTTGGCAGAGAATATCTTATGGGAGATGTACTCCCGCCTGATGATAAAAAGATGCAGGAATTATTAGATGCCGCTAAGTCTGTTGGACTAAAGGCTCAGATAGGAGGTTAGAATATGGACGAATTGTCGATTCAGGATAAAATGAGAATTATTCAGGAAATAGTTCCGGGTAAACAGATTACACTTGCCCATATTATAGCTAATCCTGACCCTGTTCTCTATAAAAAGTTAGGTCTTGACCCTGCAATTGAATATGATAAGGCTGCAATTGGCATTGTTACAATGTCACCTGCTGAAACAGCAATTATTGCGGCTGATATTTCAACTAAAGCATCCGGGGTTGAGCTTGGCTTTGTTGACCGTTTCAGCGGTACTCTCATTGTTACAGGCACAGTTTCACAGGTAAACGAAGCTGTGATTGCACTTTGTGATTACTGCAGAGACAAGCTTGGTTTTGCTGTTTGCGAGATTACTAAAACATAATGAAGAAAATTTTATTGGTTGGACGAACCTCTGCAGGCAAAACTACTCTGACTCAGGCACTTCAGGGCAGAGAAATCAAATATGAAAAGACACAGTCTGTTTTTAACTATGATGGAATAATTGACACCCCAGGCGAGTATGCGGAAAACAGAATATTAGGAAGAGCACTTGCTTTATATGCCTATGAGGCTGATGTTGTAGGATTACTACTTGCATCAGATGATGTTTATTCATTATACAGCCCGAACATTGTTTCAATGGCAAACCGTGAGGTTATCGGCATAATCACAAAAACAGACAAGGAAGAAGCCAATATTCCACAGGCTGAAAGGTGGCTGGAGATTGCAGGTTGCAAGAAAATATTCAAGGTCAGCGCACTTACAGGCGAAGGAATAGACGAACTGCTTGAGTTTTTGACAAAATAAAATAAAAACAAAGAAAAAAACAGAAAAAACCACAAAAAAGTATTGACTTATGATATTCATAATGTTAAAATAATAATGTGAAAAAAATTAAATCTATATATAAAGGAGAATCTTGTAATGGTTTCAGAATTCGAGATTAAAAAACAAATTTGTGAAATTGGTAAGAGAATTTATGACAGAGGCATGGTTGCTGCTAACGACGGTAACATTTCTGTTAAAATCTCTGACAACGAATTCCTCTGCACACCAACTGGTGTAAGTAAGGGATTCATGACACCTGAATACATCTGTAAGGTTGACGCTAAGGGTAATGTTATTCAGGCAAACAAGGGCTTTAAGCCATCATCAGAAATTAAAATGCATATGAGAGTTTATGAAAAGAGACCTGATGTTAAGTCTGTTGTTCATGCTCATCCAATCTATGCAACATCATTCGCTATCGCAGGCATTCCGCTTACACAGCCAATTATGCCTGAAGCTGTTATCGCTCTCGGTTGCGTTCCGATTGCTGAATACGGCGCTCCATCAACAATGGAAATTCCTGATGCTGTTGAAAAGTATTTACCATACTATGATGCAGTTCTTCTTGCAAACCACGGTGCTTTAACTTATTCAGACTCACTTTTAGCAGCTTACCACAAGATGGAATCTGTTGAATTCTATGCTGAATTACTCTTCAAGTCAAAGCAGTTAGGCGGACCAAAAGAATTTACACCTGAACAGGTTGAACAGCTTTACGAAATCAGAAGAAAGTTCGGTATGACAGGTAAGCATCCTGCTGACCTCTGTCCTAACAAGGCTGCAGGTCTTAAGAGCTGTCACGGTTGTGGCGGAAACTGCGACCATCATGGTTCAAAAGAAGCTGACCCAGCTTTAATCGAAGAAATTACAAAGAAGATTATTGCACAGCTCGGCAAATAATTATGGTTAATCCAGAGTTATTCAACAAAAAGTTTTCAATCACTCTTGATTTAGCTAAGGCACTTGCAAAAATTATTGAAGATAAGGCAAGAGAGATTAAGGTTAATGCTGTTGTTGCAATTTCTGACTGCGAGGGTAGACCTGTGCTTGTAGAATGTATGGATAATTCATACATTGCAAGTTATGATGTTGCAGTAAACAAAGCATATACTGTTGTTTCTCTTAAAATGCCTACCATTCAATTAAAACCTCTTGCCCAGCCAGGCGGTTCACTTTACGGAATACAATTTACTAACGACAGTAAAATTGTAATATTCGGCGGTGGGGACCCGCTTAAAGCTGATAATGAAATTGTTGGCGGACTTGGGGTAAGCGGAGGCTCAGAGGAAGAAGATACATTCCTTTCAGAGTACGGTGCTAAAGCTTTCGAGAAAATGATTGAGTTAATTTCAAAAGGATAGAAGGTGCAAAAATGGATATAAATTCACAGAATATTGAAGAAATCGTAAAGCAGGTTCTTCAGAATATGCAGGGCACAACTTCTGCTCCTGCTTCATCAAAGGATATTCCTGATACTGCACACGTTGCAATGCTCACAGAACTTGAAAAGTTTGAAATTAAAGAATATCCGATGCCAGCTATCGGCGATGACGATATTCTCGTTAAAGTAGAAGGCTGTGGCGTTTGCGGAACTGACGCTCACGAATTTAAGAGAGACCCATTCGTTCTTATTCCTGTAGCTCTCGGTCACGAAGGTACAGGGGAAGTTGTTAAGGTTGGTAAGAATGTTAAGGTTGACAGCGCAGGTAAGCCTTTAGGCGTTGGCGATAAGGTTGTAACCTGTATGATTTTCAAGGATAATCCTGATATCACAATGTTTGATTTAAACAAGCAGAATGTCGGCGGTGCTGACGTTTACGGACTTTTACCTGATGACGACGTTCATCTTAACGGTTGGTTCGCAGATTACCTTGTTGTAAGAAAAGGTTCAACAATCTTTAATGTATCTGACCTTGACTTAGATTCAAGAATTTTAATTGAGCCTTGTGCAGTTTTAATTCACGCTGTTGAAAGAGCTAAGACAACAGGTATTTTGAGATTCAATTCAAGAGTTGCAGTTCAGGGCTGTGGTCCAATCGGACTTATCTGTATTGCAGTACTCAGAACAATGGGTATCGAAAATATCGTTGCAATCGACGGCGAAGACAAGCGTCTTGAATTTGCTAAGAAAATGGGCGCTGATAAGGTTGTTAACTTTAAGAACTACAAGGGTATTGAAGCTCTTGCAGATGGCGTTAAGGAAGCATTTGGCGGCTATGAAGCTGACTTCGCATTCCAGTGCACAGGTTCACCTGTTGCACACAGCAACATCTATAAGTTTATAAGAAGCGGCGGCGGACTTTGCGAGCTTGGCTTCTTCATTAACGGCGGTGATGCTACAATTAACCCACACTTTGACCTCTGTGCAAAGGAAATCACACTTGTAGGCTCATGGGTTTACACACTCAGAGATTATGCTACAACTTTTGATTTCTTAAAGAGAGCAAAGGCAATCGGACTTCCAATGTCTGACCTTATTACACACAGATATCCGCTTGAGGAAATCAATGAAGCACTTAAGACTAACCTTGCTATGCAGGGACTTAAGATTGCCATTATAAATAAGTAATTATAATTAAAGATTATTATATAGGAGGATACTAAAATGACTAAAGAAGCATTAGGTATGATTGAAACAAGAGGCTTAACTGCTGCAGTTGAAGCTGCAGATGCAATGGTTAAGGCTGCGGAAGTTGTACTTGTCGGAACTGAAAAAATCGGTTCAGGTCTCGTTACTGTTATGGTAAGAGGTGATGTTGGCGCTGTTAAGGCTGCTACAGAAGTTGGCGCACAGACAGCTGCTAAACTTGGCGAACTTATCGCTGTACATGTTATTCCTAGACCTCACGATGACGTTGAAAAGATTTTACCTACAATTTAATCGGGGTGAATTCAAATGGCAAATGCAAAAAAAACAGAAAATAATGTCGCACCAGTTGCGAAAAAAGTTGTAAAAGTAGAAAAAGTTGAAAAAACAGAAATTAAGGAGGAAACAAAAATGGTTAAAGAAGCTTTAGGTATGGTTGAAACTCGTGGTCTCGTTGCTGCTGTAGAAGCTGCAGATGCAATGGTTAAGGCTGCAAACGTAGCACTCGTTGGTACAGAAAAGATTGGTTCAGGTCTCGTTACTGTTATGGTAAGAGGTGATGTAGGCGCTGTTAAGTCAGCTGTTGAAGCTGGTGCTGCTTCTGCTTCAGGACTTGGCGAACTCGTTGCTACACACGTAATCCCAAGACCACACGACGATGTAGAAAAGATTTTACCTGTAATTAAATAATTATCCGATAACTTAGGGGCAGGTTTCGCCCTGCCCCATTTTATCAAACCGGAGGTAAAAATGATAGTTGGAAAAGTAGTGGGAAGCGTTGTTGCTACCCGCAAAAATGAAAAATTAGTTGGCAGTAAGTTTCTTATTGTTGAACCTTACAAGTCAATGAATATTAAAGAAAAAATGGTTGCTGTTGACAATGTAGGAGCAGGTATCGGAGAAATCGTTCTTGTTGCCACAGGCTCAGCTGCAAGAATTGGACTTAATCTTGATAACTCACCAATTGATGCTGCTATTGTTGGTATCGTTGATGACGCTGTTGGACTGGAGTAATTTTTTATGGAGTTTAGTCGGCTTTCTGAGTTGATGAGAGAAAACGGGGTAGTTGGTGCCGGTGGCGCAGGCTTTCCGTCTTATGCAAAATTGAATAAAGAAGCTGATACTGTTATTTTGAATTGTGCTGAATGTGAGCCACTTCTTAAACTTCACAGACAGGTTCTCGAAAACTATTCCTTCGAGATTTTATCTGCATTCTCGTGCGTTATGAAGGCGGTTGGTGCTGAGAACGGGATAATTGCAATTAAAAAATCCTATTCAGGCGCTATTGATTCAGTAAATTCAAACCTTGACTCTTTTAAGAATATTAAAATCGGTCTGCTCCCTGAGGTTTATCCGTCAGGTGACGAAGTTCTTGTAATATATGAAACAACCGGAAGAAGAGTGGAGGCAGGAAAGCTTCCGATTTCTGTTGGATGTATTGTTTATAATGTT
>JAGAIJ010000048.1 GCA_017626595.1 Clostridia bacterium | reverse complement strand
TACCTGGCAACATCGAATCCGAAAGCGGAAAAGGCGCGTTCAGATTTAACGAAGATGATGACGCAGAGGTTGTGACAGACGACTTCTTCTCAGAAATCAACGATGAGATGTTTGAAAATTCATTCAGCGGTGATGCTGATGATGAAGAAAACGAAATTTCTCTTGATGCTATGAAAGAAGACGAATTTGACGACGAAGATGAGTTTTAATAACTCACATACAAATGGTTTTTGCAGTCCGCAGCAAAAATCATAGACAAAATATTGCGGACAGAAAGTCGAGTGTTCGTTAAATGAGTGAAAATGATATTTTCAGCGCCATTCAGATTGGCCTGGCTTCACCTGAAAAGATCAGAGAATGGTCTAAAGGCGAAGTTAAAAAACCTGAAACAATTAACTACAGAACATTAAAGCCTGAAAGAGACGGCTTGTTCTGTGAAAAAATATTCGGACCTACAAAGGACTGGGAATGTCACTGCGGTAAGTACAAGCGTGTTAGATATAAGGGCATTGTTTGTGACCGTTGTGGTGTTGAAGTTACTAAAGCTAAGGTTCGTCGTGAGAGAATGGGACATATTGAACTTGCAGTTCCTGTATCTCACATCTGGTACTTCAAGGGAATCCCAAGCAGAATGGGACTTATTCTTGATGTATCCCCAAAGGCTCTTGAAAAAGTATTATACTTTGCAGCCTATATTGTAATTGAGCCTGGTAAAACAGGTCTTATGAAGAACCAGATTCTCACAGAAAAAGAATACCGTGAAGAAGTTGAAAAGTACGGTGAAGGCGTATTCCGTGCAGGAATGGGCGCAGAGGCTATTCTTGAAATGCTTCAGGATATCGACCTTGAGGCTCTTTATGAAGAGTTAAAGGCTGAGCTTGAGGGCGCAAAGGGCCAGAAGAAAGTGAGAACAATAAGAAGACTTGAGGTTGTAGAATCCTTCAGACAGTCAGGCAATAAGCCTGAATGGATGATTCTCTCCGTAATCCCTGTAATTCCACCGGATATCAGACCGATGGTACAGTTAGACGGCGGAAGATTTGCTACATCTGACCTTAATGACTTATACAGACGTGTTATCAACAGAAACAACAGATTAAAGAGACTTCTTGACCTTGGAGCACCTGAAATCATTGTAAGAAATGAAAAGAGAATGCTTCAGGAAGCTGTTGACTCATTGATTGATAACGGCAGACGCGGAAGAGCTGTAACAGGCCCTGGTAACAGAGCCTTAAAATCACTCTCCGATATGCTTAAGGGTAAGCAGGGACGTTTCCGTCAGAACCTCCTCGGTAAGCGTGTTGACTATTCAGGACGTTCAGTTATCGTTGTAGGACCTGAACTTAAGATTTACCAGTGTGGTCTTCCAAAGAAGATGGCTCTTGAACTCTTCAAGCCATTCGTAATGAAAAAGCTTGTAGAAGACGGACTTGCACATAATATTAAGTCTGCAAAGAGAATGGTAGAGCGTGTACGTCCAGAGGTTTGGGATATTTTAGAGGAAGTAATTTCCGAACATCCTGTACTTTTAAACCGTGCCCCTACACTTCATAGACTTGGTATTCAGGCATTCGAACCTGTACTTGTTGAGGGTAAGGCGCTTAAGCTCCACCCACTTACATGTACAGCCTTCAACGCTGACTTTGACGGTGACCAGATGGCTGTTCACCTTCCACTTTCAGCTGAAGCACAGGCAGAAGCAAGATTCCTTATGCTTTCTGCAAACAACCTCTTAAAGCCACAGGACGGTAAGCCTGTAACAGTTCCTACACAGGATATGGTACTTGGTTCATACTATCTTACAATCGGCGCAGAGGAAGCACCTGCCCTTGCTGATGAAAAGGGTGCAGGAAAACTCTTTATTTCTGAAAATGAAGCTTTACTTGCTTACGAAAACGGTGCAGTTGGAATTCACGCACCTATTAAGGTAAGAAAGACAGGAATGTGGAACGGAAAAGAAATCACACAGGTTGTTGATGCAACTGTTGGTAGAATTATCTTTAACTCAAAGATTCCACAGGATTTAGGCTTTATTGACAGAACAAAGGAAGAGAACGCATTAAAGTATGAAATTGATGTAAAGGTTTCAAAGAAGGTTCTCGGAAAAATTATTGATAAGAGTATTAAGATTCACGATATTACTGAAACAGCAAAGCTCCTTGATGATATCAAGGCTATGGGCTATAAGTATTCAACAAAGGGTGCTATTACTGTTGGTGTATCTGACGTTGAAATTCCTGAATCCAAGGGTTCAATCCTTGAGAGTGCACAGGAAAAGATTGACGAAGTTACAAAGAACTTCAGAAGAGGTCTTATCACAGACGAAGAAAGATACCAGAAGGTTATCAAAATCTGGGGTGACACAACAGACGAAGTATCTGACGCACTTATGGCAAAGCTTGATGTTCTTAACCCAATCTACATGATGGCTGACTCAGGAGCCAGAGGTTCTGTCAACCAGATCAGACAGCTGGGCGCTATGCGTGGTCTTATGGCGGATACACAGGGTAGAACAATCGAAATTCCTATCAGAGCTAACTTCCGTGAAGGTCTTAACGTACTTGAATACTTTATTTCCACACACGGTGCCCGTAAGGGTCTTACTGATACAGCGCTCCGTACAGCCGACTCCGGTTACCTTACAAGAAGACTTGTTGACGTATCACAGGATGTAATTGTAAGAGAAGACGACTGTTGCGCAGACATCGATAATAAGGAAAATTATTCAGGTATTATCGTTAGAGAAATCCCAAGAATTGAGAAGCTTGCTGAAAGACTTGAAGGCAGATTCCCTGTTCGTGATATTATTCATCCTGAAACAGGAGAAATTCTTGTTTCTGCTGACCAGGCTAAGCCAATTTCCGCATCACAGGCAGAAATGGTTGAAAAGGCTGGCGTTACAGAGGTTGAAGTAAGAAGTATTATTACTTGTCGTGCCAAGATTGGTGTTTGCGCTAAGTGTTACGGTATGAACCTTGCTAACAGAAAGATTGTTAACGTTGGTGAAGCTGTTGGTATTATTGCAGCACAGTCAATCGGTGAACCTGGTACACAGCTTACAATGAGAACCTTCCACGCCGGCGGTATTGCGGGTGACGACGAAGATATTACACAGGGTCTTCCACGAGTAGAAGAACTCTTTGAAGCAAGAAGACCAAAGGGCTGTGCAATTATTTCTGAAATCGACGGTAGAGTTGTAATCAATGTTACTGATGTTAAGGGTAACGGCGAAAGAAAGACTGAAATTCAGGTTCTTAACGACGAAAACGGCGATGTTAGAACATACCTTATTCCTTACGGTGCAAAGATTGCAAGAAAGATTGCTGACGGCGAAGTTAAGGAAGTTAAGAAGGGTCAGGCTCTTACAGAAGGCTCCAAGTACCCACAGGATATCCTCACAGTTCTCGACCACACAGCTGTTCAGGACTATATTATCAGTGAAGTACAGAAGGTTTACAGACTTCAGGGTGTTGATATCAACGATAAGCATATTGAAGTTATTGTAAGACAGATGCTCCATAAGGTAAGAGTTGAGGAATCAGGTGATACTGAATTCTTAACAGGTGCTCTCGTTGACCGTTATGAGCTCGAAAGAGTTAATAACAGAATGGTAAGAGAAGGAAAAGAACCTGCAAAGTATGAAGATGTGCTTATGGGTATCACAAAGGCTGCCCTTGCTACTGACTCATTCTTGTCAGCAGCTTCCTTCCAGGAAACAACAAGAGTTCTTACTGACGCTGCTATTAAGGGTAAGAAGGACCCACTTCTCGGCCTTAAGGAAAATGTTATTATCGGTAAGCTTATCCCTGCAGGTACAGGTATTGCTATGTATAGCGATATTGATGTTATTGCAGCAGGAGAAGAAAATCCGGTTATAACTGAAACTGAAGCAGTAGAAGCTTAATTGCATAATAAAAACGGACACATTTCGTGTCCGTTTTTTTATTGAATTGACTAATTAAAATTGGTATGGTAGAATAAAAATATAAACCATTTCGGAAGTGATAAAATGCTTAAAATTGTGTACGGCACAGCAGGTACAGGGAAAACTGAATATGTTTATAATGAGGTAAGGGACAATATTTCAAAGGGAATAAAGTCTTTTATTCTTGTGCCTGACCAGAGCACAATGGTGGCTGAAACCAATATGATAAAAAAGCTTGGTATGAGTGCCCAGCTTATGGTTGAGGTAATAAGCTTTTCCCGTCTTTGCAATATGATTTTCGGTGCAATGGGTCCCCTCAGAATGAAGTATATTGACAATGCAGGCCGCTATATGGTGGCACAGAAAACTCTGCAGGTGCTTGATAAAAAACTTGAATATTTTGTCCATGGCGGAAGCAGGAAAGGCTTTGCGGGAACAGTTTCCGATATGGTCAGCGAAATGAAAAGATACGGCGTTACCCCTGATGTGCTGGGTGAGGCAGTAGAAAAAATAGAAAATCTGGACCTTAAAAAGAAGATTAAGGACTTAAAGCTTATATATGAAACCTATGAGGAACTTCTGGAGAAAGATTATTCCGACTCAGCGGATAACCTCAGTATTTGTGTGCCTAAAATCAAGGACTGTGATATGTTCGAGGGCAGACTTTATGTGGACGGTTTCAAAAGCTTTACTCCCGATGAATACAGGGCTCTTGCGGAGCTTATGAAAAAAATGGATGTAACAGTAACCCTCTGTGCAGACAACCCTGAAATGCCCTCAGAACCTTTTACAAATGTTCGTTATACATATAACAGACTTTGCGAAATTGCAGGAGAAAATGGAATTGAAAAGGCGGAAAATGTAAAGCTCCAAAAGGAATATAAATTTGAAAAAAGAGAGGCACTTTTGCATCTTAAGAATAACTATTTTAAGACAAGAAAGGCAAAGTTTGAGGGGGAAAATAATGAGGTGCATATAATGTACCCTAAAACCTCCTATGATGAAGTAACAGTTTTAGCCAAGCTTATCACAAACCTTTGCAGAACAAAGGGCTATACTTATAATGATTTTCTTGTGCTGACAAGAGACAGCGGAAAGTACGACAGAGTTATTCCTGCAGTTTTTGAAAAGTCGGGAATAAGCTATTTTATGGACAGAAAGAAGCCCTTATCCTCAAATTCTTTTGTAGGAATGATGCTGTCTTTGGTTGAGATTTTAGCCTTTGGATTTTCCTATGAAAGACTTATGGTGATTGCAAGGTCATCTCTTTCAGGGATAGATGCAGATAAAATTGATACCTTCGAAAATTATCTTTTAGAGGTTAATATAACAAACAAGCTCTGGTACACAAGGGATAAGTGGACCTACACCCCGAAAGACCGTGGTGGCAGAGATAAGTACGATTTGGATGAGATTAACGAAACAAGAGAGGGCTTGACTTTCCCTATTCTTGATTTGATTGACAGTATAAAAGGCACAAAGACTGCAAGGCTGATTTCTGCAAAGATAGGTCAGTGGATGAAGGATTGTGATTTAGACAGGCAGATGGAGAAGAAGATTGAGGCCTTTGAAAAACAGGGCGACCTTGAAACTGCAGGAATTTACAGACGGAGCTGGAATACCTTTGTAACTCTTCTTACACAGTGCACAGACATTTTAGGAGAGGAAAGACTGACTTTTGTTAAGTATTATGAAATACTGTCCACAGCCTGCAGGGAAATTTCCGTTGCCCAGTACCCACCATCCCAGGACAGAGTGCTTATATGTGAAATTGACCGATTCAGACCCGATGGCGAGAAGATTGTAATCGTTCTAGGCGTTACAGAGGGAGTTTTCCCGAAAAGCTATATAACCGAGGGACTCCTTAATGATGATGAGCGTATAGAACTTAAGGAACTTGGAATTGAACTTGCACCAACAGCCGAATATAAACAGCAGGAAGAAGAGATGCTTATATATAATGTACTGACAGCGCCAACAGAGGAGCTGTATCTCTTTTCGCCTG
>JAGAIJ010000047.1 GCA_017626595.1 Clostridia bacterium | reverse complement strand
GGCCAGTTCCCACACCTTGAGGAACATATAGCAAAGAAGAAAGAGATTTATATGAGATATAAGGAGGGCTTTAAGGGACTTCCTGTTAGTATGAATCCTTATGACGAAAAGAACTCAGAACCAAACTTCTGGCTGAGCTGTATGATAATTGACGAGGATGCAATGTGCAGACAGGTAAGAGATGAAAACGAGGAGCTTTATATCCACGAGGACGGAAAGAGTTGCCCCGCTGAAATCTTAGAAAAGTTAGCAGAAATGAATGCAGAGGGCAGACCAATCTGGAAACCTATGCACAGACAGCCAATCTTCAGGATGCACGGCTTTGTAACCCGTGAGGGAGATGGCAGAGGCAAGACAAACGCTTATATTCAGGGCGGAACAGTTGGTAAGGACGGAAACCCACTGGATGTAGGTATGGATATTTTCAGACGCGGACTCTGTCTGCCAAGTGATAATAAGATGACTGAGGAACAGCAAAACAAGATTATAGAAATGATAAGAGGTTGTTTTAATGTATAAAAACTACGGAAAAAGACTTTTTGATATAGTTTGTGCTCTGGCAGCGCTTATAGTCTTTGGTTGGCTTTACATAATAGTTGCGGTTTTAGTGAGAATAAAGCTGGGCAGTCCTGTTTTGTTCAAGCAGGCAAGACCCGGGAAGAACGAAAAGATTTTTAATCTTTATAAGTTCAGGACAATGACCGACGAAAAGGATGAGAATGGAAATCTTCTTCCTGATGATGTAAGGCTGACAAAGTTCGGACGACTTCTCCGAAAAACAAGTCTTGACGAGCTTCCTGAGGCATTTAATATCTTAAAGGGTGATATGAGTGTGGTTGGTCCAAGACCGCTTCTTGTTCAGTACCTTGAAAGATATAATGAAAGACAGAAACGTCGCCACGAGGTAAGACCCGGCCTTACAGGTCTTGCACAGGTCAACGGCAGAAATGCAATTACCTGGGAAGAAAAGTTTGAATGGGACGTAAAGTATGTAGATAATGTAACCTTTTTTGGTGATGTTAAAATAATTATTTTAACAGTATGGAAAGCCTTTGTAAAGGAAGAAGGAATAAGCCATGCGGGAGAAGCTACAATGACCGAGTTTATGGGAGGGGTAGAGCAGTATGAAAACATCTGATGAACTCATAATAATTGGCGCAGGCGGTCACAGTAATGTTGTAGAGGAAATTGCAAAACTGAACGGTTATAAGGTCAGGGGTTTTCTTGATGATAGTCAGAGTGGAGCCCTGGGGAGAATAAGTGATGCTGAAAACTTTAAGGATTGTGACTTTGTAATTGCAATCGGAAATAACTGCATTCGTGAAAAAATTGCAAAGGAGAATAAGGAATTGAACTTTGTAAGCCTTGTTCATCCAAAAGCAGTTGTTTCCGGAAATGCAACAATCGGTGATGGCACAGTGGTTATGGCAGGTGCAATAATAAACCCTGATGCAAAAGTGGGGAACCACTGCATAATAAACACAGGTGCCATAGTTGAACACGATAATGAGATAGCTGACTTTGTTCATATTTCTCCAAAAGCAACCCTTTGCGGAACAGTAAGGGTAGGAGAAAGAACTCACGTGGGCGCAGGAGTAACAGTTAAAAACAATATAAATATTACAAGTGACTGTATAATCGGCGTTGGCTCAGCAGTAGTCAAAGATATTGAAAAAGCAGGTATCTATGTAGGTGTGCCTGCAAAGGAGTTAAAGAAATAGATGAAGATTCTTGTTCTTGCAAATTTCGACATAGGGCTTTACAGGTTCCGTAAAGAGCTTCTTGGGGAACTTTTAAAGGAAAACGAAGTGTATATTTCTCTGCCTGATGGGGAGCTGGTTAAAAATCTTGAGGAAATGGGCTGTAAGTTTATTCCTACAAAGGTTGACCGTCGTGGAATGAATCCTGTAAAGGATATGGGATTGTTTTTCAGCTACCTGAAAATTATCGGCAAGCTGAAGCCTGATAAGGTAATTACATACACAATAAAACCGAATATCTATGGGGGAATTGCAGCAAGAATTTTAAGAAGGAATTATTATACCAATATAACAGGTCTCGGCACAGCTTTTCAGGGTACAGGAATGGTTACAAAGCTTGTGACGGCTATGTATAAGCTTGCCCTTAAAAAAGCGAAAACAGTTTTCTTTGAAAATGTAGGAAATAGAGAAGTAATAGTTGGTAAAGGAATTGTAAAAGAAGAAAATACCTGTACCTTAAACGGCGCAGGAGTAAATCTTGAAATATTTACAGAAAAACCATATCCGATAGAGGAGAACAGTACAAAGTTCCTTTTTATCGGCAGAGTTATGAAAGAAAAGGGCATTGATGAACTTCTGTATAGTGCAGACCGCCTTAAGAATGAGGAATATAAATTTTCTTTGGATATAGTCGGCGACTTTGAAGACGACTACGAGGGAATAATCAAAGAGGCAGAGGAAAAGGGTATTATAAAATATCACGGACTTCAGAGAGATGTAAGACCGTTTATCGAGAATGCCCATTGTTTTGTACTCCCAAGCTATCATGAGGGAATGGCAAATACCCTTCTTGAAAGCGGAGCTACAGGAAGACCTCTTATTACAAGCAATATTCACGGCTGTTTAGAGGCGGTTGTAGAGGGTGAAACAGGTTTCCTTTGCGAAAAGGAAAATGGAGAGGCACTTTACGATAAGATGAGGGAGTTTATTGAGCTTCCTTATGAGAAGAAGAAAGAAATGGGACAAAAATCCCGTAAATATATAGCAGAAAAGTTTGACAAAAAGAAAGTTGTAGAAAAAACGATAAAAGAACTTATGAGGTAGGATATGGAAAATAAACCCCTTGTATCAATCTTAATGGGAATATATAACTGTGCAGACACTCTTGAGGAGGCTGTGGAGTCAATCAAGGCACAGACCTATGATAACTGGGAGCTTGTAATGTGTGACGACGGCTCCAGTGATAATACCTATGAGATTGCAAAGAAGTACAATGAAGAAAATCCTGAAAAATTTGTTCTCATAAAGAATGAGAAAAATGTGGGACTTAATATGACCCTTAATAATTGTCTTAAGGTTGCCAAAGGTGACTTTATTGCAAGAATGGACGGAGACGATATTTCTCTTCCGGAGAGGTTTGAAAAGGAGGTTAATTTCCTTCTTGAAAATCCTGATTATGCAATAGTAAGTACACCTATGCACTATTTTGACAAGGACGGAATTTTCAGGACAGGCAAAGGCGGAGGTGCACCAAAGAAAGAGGATTTGGTCAAGGGTACACCTCATTGTCATGCTCCATGTATGGTAAGACGGGAGGCGTATATGAAGGTTGACGGTTATAGCGTTGACGATAAACTTCTTCGTGCAGAGGACTATCATCTGTGGATAAAAATGTATAAAGAGGGATTTAAGGGCTATAACCTGGAGGAGCCCCTTTATATGATGAGAGATGACAGGGATGCCATAAGACGAAGAAAGTATAAATTCAGGGTAAACGAAGCCTATGTAAAATGTTTTGCGGTAAAGGCGCTTGGATTGCCTAAATGGAAGTATGTATATGCACTTGTTCCGCTTGTAAAGGGGCTTGTGCCAATGAAATTATATACAATATTACATAAGATGAAGGATAAATAATAAGAGGTAAAGAAATGGTAGTATATTTCGGTTTGCTTGTGTGGGTTCTGTTTTTTTCAGGGGTAGCACAGTTTGCAAGAAATAAAGAAAATCGAAAAGGGCTCGAGAATTTTTCAATATTTATGGTTATTGTAGGAATGGTCTATGTATATACCATAAGATGGGGTGTAGGGACGGATTTCTATACTTATAAGGAAAATTATGAATTGATTGGTCCGAGGACTTTTGAATTTTCAAAAACTCTGAGTAAAGAGTGGCTTTTTAATATAATGGTATGGGGAATATACCAGATAAGACCAAATGATTTTGTTTTCTATAATATGATAATGGGAATAATTACCTATGCAATAACGGTAAAGTCTTTGCAGAAGTCAACAGATAAAATTTTTCTTGCGTTAATGTTTTATATGTTGATTTATTATACCTATGCCTTTAACGGCACAAGACAGATGCTTGCTGTTGTGATTTTATTTATGGGAAAAAATCTTCTTGATGAGAAGAAGTATGTGCCATATTTTATTCTTGCTTTAATAGCCTGGAAAATTCATTCAACAGCAATTATGGTTCTTCCGTTTTTCTTCTTGGGGAAAATGAAATATGATGACAAAAGACTGATATTTATTGAAATTTCTGTTGCAATAGTATCGCTTTTTGTAGTTGCTCTCTGGGATAATGTTTTAGATATACTTGAAATGTTGGGATTTGAAAAACTTGCTGAGGATTATGAAGATATAACGGGTAGCCACGGGGCAAAATTCATAAGACTCCTTGTTAAAATTCCTGTAGTAGCAGTTGCTATATGGAGATATCCTACACTTGCCAAGAATGATACAGACGGAAAACTGAATTATTATCTCAATATGAGTATGTTTGCCATAGTATTTACAATAGCTGGATTAAAAATTGTAAATCTTGCAAGATTTTCCGATTACTTTGGTATTTACCAGTGCCTCCTTATTCCAAAGCTTTTCAGGTCAATGGAAAGAAAGGATGACCAGATAATACTTAATGCTTGTATGATAGTCGGATACATACTTATGTGGATAGTGCTTTTGCAGGTTGATTCAAATTTATTGCCTTTTAGATTAAAGGATGGACAGATATTTAATTAAGATTGTTATTGACATATTATTCGGTTTGAATAAGGGTTAAATTTAATTTGGTAGAACTCTAATGAGATAGAATAAAGTGTGTGATGATAAGGACAGAATATTAGAGGTGTAATAATGATAATATATATGGGATTGCTGGTATGGGTACTGTTTTTTTCTTATGTAGCCCAGAAAGCAATACAGAATAAAAAAGGACGAAAAGATTATTTT
>JAGAIJ010000046.1 GCA_017626595.1 Clostridia bacterium | reverse complement strand
CCTGTGGTACAGGAAGACCGATTTTTGTCATTTCAGCAAGGTTAGCGCCCTTACCGCCGAGAAGTTCTCTCATTGAAGCGTCGCCTTCGCTAAAAAGATAAACAAATTTTGCCATTTTTTAGTTCCTCCTAAAAAGTATATTTTAATTTAATTATATTTCTTTATTTCTCAGGTTTTTAAAAAAGTCCCTGAGCAACTTTGAGCATTCTTCCTCCATTATTCCGCCCCGACAGAAAACTCTGTGGCTCAGTCTCGGAATATCAGGAATGTTTGCAATAGAGCAAACTGCTCCGCCCTTTTCGTCATAGGCTCCGAAATAAATATTACGGATTCTGGACTGGATACATGCGCTTATGCACATAATACAAGGCTCCAGCGTTACATACAAATCACAGTCCTCAAGTCGCCAGCTGTCTAAATGCTTTGACGCTCTGTCTATTGCAAGAATTTCAGCATGGTATAAAGGATTTTTTCCTTTTTCCCTTTCGTTATGAGCTCTTGCTATAACTTGTCCGTCCCTGACAATTACAGCCCCCACGGGAATTTCCCCCTCAGACATTGCCAGGGTTGCTTCCTCAAGGGCAAGAATCATAAATTCCTTATTCAGCAAACTCTTTGAGCTCATTGAGTAAATCCTCGCAATCCTCAGAGTGGATTTCAACTGTAATAGGCTGTTTCAGGTCAAGACTGAATATGCCCATAATTGACTTGGCGTCAACTATGTAACGGCCTGAAGTAATGTCAACATCATAGTCGCATTTAGCAACAAGATTAACGAAATTTTTAACATCATCAATGGAATGAAGTGAGATTGTACAACTTTTCATTTTACCTTTTTCTTCCTTCCCATAAAAATTCCACATATATTATACATTTTTTCCTTGCAATAGTCAATAAAAAGTTGTATAATTTTATCATAAAAATCTTACTTTTTTTAGGAGTTTTGTAGTGAAAGTTGCATTTATCACCTTAGGTTGCAAGACAAACATATATGAATCCGAGGCAATTTCCCAGATCTTCAGGGATAAGGGCCATATTGTTGTGCCTTCAAAAGAGATGGCTGATGTATATATTGTCAACACCTGTACGGTAACAAGCATAGGTGCACAGAAGTCACGACAGGCACTCCGCAAGGCAAAACACAAAAATTCTGACGCCATTGTAGTGGCTATGGGGTGTCTTTCGCAGACTGAGCCTGAAAAAATAAGAGAAATCCCCGAGGTTGATATTGTAATCGGCAACGGAAACAAAGGCGGAATCGTAAATCTTTGCGAAGAAGCCTATAAATCAAAGGAAAAGATTTTTGCCTGCACCGACATTTCAAAAGAAACAAAATACGAGGAGCTTGCTCTCACAGAGGGACAGTCAAGAATAAGAGCGAATGTTAAAATCGAGGACGGCTGTAACAATTTCTGCACCTACTGTATAATTCCCTATGCCTGTGGCAGAGTCCGTTCCCGCTCAATCGACAAGATTGTGGAGGAGGTAAAACTCCTTGCAAAGAGTGGTTACAAAGAGGTTGTTTTAACAGGCATTCACATCGGTTCATACGGCAGGGATTTAGCCGACGGAACAAGCCTTATTGATGTTATCGAGGCAGTCTGCTCCGTCGAGGGAATTGCCCGTGTACGCCTTGGCTCAATTGAGCCTGTTATAATCACAGAAGAATTTGTTGCCCGTGCAAAAAAGCTCAAAAATCTCTGTCCACAGTTCCACCTGGCACTTCAGAGTGGCTGTGACGAAACCTTAAAGCGAATGAACAGACACTACACAACAGATGAATTCAGGAAGGCCGTTAAGCTTTTAAGGGACAACATTCCCGACACCTCAATTACCACAGATTTTATGGTGGGATTTCCCGGGGAAACCGACGAAGAGTTTGAAAAATCCTATGAATTCTGCAGAGAAATCGGCTTTATGCAGATGCATATTTTCAAGTATTCAATCCGAAAGGGCACAAAAGCGGAGAAAATGCCAGATCAGGTACCTGACAGCGTAAAAGATGCGCGAAGCCAGAGAATGCTTGACCTTGCAGAGAAAATGAAACAAGAATTTTACGGAAAATACAAAGGCAGAAAAATGCGTGTTTTAGTTGAGCTCTGCAAAAAAGGTGTGTACCACGGAACAACGGACAACTATATGGATATTTACTTCAAATCCGATGAGAATCTGACGGGAAAATTTACCGAAATTTTTTTATAAAAAATATTGTATTTTTCAACAAGGTATGATATAATGTCTTTGAATAATAGAAAATAGGGGAATTTATTATGAACGAAAACAAGAATGGTGCATGCGAAAACTGCGGAATAAACGGCACTCTTAAGAATGTCAACGGTCAGTTCCTCTGTCCTATGTGCCGCAAAAAGTCAATCCGCCAGAATAATTCACATACCTTTACTTTTAGCAGAAGAGAACGTACTATCTTCTCTATTATGCTCGGCGTTGCCGCTGTAGCAGTTGTTATTTACGCCCTTTATTATATCGCAACAGGTTCTGTGTTATTTAACATTTTTTAGTTTTACATTATAATTTTTACATTAAGGAGTTTTGAAAATGAGTATTGAAGTTGTTGAAAAGTGTCTTAAAAAAAGATGTAACGAAACAGGTGTTTTTTGTAAAAAATGTAACCTAGAAGGAGTTCTCTGTTCAGACGGCGACATCCTCTGCCCTAAGTGTTTTAAGAAGCTTGGCAAGGGCGAAGCAAGAATTCCGTTTACATGGCAGGAAAAGCTTATCCGTGCTGCTACTATTACTTTATTAGCAGTGGTTGCAGTTTTCCTTTTCTACCTTGGAAAATACATCATCTAATCAAAAATTTAAAGCCATCCTTTGGATGGCTTTTTTGTTTGCAAAAATTAAAACAGCCCTCAAAAGGGCTGTTTTTTTAATACTCTACATATTCTTTAAAAAATATATCCATTTCTTCTTCGCTTGCAGGAACAGGAACGTTTTCATAGTAGCTCCAGCATTCGCTGTGGGTTACTGTATCGCCCGGCTGGAGATTTTTAAGTTCGCCGATGCTTTCCATTTCAAGCATATGAGCGCAGGTGTATGTTTCAAAGTTACAGTCATGGTCAGGGAGCTTTATTCCCTCAGGCGCATCAAAATACTTAACGAAAACATCACCGAAATTAAAGTATGCAGCATAGCCGTGCTGACTTCTGAGGCCTACCTTAAAAGCATCACCGTTACTTGGGTCCTGTTTTAAGGTGATATACTTATCTCCCCATGTAACTCTCGGGTCAGTCATCTTTGTAAATGTCCAGAGTGAAAGATTTCTGTTTTCAAGGAAGCCTGCATTTCTTGTAGGAACAGGCACAATTTCTGTACCGCCCTTTGCAAGAACTGACAGAGCCCACGGAGCAACCTCAACAGGCCAAAGACCAGTGTTTGTAATCTTATGAATAAGATGAACACAGTTATCCTCAGGCATTGTAATTTCAATCTCCATCTGGAAATTGTTTGCTCTCTGAGCAGGCGGAATAAGTCTTATACCATTCTCAATTTTTTCATAAGCCACAGGCTCATTATCAGGATAATATGAACGAGGGAGAGCTTCAGGGCTGGTCCATAATCTGTGACCGCCACGGATATACCATACACCAAGGTCCTCGCCGTAAACTTCGGCAAATTCCTTTTCCATACCTTCCTTTGTTATATTCTTTTCAATGTCTTCATAGAAAACATTCTCTCCGCCAATTTTACCAAATCTTATAATTCTTGGTCCGAAGTCCAGAGTTGCAACAAACTCAAGCTTGCCGTCAGTAACCTGAACACACTTGCCCCAAGAACCATAATTTATCTCTTTAATCTCTACCATAGTTGTTATCAGCCTATCTCAATAAGACCGTAATTTCCTCCCTTTCTTTTATATACAACGCATACTGCGTCTGTTTCAGCGTCATTGAATATGAAGAAGTCATGGCCTAACATATTCATCTGGAGCACTGCTTCTTCAGCACTCATAGGCTTTGACTCTACCTTCTTGCTTTTTATAATTTTAATTTCCTGCTCTTCTTCAACAACTGTATCAGTAACAGGAACATAGTCCTTAAAACCTCCGCCTTTCACCTTGTTTTCAAGTCTTGTCTTGTTCTTTCTTATCTGTCTGTCAAGGTTTTCCATACAGATGTCTGCCGCAGTAAGCATATCTTCGTTTCTTGCTTCAGCTCTCATAAGAATACCCTTGTGGTTGATTGTAATTTCCACAATCATCTTGCTTCTCTGTTCTGATGCAACTATCTTAATTTCTTCATCATCGCCGAAAAACTTCTCCAGCCTGTCAAACTTCTTCAAAAGCTTTTCCTTACTCTTGTCGGACAGCTCCACTTGTTTGCAAATTAAATTGTACTTCATAGTATCCCTCCGTATGATGTGAAATATAGACAAAAACGAGGTGTTTTACCCTCTTCTGTCTATGTATATTATACAATACAGAAGAAATATTTGCAATAGTTTTTACTAATTTTTCCCAACAGTTTCCAGATACTTTTTCATTACATTTCCACCGATTGGGGCAGCCGTAGAGCCACCTGTTGTGCCGTCATATTCAAGTATTACAGCCACACAGATTTCCGCCCTCTCCGCAGGGGCAAAGCCCACAAACCAGGAATGAGTTTTGTTTGTTTCATTTTCTGCTGTGCCTGTTTTGCCTGCAACCTGTATTCCTCTTATGCTTGCTCTTACAGATGTTCCCGCCTCCACCGAACCAACCATAAGCTCTTTTAAGAACTCTGCAGTATCATAATCAAGGACTTTTCCAAGACTCTTAATCTGGGTTTCGGAAATCACAGTGCCGTTTGCTCTCTCAACAGAATCCACGAGATATGGCTTCATCATAATTCCGTCGTTGGCAACCGTTGCACCAACCATAGCCATCTGCAATGGTGTAACAAGGAGTTTTCCCTGTCCTATGCCCACCATAGCTGCGTCCATATTATACATTTTATCGTATTCAATACGGCTTTTTTCTGTTTTCAGGTCAAACTTGATTTCCTTATTTATTCCAAAGCGTTCAGCCATTTCAAGAATTACATCTCCGCCCATATTATAGGCAAGCTCACAGAACATCTGGTTTGAAGAAACCTTAAAGCTCTGCTTTAAGTCCATTTCTCCGTAAACCTTGTCATTATAGTTCGCAACCTTTATGCCGTCCTTTTCAAAACCACCCGTATCTTCTAAAACTGTATCCTCAAGGTGATTTTCATAGGCTGCAGCGGAGGTTAAAATCTTAAAAGTTGAGCCAGGGGCGTAAAGTCCCTGTGTTGCTCTTGGAAGAAGTGCATAATCCTCACTCTCCGCAAGATTTTTCCATTCCTCCTCCAGCGCCTCCGAGGACGGGTCATAGTCAGGGAGGCTCACCATAGCTATAATTTCACCTGTGGATGGGTTTATAGCTACAACTGCGCCCTTTCTCCCCTTCATCTGTTCTCTTGCATATTTTTGTATTCTGTTATCAATTGTAAGGTTAAGGCTTGAGCCCTGTTTACATTATCAAAGGAAATTGCAAAGTCGTTTTTACCTAAAAGCTCGCTGTTATATTCCATTTCCAGATTGCTTTTTCCGTAAACCCTTGAGGAATAGCCGATTATATGACTGTATAAATTCCCCTCAGGGTAAATTCGCTTTTGTACTCCCTCATCCTCAAATTCTGAAGTTGCAAGGACTACTCCGTTTTTGTCAAAAATGTCCCCTCGTTTTATATGTCTTTCCTCACTCCACTGGCGCGGGTTATAAGGATTCTGGGCGTACTCCTCAGTCTTAAAAAGGTTTATGTAGAGCAAAAATGATATAAGGGACAAGAAGAGAGCTGACACAGCTATCATAACGTGTATGATTTTTTTATCTGTATTTCTTTTGTCCTCTTCGCTGTCTATATCAATATTTCTTTCTTCCTCATTCACTTCGCTCACCCCTTTCCTCACGGGCAGAGATTGCCTGAAGTATTCCAAGGGAAATGAAGCTTACCACCATTGATGAACCACCGTAGCTCACAAATGGCAGAGTTATCCCTGTCAAAGGAATAAATTTTATAACTCCCCCGATTATTATAAAGCATTGGAGAGAAAACATAAGTGTTACTCCAAGGCCTACGGACTTATTATATGGGTTTGTTGCTTTCAAAGAAATCTTAAAGCATCTGTATGCCAACAGGAAAAAGAGAAGAATAACTGCCGCCCCCACAAACACTCCCATTTCCTCGCAGATTGCAGAGAAAATAAAGTCTGTATGCACCTCAGGGATATAGTACGGCGCTCCGTTTCCTAACCCCTTACCGAAATATCCCCCTGCAGATATGGCAAAGAGAGACTGTGTTACCTGATAGCCAATATCCTCAATATGCTCCCATGGGTTAAGCCAGGCTGTAACTCGCAATTGAATATGATGCATAAACTTATAGCCTAAAAATGCAACAATAAGTGCCGCGCCAACGTTTACTGCTAAAAACAGCGGATTTTTTTCGTACACATATATCATAAAAATATAGATTGAAAACAGCACTAAAATTGCTCCCCAGTCGCGCTGGAGTACAAGGAAGCCGATAAAGAGATATGTAACGATAGCTGTCATTACAGACGGTGTAATCTTTTCCTTTATAGGCTTTGTCCATGCCCCTGAATAGTGACAGGATAAAAACATAATATAGAGAATTTTAATTACTTCTGATGGCTGAAAGGCTATACTTCCTACCCCAATCCAGTTCCTTGAGCCTTTTACAGTTCTTCCGATTGCAAGGGTGAGAATAAAGAGAATTACGCTCAATCCCACGTAAAGATACCAGTATCTTTCCCATATATCAATAAAATAATAAACCAGGTATGCACCGAAGAAAGCCACAAAACCTACGCCTACCCAGACTATCTGTTTTAACCCCTGTTCAATATCAAGTCTGCATATCATAAGCATTCCGATACTGATTAACATAAAGGAAAAAAGGACAAGAAACTTGTCCCCCATTCGCGTAAAGACCACAATTGAATACACAACAATAAAAAGGCATTCAATCACAAGCCCTGTATATATAATATTTATATTGTAGTCGTTTTTCATATATAAAAGCCCGAAGCCCATAAGCGCCCCTAAGAGCATAAGAAGAACAGGCATTATATATCCGTTTCTTATTTTCATCACATCACCCCATATTCAGGCTGGAAAATAAATGTAAGTCCACCGAATGTAATTTCATCGCCCTCAGAAAGAGGAGTGATTTTTCTTATTTTAACATCGTTATGATATGTACCGTTACGGCTTCCAAGGTCTTTTAAGTACCAGACTCCGTCCTCAAACCAAATCTGGAAATGCTCAATAGACAGGTACTTATTCTTAACCTGTATATCACAGTCTTCTCCTCGACCAACCGTAATCGGCCCTTCGCCGATTCTGTAACCCTTTTTAAGTCCGAAGTAGTCCGACTCCTCTGTTTTTACTGTAACCAAAACAGCTTTCGCGTCCCACTCCGCCTCTTCTTCAGGCACTTCTTCCTCTTCAACAGACATAACTTTCCCGTTCATATTTCTTATATCTGTATAAATAAGACGGATAATCAAAAGAATAAACAGATAAATTATAAATGTGAAAATATAGCTGAAAATTGTTGCAAGTATGCTATACAGTGTCAAAGTGCCTCACCTCCTTAAAAGGATTTTGGGAAATTAAGCAAAATAGTTAAGAATATCTATATCAATAACGTAATTTTCAAAAGCGTTGTTTGTCTTAACATCAGCCTCAGCTTCAGCCTTTCCTACTACCTCTGCGTAACCTGGAATTCTTAGGATTACGTGATAGCCGTACTCTGTCTTAACAGGCTCACTGAGTTCGTTTATGCCAAGCTCAAAGGACTTCTTTTCAAAGGCTTCCACCATTTCCCCAGGTCCGAATGAATAAATGCCTGAACCTGTATCTTCCTGATACTGTGCCATCATTTCGTCAAAGTCTGCGCCGTTCTTAATCTTGTTATAAACCTCTGTTGCAACAGTCTTTGCATCACCCTTTTCGGAGTCATTCATAATAAGAATATGCTTAACGTTCACATAGTCATCTCTCTTATACTTTTCAAGCTCAGCTGTATCCTTATAATACTTTCCAAGGTTTGCGTTAAGTTCTGTCTTTGCAAGAGCCAAAAGCTGTTCTTCTTCCATAAGTGACAGGTATGCGTTTTCGTCAGCAATTCCGTATAATTCAATAAACTTCTTAAAGTTTTCGCCGTTTGATGTCTTAGATGCATTAAACTGTGTCTTTATGTTGTCCTTGTCAGCCTGTGGAAGTTCAAGTCCTGCATTTTTAAGTTCAGCAAGTAAACCGTTACGGCTTGCAAGTGTTTCTCTTACAGTATCCATAACAATCTTTGAATGTGTTCTTCCCTCTTCATCGCCCGGAGCTTTTGCATCCCACTTAAAGCCCTTTAATGCTTCAGCAAGTCTTGTTTTGTATTCGTTAACATCCTCGATTGCCATAAGCTCTCCGTCAATTGTTGTTGCATAGTGAGATACATAATCAAGAGCATTTACAGTAATATAATAGTTGAGAACTGATTCTGAAACAGCCTCTCCGTTTACTGTAACTGCAGGTGTATCAAGGTCGTTAATATCCTTATCCTTTCCGCAGGATGCGAATGTTAAAACCATTGTAAGTGCTAAAATAGTTGCAATAATTCTTTTCATGATTTCCATAGCCTTTCTGCCCACAAAAAGTTTTTTATATGATACGCTTGATCTGTGGGCAGATAAGGCGTATAATGGAAATTTCGCACATCGCCTTTCGTATCCTACGGATACGAAAACTGGCGGTGCTATAAAATCCGCCGAAGGCAAGGACGCAAGTCATTGCGTTTTTCCTCCCGTTATGCGATTTAAGGGACAGCTACGCCGTCCCTCAAAATTATTTATATAAATCTAAAAGTGAAAAGTCAGCTTTAACTGAATTTATACCGATTCTGTTCTTTCTTATAACAACATTATCCATTCTGTAGTTTCTGTATTCAGAGAAGCCTAAAACTCTCTTTGCAAACATATAGCCCATGCCGTAGTCAACAATATCTGTAACTCCGCCGTTTTCAAGGGCAAAAACCTGATTATTAAAGCTTTCAGTAAGCGCCTCAGGCACAATATTCACCATAGCGTTTCTGTCTCTTGAGATTGTGCCGTCGAGACGTCTGTAAACGCTGTACATATCCATTATTTCGTTGATGTCCTCGCCCTTTTTAGCCTTATCCCATGCTTCATTTATCTTATTCTGTGATACTGTGCGGTCAACAGTTTCCTCTGCATCATCTTCAGCAGGGAGCTTGTCTGCAACCCATACAGTTTTGATTGTTATATAATCTTCTGAAAGATATTTTTCAATCTTCTTTACTTCTTTTTCAGGTAAAACAGCGTTGATATCCTCGTTGATTTTATCGCTGATTTTCTTTACAAGAGCATTATTTCCAACAAGCTCTCTGTATTCCTCTT
>JAGAIJ010000045.1 GCA_017626595.1 Clostridia bacterium | reverse complement strand
TCCTGAAACCAAGACAGAATATGTCTTTTCAGATTTAGTTACAAAGCTTGAAAATAAAGAGATAACAAAGCTTGAAATTAAGGACGAAATGTTTGCCACAGTGGAATTTACAGACGGCACAAGAGCTGAAATTTCTGTGCCAAGCTATGAAGCTTTATATGAGGCAGCCGGAGATTCTATCAAAGCACAGATTGCCGAGGGCACACTTGTTGTAAGCACTCCTGCTCCTGTGGAAGTTCCATGGTGGTTGTCTATGCTTCCGTCCCTGCTTTTAGGTGCAGTAATCCTCGTATTCTGGGTTATGATGTTCAGACAGAATTCAGGCGGCAAAGGCGGAGTTATGTCCTTTGGCAAAACAAAACCTAAAGTCCTTGACGATAAAAATAAGAAAACCTTTGCAGACGTAGCAGGTGCTGACGAAGAAAAAGAAGAGCTTGAGGAAATTGTAGAATTTCTTAAAAATCCTACAAAGTTCAACTCCCTTGGTGCAAGAATTCCAAAGGGCGTCCTTTTAGTAGGCCCTCCGGGAACAGGTAAAACCCTTCTTGCCAAGGCTGTTGCAGGGGAAGCAGGCGTTCCTTTCTTCTCTATTTCAGGTTCAGACTTCGTTGAAATGTTTGTAGGTGTGGGCGCGTCAAGAGTCCGCGACCTTTTCGAGCAGGCAAAGAAAAACGCACCATGTATCGTATTTATTGACGAAATTGACGCTGTGGGCAGACAAAGAGGTGCAGGTCTCGGCGGCGGAAACGACGAAAGAGAACAAACCTTAAATCAGCTTTTAGTTGAAATGGACGGCTTTGGTATAAATCAGGGCGTAATTGTTATTGCAGCTACAAACAGACCTGATATTTTAGACAGTGCCCTCTTAAGACCGGGCAGATTTGACCGACAGGTTTACGTTTCTCACCCTGACATTAAGGGCAGAGAAGAAATCCTCAAGGTTCACACAAGAAATAAACCTCTTCACGAGGATGTTGATTTTAAGACCCTTGCCCAGACAACTGTTGGTTTCACTGGTGCAGACCTTGAAAACCTTTCAAACGAGGCGGCACTCAAGGCTGCCAAAGCAGGTAAAAAGTCAATTAAAATGGAGGACTTTGAGGACTCCTTTATGAAGGTAATTGCAGGCCCTGAAAAGAAATCAAAGGTTGTTATCGAAAAAGAAAGAAAGCTCACAGCCTACCACGAGGCAGGCCACGCTGTTGCAACAAAGTTCCTTTCAACTCAGGACAGAGTTCATCAGGTTTCAATCATCCCACGAGGCAGAGCAGGCGGATACACCCTCTCTCTTCCAAAGGAAGATTTGTCATTCAGAACAAAAACTGAAATGCTTGAAGAAATTGTTTCACTTCTTGGCGGCAGAGTTTCAGAGGCACTTATGCTTGGAGATATTTCCACAGGTGCATCAAACGATATCCAGAGAGCTACAACAATTGCCAAGGAGCTTATTACAAGATACGGTATGAGCGACAACTTGGGTTCAAGAAGTTTCGGCGACGCCAACGACGAAGTATTTATCGGCAGAGATTTCAGCCGTACAGTACCATACAGTGAAGCTACTGCAGCAAAGATTGACGAAGAAATCAAGTCAATTATCGACGAGGCTTATAAGCACTGTGAAACAATTCTTAATGAGCACAAGGATGAGCTTATTAAGGTTGCAGAGTTACTTCTCGAAAAGGAAAAGATTGACGGAGACGAATTTGAAGCAATCTTCACACCTGCACAGGTTGAAGTAAACGAAACAATCGAAGAAACAGTTGAAGAAACTGACACAACTGAAGAAAACTAATTAAAAGGCGGATATATTCCGCCTTTAATTTTAAGGAGAAAACTATGAAAGCATTTTCTTCCGTAGCAAACGGTAAAATAAATTTAAGCCTTGATATTACAGGGATAAGACCTGACGGCTACCACGAAGTAGCCATGGTTATGCACAGCGTCCCCCTCTTTGATGTTGTAACTGTAGAGGTAGGTGAGGGCGAGGGAATAACTCTTGAAATTTCGGATAAAACCCTGCCAACAGACAGTAAGAATATAGCCTACCGTGCAGCCGAAAAGTATCTCGACAGAATAAACGAAAAATCAAGAATCTATATAAGAATAAAGAAGAATATCCCTGTTGGTGCAGGTATGGCAGGTGGAAGCACAGACGCCGCTGCAGTCTTAAAATGTCTTAACAGAGCTTTTGATGAAAGACTTGATGAAAAAGAGCTTATGGAAATAGGACTTACCCTTGGCGCAGATGTTCCGTTCTGTATAAAGGGCGGTTGTTGTCTTTCAGAGGGTATCGGCGAGGTACTTACAGAAATTCCAACTCTAAAAGGCAAAAAATTGCTTGTTGCAAAGCCAAACTTCAGCGTTTCAACAAAGGATGTATATACGGAATACGACCACACAGAGATTAAAAAACGCCCTGATACAAAAGCTGTAATTGAGGCAGTAAAGAATAATGATATTTTAGCACTTAAAGAAAGTACTCATAATGTGCTTGAAGAGGTCACAAAGGGGATTCACCCTGAAATCGGAGTAATTGAGGATATTATGTATTCCCATAAGGCAGACCTTTCAATGATGACAGGAAGCGGGCCAACAGTTTTCGGTTTCTTCCAAAAGGATGAGGATATTAAAACTTGCGCAGACAAACTTAAAGAAACCCTTAAGGATGTATGCATTCTGAAAATATAAGAAAAGACCGTAGCAAAAGCTACGGTCTTATTTGTTACTTATAATATGCGAGGACGCCACAGCCCCGTCAGAGCAGGCTGTTATAATCTGTCTTAAAAACTTTTTCCGCACATCGCCAACGGCATAAACTCCCGGAATGTTTGTCCTCATAAATTCGTCTGTTAATATATACCCATTTTCTTTTTCACAAACTCCAAAAAGCTCACTTTCAGGGTTGTTTCCAACGGCAATAAAAATTCCGTTCACCGAAAGCTCCCGTCCGTCCTTTAAAACAACTGACGAAAGCGGTGTTCCCACCAATTCAGAAACCTCGTTTTCCATGCAAAGCTCCACATTTTCTAAAGCCTCAACCCTTTTTACAAGGTGCATATCGCCTCTGAACTTGTCCCGCCTGTGAATGATGTAAACCTTGTTGCAAATTCGGTTTAAATATTCTGCATCTTCAAGGGCAGTATTCCCTCCGCCAACTACTGCAACATCCTTGTCCTTAAAGAACATTCCGTCACAGGTTGCACAGTAGGAAACCCCTTTCCCTGTAAGCTCCTCTTCTCTGTCTATTCCGAGCTTTTTAGGAACAGCCCCCGTGGCTATAATAACAGCATCGGCTTCGTAATTATTTACTCTTTTAACTTCACTTTCAAGGTCAATTTCTTCCACATTTTCCGATACAATTTCAGCGCCGTAATTTAAAGCATGAGCCTTTAATTTCTGTGCAAATTCAAAGCCTGATATGCCGTCAAGACCGGGATAATTTTCTATGGTATCGGTTAAAACTGTCTGTCCTCCGCAGAACTTCTTTTCAATTATAAGAGTCTTAAGTCCGTTTCGGCAGGCATAAATTCCCGCAGTACACCCTGCAGGTCCTCCACCGATAATAATTACATCATACCTCTCCATAAAATCACCTCTTCTGTTTCGGATTGTTGCACCCATTTCTTTCCCAAAGTTGCAGTTTCGAAAACTTGCGCTCGTCTCTTTAGCCTTGTTTTCTACTGAAAAATAACTTCACAGCCATACCTCTCCGCCAAGACCTTTCCCTCTTCCTTGCCCAGTACAAAAATAGCGGTAGAAAGGCAATCTCCTAAGATAGACTCCTCGCAAACTACGGTTACGCTGTCATATTCTCTATCCACAGGATACCCATTTTCAGGGGATAAAATGTGGTGAAAAATTTTGTTGTTTTTTTCAAAATAGCGTTGGTAGGTGCCGGAGGTTACAACTGATTTATTCCTGATTTCAACTGTTTTTTCATAGCTTCCTGCAGGGGCAAAAGGGGTCTGGAGACCTATGGTATAGTCCCTGTTTCCAAAGGCAATAACATTCCCACCAAGGTCGATAAGTCCCGATTTTACGCCATTTTCAAGAAGAATTCGTTTTGCCTCATCTCCTGCGTAGCCCTTGGCTGCACCGCCTAAATCAATCCACGTGTCATCACGGAGTTTCATAACTTTTCCGTTCTCTAAAACAATGCTTTCATACCCCACAGTTTTACATTTTTCCACCAATTCCGACTGGATAGGAACTTTTTCGACCCCGTCTTTAAAGCTCCAAATTGCTGAAAGTTGACCTATGGTTATATCAAAGTTGCCCTTAGTTGCCTCACAAATCTCAAGAGCCCTCTTAAGAACATAATAAGTACTTTCATCAACCTCAATCCACTCATTCGCCTTAGCCGAATTTATTCTGCCCACATCGGAGTCCTTATCATACATATTCATAAGTTTATGTATTTCATTTATTCTCTTAAAGGCTTCACTTACCGCCTCTTTATCCTTACCGCTTTCCACAGAAATTGTGCAGACTGTGTCAAGGCAGAACTGTGTTTCCTCGTAGGATTTATCAAAAACTCCGCCTCTCCATAAAAATCCCAAAAATAAACCAAGAGTGAGAACAAAAATAAGAATTTTTTTAATCTTATTCATATCCTCACTCCTCTCATTTTATAAATCTACGCCTAAAAATTTCTTTGCGATAATACCTACAACAAAGGATAAAACTGCAACACCAATGGAAATCAATGTCATTTCCCAGAATCTTGGCTTAAACTTTTCACCCTTTGCAACGGAAATATAATATGTAAAGCCTGCAATAATTAAAACTACTATTCCGAGCATTACGAAAAGTGCATACATATAATATTCATTACCGAAAAGCAAATACGGTAAAATAAGTAACGCCACAGTTACAAGATAGGCAATTCCTGTATAACAGCAGGACTTAAAAGCATCGTTTCTGCCCTCACTCTTTGCCGCCAAAAATTCACTTGACGCCATTGAGAATGTGGCTGAAATTCCCATAATAAGACCTGACAGCGCAATCAATCTTGTGTCTGCAAGTGCGAATGTAAAACCTGCAAGAGAGCCTGTAAGCTCAACCAAGGCATCATTCATACCAAGAACCATACTTCCTACATACTTAAGACTTTCTTCGTCAAGCATTTCAAGAAGCGCAGCTTCGTGCTCCTCCTCCTGTGCCCTGATTTCTACGCTTTCTTCCACCTCTTTAGCCAGAAGGTCATATTCTTTCTGTGCATTTTCCTCACCGTTTTCCATAAGCTTAACAGCAAAAGTAAAGCCCAAAATTCTTGCAATCATCTTATAACGGAAAATCTTACATCTCTGTGGCTTAAGCTCAAGACCTGTATATTTCTTCCAGATTTCGTAATGTGCCTTTTCTTCGGATGCAAGGCGTTTTAAGGTTTCCTTATTTTCTTCGCCCTTGGCAAACTTAGCAATTTCTTCATAAATAATGCTTTCGTTAAGTTCGTTTTGTTGCATCTTCCTAATAATCTTAAGTGCCTTTTCAGACAAATTTATTGTCATAATTTCTCCCCCTAATATTTATTCAGTTCCCTTTCCACAACCTCAAGCCATCTGTCAGCCATAAGACGATGGCCTACCATTGTAGGATGAATATGGTCCCAAATAAAATATGAAATATGTGTCTTTTCTTCTGCTTTATCGTAAATATCCTGGAATGGAACAAATATAACATTAAGTTTTTCGCAAAGTCCAGGAAGTTCCTTCTGCATCTTCTTTACAATAGAATCGTATCTTTCAATTGTTTCCTCTGTTACCTCAAAACAGGCAAACTTAAAGTACGGTTCACAGAATGGATGAGGAATATGATTATAAGGATCTTCCTTATAATCAATCTTCTTATAAAAAGGTTCACAGATTACAATCTTTACATCAGGATAAAGTTCCCTTGATTCATTAACCATTCTTTCAAGGTTTTCAAGATAGTTCCTTACAACCATTTCTTCTGTAAATCCAAGGGACAAGTCCCCTGCATCATTTACACCTGCAAGAATGTTTATAAAAGTAGGCTTATACTGGAGACAATCTCTTCCGAGACGGGCATAAATCTGTGAGCTTGACTCACCAGAAATACCCTTGTTTACAAACTTCGGAGCATTTTCACAGTTATCTGCACCAAGTCTTGAACAAATCATTTCTGCATAACCGTGACCAAAAATGTTATTACAGTCCATATTCCTGAATCTGCTTCCGTCAGTTATAGAGTCTCCTAAGAATACTACTACATCATTTTTTCCTAACTTAATCATAATCCTGTCCCCTTATATTCCTCAGTTTAAGCGATAACAACGCCTTTCTGGAGCATTACATTTGCATAAATTGCAGTTTCTCCTGTGGCAATAATAGCGTAAGCCTTCTTTGCTCTTTCATAAAATTCAAAGCGTTCAACTTCTCCGAAAACTGCGTCGCCTCTTTCATCAGCTTCAGCAACAATCTTCTTGTAAACATCCCAGATTGGTGTTTCAGCTGTGTCCCCAGGCATAACCTGCATAAGAGATACAGGTTTTTCAACATAAGTGTCAAGTGGGAAAACCTTAAGGATTGCCTCTAAAATTTCAGGTACGCCGTGGCCGTCAGCACGGATAACGATTGCATCCTTTCCCATTGATTCAGACGGGAAGTTACCGTCAGCAATAACGATTGTATCGCTATGTCCCATTTCACATAATACCTTTAAAAGTTCAGGTGATAAAATACTTGGAATTCCTTTAAGCATAATAAATTTCTCCTTTATATTTATTTTACATTATCAATATGTACATCCATCTGTGGATATGGAATTGCAATTCCGTTTTTGTCAAATTCCATCTTAACCTTTTCAATTAAATCAAAGTTAACATCCCAATAGTCCTCTGTCTTACACCATGCACGGACTGTGTATTCAAGAGAGCTTTCGCCATGTTTTGTTAGGCGGGCGAATGGTTCAGGGTCAGAAAGTACCTTTTCGTGTCCCCTGACAGCGTCAAGTAAAACTCCCTTTACCTTGTCCACATCACATTCATAAGCTGTTGTAAAGGTTAAATCAACTCTGCGGTTTTCTACTGTTGAATAGTTTTCAACCACTGTATTTGTTAATGTTCCATTAGGAATTGTAATAACCTTATTATCAGGAGTTGTTAAAACCGTATACATAATTGTAATGTTTGAAACTGTACCTGAAACCGCCGATGTAGTAATATAATCTCCTACCTTGAATGGCTTGAATATTAAAATCATAATTCCACCTGCAAGGTTTGAAAGAGCGCCCTGAAGAGCAAGACCGATAGCCACACCACAGGAAGCAAGGGCTGTGATAAAGGATGTTGTAGGGATTCCCAGAATCATAGCAATTGTTATAAACAGGAATATATAAAGGGATATTCCCGCAAAACTGCTTAAAAAGGTTCTTACACCTTGATCAATTTTCTCAAGCTTCGGAGACTTCTTTATCCACTTTTTAATAAATTTAATCAGCTTACTTCCCACAAAAAGAATTACAATTGCCGACAGAATCTTAAGTCCGAAGGATGTGAGAAGTTCACAAAGAAAATTCATAATTGTTTCAATATTCATATTTATCTCTCCTTTTAATATGATTTATTATCTGTTATTCCTATTATAACATCATTTTCCAGAAATTACAACAAATCTTTTTCCATAAATTAAAACTGAAAAAGAGGTATATCCCCATAGGGAGAAGTCAATTTGGATTTCAGCATTATAAAAACCCTTGCAATATAAAATTGCAAGGGTTTATTGTTTATCCAAACAACATTGTTGCTTGAAACAAAACATTTTGGATGGCGGACAAGGTAAAAAACGCAGTCAATCCTTTGTGGATTGGCGAGGCTTTTTCCGTAGTACGACGCCATAAATGTAAAGTTTCAAGTTGGCTAATCCCTATGGGGATATACCTGGTAATTAGTAAGCCTGTAAGCCGAGTTCTGTCATTTAAGACGGTCATCTATCTAATGCGCATATCACTACGCGCCTTAAGCCACCTTCCCGGGAGATGTCGGGCCAACTTATCCTCCTCTATCAGGTGTTGCTACAGATGGGGTTTACACCAATGATATGTCACCATACCACGAGTGAGCTCTTACCTCACTTTTCCACCCTTACCGAAAATCGGCGGTAACTTTCTGTTGCACTATCCTTGGAGTCGCCTCCACAAGACGTTATCTTGCATCCTGCCCTATGTAGCTCGGACTTTCCTCACGCACAGGATCACTCCTTATGCCCGCAACCGTCCAGCTTACTAAAATTTAATTATGCTGTGTAGATTGTTGACTTGATTACGCCGTCAATTGCGTCAACGTCAGCCTTAACATTATCAGCCATAGCACCGTCTATATCAATCATTGTATAAGCATAATCGCCACGGCTCTTATTCATCATATTCTCAATGTTTGTATTATCAGCTGTGAATACATCTGTAATCTGTGAAAGCATTGCAGGAACATTCTTATGAATAACACAGAGTCTTGTGCCTGTTACCTTACCCATATTACAAGCAGGGAAGTTAACACTGTTCTTAATATTACCGTTTTCAAGGAAGTCCTTGATTTCCTGTGCTGCCATAACCGCACAGTTGTCTTCACTCTCTGGTGTTGAAGCACCGAGGTGAGGCATAACAATAATATTTTCCTTATTTAAAAGCTCTTCGCCACCGAAGTCTGTTACATAGCAGGAAAGCTTTCCTGATTCAACTGCTTCGATAACATCTGCATTAACAACAAGGGCGTCTCTTGAGAAGTTTAAGAGTCTTGCTCCGTCCTTCATCTTTGCAAATGTTTCCTTATTGAACATACCCTTTGTATCAGCGTTAGCAGGAACGTGAACTGTGATATAATCAGCCTTTGCGTAAACTTCATTTACATCCTTTGCCTTTTCAGCTGTGGCTGTCATATGCCAAGCTGCGTCAACTGATAAAAATGGGTCATAACCGATTACGTTCATTCCAAGAGCTTCAGCTGCCGCTGCAACCTTAATACCGATTGCGCCAAGACCGATAATACCTAAAGTCTTGCCCATAATTTCAGGACCTACGAATGCGCCCTTGCCCTTTTCAACCTGCTTAAGCACGTCGTCGCCTGTTAAAGTATTGTTCCACATAATACCCTGAACAACCTTTCTTGATGCGAGGAGAAGACCTGCGATAACAAGTTCTTTTACAGCGTTAGCGTTTGCACCAGGAGTATTGAATACTACGATACCTTCTTCGCTGCACTTTTCGATTGGGATATTATTTACGCCTGCACCTGCTCTTGCAATTGCCTTAAGGCTCTTTGGGAGCTCCATTTCGTGCATTGAAAAGCTTCTTAAAATAATACCGTCAGGATTTTCAGTTTCGTTTCCGCAAGTAAACTTATCGTCAAAAACATCAAGTCCGATTTTAGCAATTTTATTAAGTGTCTGAATCTTATACATTACTTATTCTCCTCTTCAAACTTCTTCATAAATGCAACAAGCTTTTCAACGCCTTCTGTTGGCATAGCATTATAAATACTTGCTCTCATACCGCCTACTGAACGGTGTCCCTTAAGGTTGATAAAGCCCTGTGCCTTTGCTTCAGCAATAAACTTTGCGTTTAATTCTTCGCTGTCTGTTACAAAAGGAACATTCATAAGTGAACGGTCCTTTGGAACAACTGTTCCGCGGAACATTTCAGAGCTGTCGAGGTAGTCATATAAAATCTTAGCCTTAGCTTCGTTTACTTTCTGTACTTCCTTGATACCGCCCTGTGCCTTAATCCATTCATATACAAGCTTACAGATGTAAATTGCATATGTTGGAGGTGTGTTATACATTGAACCATTTTCAGAATGTGTTTCATAGTTGAGCATTGTTGGTGTGATATCCATTGCATTTCCGATTAAATCTTCACGGATAATAACAACTGTAACACCTGCAGGGCCCATATTCTTCTGTGCGCCTGCGTAAATCATACCGAACTTTGATACATCAACAACTTCTGATAAGATGTTTGATGAAAGGTCAGCCACGAGAGGAACATTTCCTGTATCAGGGAGACTTGTGTATCTTGTTCCGTAGATTGTATTGTTAAATGTAATATGTACATAGTCAGCTTCAGGGTCAAACATATCCTTTGTAAGTTCAGGAATGTATGAGAAAGTTGTATCAGCAGAAGATGCAACTTCGTTTGCCTGAATATATTTTGAAGCTTCCTGCTTTGCCTTTTTAGCCCACTGACCTGTTGTAACGAAGTCAGCCTTCTTATTCTTGTTACCAAGGTTTAATGGCATCATAGCAAACTGTGTTGATGCACCGCCCTGAAGGAATAATACCTTATAGTTATCAGGGATTTCCATAATCTCACGGAGAAGCGCTTCAGCCTCATCAATGATTGCCTGATATTCCTTTGAACGATGGCTCATTTCCATTACAGACTGGCCTGAACCGTTGCAGTCAAGCATTTCCCTCTGTGCTCTTTCAAGAACCTCAAGGGGAAGCATTGAAGGACCTGCAGAAAAATTATATACTCTACTCATTATACATTACCTCTTTCCTGTAAATACTTTTCAGTAAAACTTTTTCTATATATTATATAACAATAACCTTAAATAGTCAACATAATTCCTGATAAAATTTTCACAATTTTACCTTATTTTTTAAGGTAATTATACACCATTATTGCAAAGTCAGCGTTTGTGGTTTTATCAAAAGGCTTAAAGTTGCCTTTTCCGTCACCATTTACAATTCCAAGACCCTTTGCTAAAGCTGTGTAGCCCTCATCGGCGCTGTCTTTCATATCGCTGAATACAGGCTTGAAAATTCCTTTAAGCTCTGCAACTTCCTTATGACCTAAAGAGTCAATTAAAATCTTAACGGCCTCAAGTCTGTTAATCTCCTCATTTTCCTTGCCCTTTGGAATTTCAACATATTTCGGAGTTGCGCTGTTTAAGATTTCAACTGCCTTTTCCCAGGTAAGCGCCTTATCAGGCTCAAACTTTCCGTCCTCTATACGAAGAACTCCGTTGCGCACAAGGGAGTCAATCTCTTTTTCGGCGTAATGTCCTATATAATCAGGCTCCTCTTCTGTCTTTTTGAATTCCTTAAGATTATGTTCAAGTGGCATTAATGAAATTCCCTCAATAAAGCTTGGCTCATCTGTTACAACATAAGCTAAAACAATCTTTGCCTCTTTATTTTCATCAAAAACCTGAATATATTTAAGTTCAAAATCAATGTTTTCGTAATATACTTTTACTGCATCATCCACAGGGAATACACGGCTGGCGTCAGAGAATTTATCTCCCTCATTTCTGTCTGTTACATAATAGTTTCTTATAATTCCATTTTTATCGATCTGGAGGGATATTCCCCTGCCTGTATAGAGGGCGCCAAGCTCCTTGACACAATAAGTATATGGAGTGTAGCCTGTTCCCTCTGTTTCTTCGATTGTGATATCCTCAAGCTTTTCTGCATCATTATAATATTCAGCAACAAATTTTTCCGCAATACTGCGTTTTTTGTCTGTGTGTTCCACCTTTTCGTCCTTGGAGTCTGAATATGTATTAAAGGCTAAAAGCTCCTTTGTTTCAGCGTTAAATCTTATACTTCCGTAACCCTTTTTATCCTTTGTTCTCAGAGAAAGATACAGCTCGTATTTCTTTACTCCCTCTAAGCTATATGTATTTATACGGCTTGACGCAACCTCATAATTTTTAAGGTCTGTGTTCTTCATATTTTTCATTATTTTTTCGGCGTCAGCCTTGGTCATAAGACCCTCTACCTTATTTATTTCCTCAAGCTCTGCATCAGTCAGTCCGCCTGCCATTTCGTCTTTCATAAGCAGGCTTTCTTCTGCGCTGGAGTTGGCTGTATAAAGGGGTCTTGCCTCATAGTAAAGCTCAACCTCTTCCCCTGTTGTTGCGTCAATATAGCGTATTGTCTTTACAGGCTTATATACAACTGTGGAGTATTCTCCTCTTTCCCCGAAAACGTGTTCAAGACGGAAGTTGCCATTTTTAGCAAAGATTTCTCTTGCCTCTTCCCTGGTTAAAATCTTGTCTGCTTTTTCAGGTTCGCCACTGGTGAGGGCTGTTTCCATAGATGTAACTTCCCCTGTTTCCTTATCCAGATATACTGTAACATAATCACCGCAGAATTCAATTCCGTCCTTGAATCTCTTAAAGCTTACCCAGACATCATCGGAAAATGGATATGCTTCAATTTTCTCGAAAACAAATTCCTGCCATATTTTATCGTGAACTTTCTTTATAAAATCAAGTGCCCTGCTTTCAAGTTCTTCGTCTGTAAACTTATAAAGAGAAGGAGTATCATCATAAGGCTTGTCTTCACTTTTTCTGTAGCTTAAAATATCTCCCTCTTTACTTACAGTTACACCGATATGTCCGTCCTCTTTTCCCCAGGTAAAATTATATGTATCATCATCCCAGAGTTCTACACTAAAATCTTCATACTCACTTGATATTCCAAGCTTTGTTTTCGCAATTTCTCCTGCTTCTGTCATAGTTACTTCAGCGTAGGCTGTAGTCAAAAGAAGCACCAATGTAAGCATAATTCCAACTAACTTTTTCATCTCTTTCACTCCTTATAAATTCTCAAAATCTCTCTCGGCATAAAAAACTCCGTCACAGATTCCCTTGTCGGAAACTATGAATTTTGTAGCACTTATCCTGTTTTTAATTGCCTTTAAGATTGTAATTCCACCAAAAATTATGTCTGCCCTTTTATCGCCGATGCCCTCCATTTTTTCTCGGGTATCTATATCTGCATTTTCGATTTTATCGCAGATTTCCTCAAACTCTCCTGCGGTTATTTCCTCTTTACTTTGCATCCCCAGAGCGTGGGCTGTGCCTCCAAGGCCTATAATCGAGGTAAATCTAACCTTATTTATCCATTCTATTTTATCCACAAGGTCGAAGATTTTATCAAAAGCCTCTTTCTTTTTATCCTCAGTTTCGCCATCCTTAAAATACAGCTCCGATATAGCTCTTGCGCCGTAGGGAATGCTCTCTGTTCCAACAACAAAGCCTCCCTTTACACCGATAAGCTCTGTACTTCCTCCGCCTACGTCAACAATAAGGCAATCTCTTATCCCCAAAGTCGCCTTTACTCCGTAAAAATCGTAAAAAGCCTCTCTGTCTCCGTCAATAACTCTTACATCAAGCCCTGTTTCTTTCTTTACCTTTTCAAGAAAAACATCCCTATTCTTCGCCTTTCTTACGGCAGCTGTGGCAAGAGCAATTACATCTCCCTTTGCCTCGGCAAGAAGCATCAAAAGACCTTTAACTGTCCTCTCCATAGCCTCGGGCTGAAGATACAAATCTTCATTCATTCCCTCGCTTAAGCTGACTGTGTAACGTCTCCTGAAAAGCTTTGTGCCGTCCTCTGCAAATACATTCATTTTTATTGAATTTGAACCTATATCTATAATGGATTTTTCCATATTTATCACCCACCCTCATTTTATCATCCTCCATAGTATAAGTCAAGGAAATATACGCAAACTAAAGGCGGAGATGATTTTATGAATATAAGGACTGATTTAGCTGTTGAATCAAGGGAAATGCACCTTGAAAATAATAATGTTTCCTCTCTTGAGGGTACTGAAATTCAGGAGGATGGGCCTGTTACAAGGGTAAAAATTCTCACGAATAAGGCTGCAACATTACTAAACAAGGAAATTGGCAACTACATTACAATTGACGTGCCCAGAGACACCTTTGACACTCAGGAGGGCTATGAGGAATTATGCAAAATTACTGCCACTGAGCTTAAAAATCTTATACATCTTAACAAAGAGGACACAGTTTTAGTTGTAGGGCTTGGTAACAGAAACATTACCCCTGACTCCTTAGGTCCTCAGGTAACAGAGGGGCTTCTTGTGTCAAGGCATTTAATTGCCTACATGCCCGAGGAAATTGACCAAAGGCTTGTCCCCCTTTGCGCTATTTCTCCCGGGGTTTTAGGAATTACAGGAATTGAAACCTCTGAAATTATAAAGGGAGTTACGGAAAAAGTCCGTCCCTCCCTTATTATTGCAGTTGACGCCCTCTGTTCAAGAAAAATGGAGCGAATTAACACTACCATCCAGATTTCAGACACAGGCATTATCCCCGGCGGTGGCATAGGAAACAAAAGGAACGCCATAAACAAAGAAACTATGGGCGTTCCTGTGATTTCAATGGGCGTTCCCACTGTGGTTGACGCAGGCACAATTGCATCCGATGTTATCGACCTGCTTCTTAAAGGTATGTCCTCTCAGGCGTCCCCACAGCTTTACAAGGTCTTAAAAACTGTGGAGGATTTTGACAAGGTTTCCCTTATTTCCGAGGTCTTAACCCCCGGAGAATTTATTGTTACACCAAAGGAAATTGACACAGACATAAAAAACATTTCATCTGTGATTGCCAACGGCATAAATATTGCTATTCACGAAGGCATTGGCCTTGATGATATTGACAGATATATTTAGCTTTTATTTTCTGTGAGAGTACACTGTTTTCCTGTATTATCCACGCAGAAGTTTTCTGTCATAATTATTTCTGAAACAGGCACTATGGTGTAGCCATCTGCCTGAAGTTTTTCTAAAATTCCCGGAAGGGCTTTCGGGGTATTTAAGGCTGCATTATGGAATAAAACTATGGAGCCGGGCTTGACTTTCGATATTACCCTATCGGTTATTTCCTGTGGTGAGAGGTTTTTCCAGTCCAAGCTATCCACGTCCCACTGGATAGTATAGTGGCCTGTTTCACGCATTGTACCTACAACTTCGTTGTTATAATCTCCATAAGGAGCTCTGAAAAGAGTTGGTTTTTTCCCTGTAATATTCTCAATTTTCTTATCACAGTTTTCCACCTCTTTTATCATTTCTTCCTTTGAAATTTTTGTCATATAGGGGTGGCTGTCGGAGTGATTCATTATTTCGTGGCCTGCGTCTGACAGTTCTTTCACTGATTCAGGGAAGTTATCCACCCATGAACCAACCACGAAAAATGTGGTTTTTACATTGTATTTGTCTAAAATTTCAATGAGCTGGTGGGTGTCCTCATTCCCCCATGCCGCATCAAAGCTTATTGCACAGACCTTTTCCTGTTTATCCACACAATAAATCGGCAAATCCCTTTTGCCTGCCGAAGTTTCTGTTACAGCTGTTTTACCTATATAAATCCCTGAAAACAATAAAAGAATTGTCAGGGCAATAATTATCCCCTGTT
>JAGAIJ010000006.1 GCA_017626595.1 Clostridia bacterium | reverse complement strand
TCTAAAAACCGTATTGGTGCATTAATGGTTATAGAAAGAGAATTTAAGCTTGGGGATATTATAAATACAGGAATTAAGATTGATGCGGAAACTACATCTGAGCTTCTTATGAATATATTTATTCCTAAAACACCTCTCCATGACGGAGCTGTTGTTATCAGGAATGAGAGAATTGACTCTGCAACTTGCTTCCTGCCATTGTCCCAGAACCCAAATCTTAGCAAGGAACTGGGTACAAGACACCGCGCAGGCCTTGGTATTTCCGAGGAGTCTGATGCAATTGTTGTAATTGTTTCTGAAGAGACAGGGCATATTTCTCTTGCCTATGGAGGCGACCTTTATTCAAATGTTACTGCTGAATATCTTAAAAAAGAGCTTCTTAAGCTTTTGAATGTAAGGGAAACTGCAGGAAGAAAGCAATTTTTTAATAAGAGGGGGAGAAACTAATGAAAGAATTTTTCGCTAAAAACTCTGTGCTTAAAGTTATCTCCTTTATAGTTGCAATTATCTTATGGTTTTACATTATTATTATTGTTGACCCACCTGTTACAAAGTCTATTGACAATGTTCCAATCAAGTACGTGTCACAGGAATCTCTTACTGAGCAGAATCTTGCAGTAGAAAGTATTTCTGCGGAATATGTTGATGTTAAGATAAGCGGAAGCAGAAATAAGCTTGCAGGCATTGATGAAAATGATATTCTTGCAACTGTTAACCTTGAGGGGATTTCAGGAGTAGGAGAGAGAAATATTGCTGTAAATTTATCTAGCCCTTATGAAAGCTCTGTTACAATTTCAAAACAGACACCGGGTTCTGTTAATATTATTATTGAAAAAATGATAAGCGAAACAAAGAGGGTTACTGTTAATAAAATAGGTCAGGTTGCTGATGAATATATTTACGGTACTATTGTTGCTGAGCCTTCAAAGGTTATTTTAAAGGGCTCTGAAACTGTTCTTTCACAGATTTCATCTGTATGTGTTGACCTTGATTTTAACGGTGAAAACGAAGATATTGAAATTGAGTCATCCCTTTATTTTACAGGTAAAAACGGAAAGAAAATTCCAAAGGATGATGTAATTTATCAGAATGTTATTGTTAATACTGATTTTGTTAAGGTTATTTGTCCTGTGAAGAAGGTTAAGGAAGTTCCTGTTGAAATTTCCCTTGATTCTTCAACGAAAAAGGATTATGAAACCAACCCGAAAACTGTAGCTATATACTCTGAATTCCCTGATTTTGACCTTGAGGCAATTGAAGCGATTTATACAGTTCCTGTTGACAGGTCTTCACTTGCAAACGGACTTGTTGTATCCCTTGTAATTCCTGAAGGTGTTAAGATTAAGGGTAATATACAGAATGTTGCATTAATTAAAAAGTAATTTTTTAGATTCGGCATTTTTGTCGAATCTAAATTTTTATGGAGAATGTTATGAAAATTATTTTGAATAATATAAAAGTTCCTGTTATTCATACTTTTGAAGATGTTATAATGGCTTCACAGGAAAAAATTCACGATTTGGATAATATCGGCATTTATAAAAAATCTATTGACGCAAGGCGTAAAAACGATATCCATTACGTTTATTCTGTTGTGGGTGACACAAAGAAAAATGCCGAAAAATTTAAAGATGTGACGCTGTATAAGGAAACAGAAGAGGTTATCCTTAATGCACCTCATAATGATAAAAAAATTGTCATTGTGGGCATGGGCCCTTGCGGTTTATTTGCAGGTCTTATTCTTGCAAGACACGGCTATAAGCCTGTAATTTTAGAGCGTGGCGAGGATGTTGATTCAAGACACAGAACTATAATAAATTCTCAAAAGAATTCTATTATAAATCCACAGTCAAACATACAGTTTGGCGAGGGTGGAGCAGGAACTTTTTCTGACGGAAAGCTCACAACGAGAATTGGCGACCCTATGCAAAAGTTCGTTCTTGAAACTTTTGTGAAATATGGTGCACCTGAGGAAATTATGTACCTTTCAAAGCCACATATCGGCACTGATTTACTTCGTGGAATAATTAAAAATATCCGTGAGGAAATTATCTCTCTTGGGGGAGAAGTTAGGTTTAATTCCTGTGTAAAGGATATAGGTTTTGCGGGAGATAAGATTTCATATGTTGAAACGGATGAGGAGAAAATAAGCTGTGATTCCTTAATTCTTGCAATCGGTCACAGCAGTCGAGATACCTATAATATGCTCTATAAAAAGGGCGTTGTAATGGAGGCGAAGCCTTTTGCTGCAGGTGTGAGAATTGAGCATAAGAGGGATTTTATAAATATGTCCCAATACGGTGAAATTGCAAAGGAGAATATTTTACCGACAGCCGATTACAAGCTCACATTTAACGGGGATAGAAACTGTTTTTCTTTCTGTATGTGCCCCGGTGGGACAGTTGTTAATGCCTCATCGGAAGAGGGGATGCTCTGTGTTAACGGGATGAGTGAGCACGCAAGAATGGCGGATAATTCAAACTCTGCAATTGTTGTTAATGTTAGACCTGAAGATTTCAATAATAACCCTATGGATGGGATTGAGTTTCAGTGTAAATACGAAAAGCTTGCCTTTATTCAGGGCGGTGGAGATTATTCTGCACCTGTTCAGCTTGCAAAGGATTTTCTCTATGACAGAGTGAGCAAAGGCTTTGAAGATATATTTCCGTCCTATAACGGCAATACAAGATTTGCAGATTTAAGAAAATGTCTGCCTGAATTTATTGTTGATGGGTTATGTGATGGACTTGTTGATTTCAACAGAAAAATAAAGGGATATACTGATTGTGGTTCAGTACTCACAGGTGTTGAAATGAGGACATCAGCTCCACTCCGTATTGTCAGAGATGAAACAGGAGAAGCGCAGGGCTTTCACGGTTTATTCCCTGCAGGAGAGGGTGCAGGCTACGCTGGAGGCATTATGAGTGCTGCAATTGACGGAATTAAGACAGCAATGAAGGTATCAATATACTTAAAATAATTGACAAATGAAAATTTTTGGAATATAATTACCTTGTATTTATTAAAAATAAATTCTTTGGAGGAATCTTTATGGGAAGATTATTTGGAACAGACGGAGTTAGAGGTGTTGCTAATACAGAACTCACTCCTGAACTTGCGTACAGTATTGGCCGTGCAGGCGCTTATGTACTTACAAAGCATGCAAACGGACGCGCTAAAATTCTTGTGGGACGTGATACAAGAATTTCAGGTCCTCTTTTGGAATGTGCTTTGGTTGCAGGTATGTGTTCTGTTGGTGCTGACGTTGTAATTTCAGGCGTTATTCCTACACCTGCTATTGCTTATCTCGTTAGAACTGAGGGTTTTGACGCAGGGGTTATGATTTCTGCATCACACAATCCTTTTGAACATAACGGAATTAAGTATTTCAGCGGAACAGGTTATAAGCTCAGCGATGAAATTGAAGAAGAAATCGAAGCAATTATCTTAGATAATGCTGTTGAAATTGAAAATCCAACTCACGAAAAGGTTGGTAATGTTACATACGATTATTCACTTTGCGATAAGTATATTGAATTTGCAAAATCAACAATTGATGTTGATTTCAGCGGTATGAAGATTGCTATTGACTGTGCTAACGGTGCATCATCAATGACAGCTGAAAAAACTCTTAAGGGACTTGGTGCTGAGGTTACAGTTATTAATAACACACCTGACGGAATTAACATTAACAACAATTGTGGTTCAACTCATATTGAGGGTCTTATGGAGCTTGTTAAGAATGGCGACTTTGTAGGCGGTCTTGCATTTGACGGCGACGCAGACAGAGTTCTGGCTGTTGATAGCAACGGTGAACTTGTTGACGGTGATAAGATTATGGCAATCTGCGGTCTTGATATGAAAGAACGCGGAATTCTCGCTAAAAATGCAATTGTAGCTACTGTTATGAGTAACCTTGGACTTTTTGTTATGGGTGAAAAGAATGGCGTTAATATCCCTAAAACAAAGGTTGGGGACAGATATGTTCTTGAAGAAATGCTTAAAGAGGGATATTCAATCGGCGGTGAACAGTCAGGACACGTTATTTTCCTTGAACATAACACAACTGGCGACGGTTTAGTAACTGGTCTTCAGCTTTTATCTGTTGTTAAGAGAACAGGTAAGACTATGGCTGAACTTGCTACTGTAATGGATACATTCCCACAGGTTTTAATCAACGCTAAAATCAAGAACGAAAACAAGGAAAAGTATAAGGAAGATGCTGAAATTATGGCTGTGATTTCTGCTATGGAAGAAGAATTTGCTTCAACAGGCAGAGTTTTAATCAGACCATCAGGCACAGAACCTCTTGTTCGAGTTATGATTGAAGGCAAAGACGTTGATGTTATTACTGAAAAGGCAAGAATGCTTGCTGATTTACTTGAAAAGAAATTAGGTTAAAAAGATAAAGCCTCCGGAATT
>JAGAIJ010000044.1 GCA_017626595.1 Clostridia bacterium | reverse complement strand
TCCCTTTTCTATTCTTTCATCATCCATTGTGGAATAATTTAATCTGAAAGAATTGCAAGGTTTTTCCATATCAACCATAAATGTACTGCCCGGTACAAAAACTACCTTTTCTTTCATACATTCCTTGGAAACATCAATTGAATCAAAGCCCTCAGGCAGTGTGCACCAGATGAAAATTCCGCCCTTTGGTTTTGTATATTTTACTGTGTCAGGGAAATATTTATCCATTGCTTTAATCATTACGTCACATTTATGGGCATAGAGTTTTCTAGCCTTTTCAATATTTCCGTCAAGATCATAGTTTTCTATAAATTCATAAGCCATAAGCTGTGTAATCATTGGTGTATGAACATCGGAAACCTGCTTGGCTACAACCATTTTTCCGATAAGCTCCTTACAACCCATACAGAAGCCTATTCTCATACCAGGTGCAAGCACCTTTGAGAATGAACCTGCGTATAAAACAATACCCTCTGTGTCAAAGGACTTGATTGTAGGTACTTTTTCTCCGTCAAAAGTAAGCTCTCCATAAGGGTTATCCTCAATAATAATTATATTATTCTTAAGGGCAACCTCATAAAGCTTCTTTCTCTTCTCAAGGCTCATTGTATTGCCTGACGGATTCTGGAAAGTTGGGATTGTATAGATAATTTTTACATTATCATTTTCAGCAATCTTTCTCTCAAGCTCCTCAATATTCATTCCGTCTTCTTCCACTGAAACGCCTACAAGCTTTGCATTAAAGGAACGGAAACAGTTAAGCGCACCGATAAAGCTTGGCTCTTCAACTATTACAACATCCCCCTCGTTAAGAAGACACTTTGAGCAAAGCTCAATGCCCTGCTGTCCGCCTGAAACAATAATCAAATCGTCATTTTCTGTGCCAATATTTTCTCTGTTTCTAAGACGGTTTTTAACTGCCTCACGAAGTGGCATATAACCCTCTGTCACACCGTACTGCAGAGATAAAACAGGGTTTTCAGCAAGATACTTTTCAGCTATTTTTGAAAGCTCAACATTAGGGAATGTATCAGGAGACGGGTTTCCGCCTGCTAAAGAAATATATGACGGGTCTCCTGCAACCTTAAAGATTTCTCTTATTGCAGAACCCTTTATTTTACTCATTTTCTCTGAAAAAGTGATATTCATATTTTACTCCTTAATTCTGTAAACATCAGATGGCTTAACCATTTCAATATGGTTATCAACAAATACATTTTCTGCTTTTTCGTCATCATCTGTCTGGAATACCATAAGGGCTTTGCCTGACACCTGACCTACAAAGGCATACATATATTCTACGCTGATTTCTGCATCGCCGAGAACCTTAAGTGCCTTGGAAAGTCCACCGCATTCATCCTCAATAACGACAGCTAAAACCTCTGAAATTTTAGATATTACACCCTGTTCCTTAAGGATTGATCTTGCTTTATCAATATCATCAACAATAAGTCTTAAAATACCAAAATCTGTTGTATCAGCCAGGGATAAAGCACTGATATTTATTCCGTTTTTACTGATATCATCAATAATCTGTTCAAGTCGTCCGAATTTATTTTCTACGAAAATTGAAAGCTGTTTAATTCTCATTATTTATTACCTCCAACTAAATTTCGTCTGTCTATAATTCTCTTTGCCTTGCCCTCGCTACGTTCGATTGACTTAGGGTTTACAAGTCTTACCTTTGGACCAATTCCAAGTGTTGAACGGAGCTCTGCTGTAATCTGTTTTTCAATCTTTTCAATTGCCTTAACACTGTCGGCTAAAAGATTTTCACTCATTTCAACATTGATTTCAAATACGTCAGTATTATTTTCTCTGTCAATGATAATCTGGTAGTTTGGTGTAACCTGATTTCCAACTTTAAGAAGCACTTCTTCAATCTGCGATGGGAATACATTTACACCTCTGATAATCATCATATCGTCACTTCTGCCCTGTGGCTTATTCATTCTTATATGTGTTCGTCCGCACTTACAAGGCTCATAATTAAGTGAACAGATATCCCTTGTTCTGTATCTTATTACAGGGAAGCCCTCTTTTGTAATAGTTGTAAATACAAGTTCACCCTTTGAACCCTCAGGAAGTACCTCGCCTGTGTCAGGGTCAATGATTTCCGCAATAAAATTATCTTCGCAGATGTGCATACCGCACTGACATTCACATTCATAAGATACACCAGGTCCTAAAATTTCAGAAAGTCCGTAGATATCATAAGCCTTGATATTAAGCTTTCTTTCGATTTCCTTACGCATTTCCTCTGTCCATGGCTCTGCACCAAAGATACCTGCCTTGAGCTTGAGCTGGTCTAAAACGCCCATTTCTTCTGCAGCTTCAGCTAAATAAAGAGCATAAGACGGGGTACAACAAAGAACTGTTGAACCGAAGTCAATCATTGTTTTAATCTGTCTTTGTGTGTTTCCTGCAGAAATAGGAATTGCAGTTGCACCGATTTTTACTGCGCCGTCATGAGCACCGAAACCGCCTGTGAAAAGTCCGAGACCGTAGGCTACATGAACAAAAGAATTTTCGTCTGCGCCAACAGCTTTAAGCATTCTTGCAAAGCAATCTGCCCACATATCAAGGTCATTTTCTGTGTAACCAACTACAATCTGCTTACCGGTTGTGCCTGATGAGGCGTGAACTCTCCTGATTTCACTCATTGGAACTGCAAAAAGACCGTAAGGATAGCAATCTCTCAAGTCATTTTTATATGAAAACGGAAGCTTTTTAAGGTCTTCTACACCCTGAACATCCTCAGGTTTTAAGCCTTTTTCGTCCATTCGGTTTCTGAAAAGTTCAACATTTTCATACATTCTTTTAACCTGCCATTTAAGTCTTTCACCCTGGAGCTTTACAAGCTCTTCTCTTGGCATGGTTTCAATATCTCTCTGCCACATTGACATATTTTGTCCTTCTTTCTTATAAGTTATATCCCATTTCAAAAGCCTTAAGGTTTACATCAAGGAATTTTTCAGGAACTGTTGTCTTAATTGTTTCAACCCATTTTTCATAGGCAATATCTGTATTCTTCGCCATTACACCGATTAAAACTACGTTAACCGCCTTTGAGTTTCCTGCCTCTTTGGCAATTTCTAAAGCTTCAACCTCTGTTAAATCAATATTTTCACGGAGCTTATCACCGATATTTTCAGGATACTCTGTTGCACCGATTATAACAGGCATTGGGTTGATTTTCTGGTTATTTACAATCATTTTTCCGCCTTTTTTAAGGAAAGGCATTGCTCTGTATGCTTCAAGCATTTCAAAAGCAAGAATGATATCTGCCTCGCCCTTATCAATTACAGGAGAGAAAACCTTATCACCAAATTTAACATAAGTTACAACGGAGCCACCTCTCTGACTCATTCCGTGTACTTCGGAAACTTTTACATCGAAACCTTCGTTTATAACTGTATTACCTAAAATTCGGCTTGCAAGGAGGGTACCCTGTCCGCCTACACCTACTATCATTATGTTCATGGTTAATTTCCATAGCCTTTCTGCCCACATTTTTTGGTATTTTATACGCTTACCTGTGGGCAGATAAGGCGTATAATGGAAATTATGCACATCGCCTTTCGTATCCAGCGGATACGAATATTGGCGGTGCTATAAAATCATTCGCAGAAACTAGCGCGATTTATCGCGTTAGTTTTCCTCCTTAGAAATAGCATCAAAAGGACATACATTTATACAAAGACCACAGCCGTTACACTGATTTAAGTCAATCTTAACGCCGTCGCCATCTGCTGAAATAGCAGGACATCCAAGCTTCATACACATCTTACACTTTTTACACTTATCTGTAATTGTGCAGTGGCCTGTGTATTTAACTGACTTTAAAAGCGCACAAGGTCTCTGTGCGATAATTACGGACGGTTCTTCTCTATTAACCTCTTCCTTAACTACCTTTTCAAAATTCTTAACATCAAATGGGTCTGCAACTGTTATATGGTCAATCCCCACAGCTTTACAGAGTGCAATTAAGTCAACCTGCTTTGTAGGTTCTTTTCTTATTGTCATTCCTGTTGTAGGATTATCCTGATGGCCTGTCATACCTGTGATTGAATTATCAAGGATAATTACAGTATTATTGCCCTTATTATAAACTATATCAACTAAACCTGTGATACCCGAGTGCATAAAGGTTGAGTCACCGATAACTGAAACAAGCTTCTTATTAAACTCAGCACCTCTTGCCTTTGCCATACCGTGAGCTGCTGACACTGACGCGCCCATACAGATTGTTGTATCAACGGACTGGAGTGGGGCTACTGCGCCTAATGTATAACAACCAATATCGCCTGAAACTACAAGTCCAAGCTTTTTAAGTACATAGAATGTTCCTCTGTGTGGACAGCCTGCACACATTACAGGCGGTCTGATTGGAATATTCTCCTGAAGTTCTGCACATTCAGGTGCATCTTCGTTAAGTACAACTTTTTTAATCATTGACGGTGTATATTCGCCAAGTAAAGTAAACTTTTCCTTGCCGATTACATCTACGCCGATAGCTTTGCAATGGTCTTCGATTACAGGGTCAAGTTCTTCGATTACATAAACCTTATCAAACTTCTCAGAGAAGTCCTTTATAAGCTTTTCAGGGAGTGGGTAAACCATTCCAAGTTTAAGATATGAAACCTTATCGCCTAAAGCTTCTTTTGCGTACATATAAGCTATACCGCTTGTAATTACGCCGATTTTTGTATCATTTATTTCTGTCTTATTAAAAGCATCTGTTTCAGCAAGAGCCTTAAGCTTTTCAATTCTTTCTTCAACTACAACGTGTCTTGCCTTTGCCATTGCAGGCATCATAACAAACTTCGGTATATTCTTTTCATAAGGCGTGATTTCCTTATTTTCTCTATCCTTAAGCTCAACCAAGCTCTGGGAATGGGAAACTCTTGTAGATAATCTTATAAACACAGGAGTGTCATATTCTTCTGATAAATCAAAGGCTTTTCTTGTAAATTCCTTACATTCCTCTGAATCTGACGGTTCAAGCATTGCAATCTTTGAAGCCTTTGCATAATGTCTTGAATCCTGTTCGTTCTGGGATGAGTGCATACCAGGGTCGTCTGCTACGCAGAACACAAGACCGCCGTTTACGCCTGTATAACTTACTGTAAACACAGGGTCAGCCATAACGTTAAGACCTACGTGCTTCATACAGCTCATAGCTCTTGCACCGCCGATTGACGCACCGATTGCAACTTCCGCTGCAACCTTTTCGTTTGGCGCCCACTCTGCGTAAACTTCTTCTTTATCAAATTTAACTATTTCCTCTGTTATCTCGGTACTTGGTGTGCCAGGATATGAGGAGCATACTCTAACCCCTGCTTCATAAGCACCACGGGCTACAGCTGCGTTTCCAAGCAATAATTTCTTCATATTTTAACCCTCCTGAATTTCGTTCTGCTGTGCTACTACGGATTCTCCGCAGTATTTCTTTCTTAAAACAGGCTTTTCAATTTTACCTGTTGGGTTTCTAGGTACGTCTGCGAAAATTACCTTTCTCGGTCTTTTATATCTTGGAAGAGCTGAGCAGAAATCTTCAACCTCTGCTTCAGTCATTTCCATTCCCTCTTTTACCTGAATAATTGCTGTTGCAATTTCTCCAAGTCTTGCATCAGGAAGACCGATTACGGCAACGTCGCTTATCTTATCGCACTTTCTTAAATAGTCTTCAATCTGCACAGGGTAAAGGTTTTCACCGCCTGAAATAATAACGTCTTTCTTTCTGTCAACAAGATAGATAAATCCATCTTTATCCTCCTGTGCCATATCTCCTGTAAAGAGCCAGCCGTCCTCCAAAACTTCCTTTGTGGACTTTTCGTCTTTATAATACTCTGTCATAACGCCAGGGCCTTTGACTGCAAGTTCACCAACCTCGCCTTTAGCCACCTCGTTTCTGTTTCCGTCAACAATCTTTGTTTCCCAGCCGAAGCCTGCCTTACCGATTGCGCCAACCTTATGTTCATTTTCAACGCCAAGATGAACACAACCAGGTCCTATTGACTCGGAAAGACCGTAGTTTGTATCATAAGCGTGATTCGGGAAGTACTTTTTCCATCTCTTAATCAAACTTGGCGGAACAGGCTGTGCACCGATATGCATAAGTCTCCACTGACCAAGTTCATAGTCTTCAGGATTTATTTCGCCTCTTTCAATTGCATCTAAAATATCCTGTGCCCACGGAACTAAAAGCCATACAATAGAACATTTTTCTTCTGATACTGCTTTTAAAATCCATTCAGGCTTAATTCCCTTAAGAAGAACTGCCTTACCGCCCATTATAAAGCTACCGAACCAGTGCATCTTGGCACCTGTATGGTAAAGGGGCGGAATACAGAGGAATACGTCATCCTTTGTCTGTGAGTGGTGTGCCTGCTCAGTCATAGCTGCGTGCATTAAGCTTCTGTGTTTATGTAAAATTGCCTTTGGGAAGCCTGTTGTACCAGATGAAAAATAGATTGCACCAAAGTCGTCGTCTGTAAGCTCAACCTCAGGATTCTTTGAGGATGCATACTTTACGAGCTGTTCATGGCTTTCAGCAAAAGTAGGACAATCTCCGCCTACATAAAGCCACATCTTAACCTTTGGGCATCTGTCACAGATTTCCTCAACTCGTCCGATAAATTCAGGACCGAAGATAATTACATCTGCATCTGCTAAATCCAGACAGTACTTGATTTCATCAGAGGAATATCTGTAATTAAGAGGCACTGCGAGAGCACCTGTTTTAAGCACGCCAAAATAAATCGGCAACCACTCGATACAGTTCATTAAAAGGATTGCAACCTTATCTCCCTTTTTTATTCCGCGGGAAAGTAAAAGGTTTGCAGTTCTGTTTGCGTTTTTATTGAACTGGCTCCATGTGATTTCTTTTCTGTATGCCTGACTTGGATTTGCTTCGATAAGTGAATACTCTCTCCAGGTCATTCTCCCCTGATTTTCATGGGTAGGATTGATTTCTATCAGCGCTGTGTCAGCAGGGTAGAAATCTGCATTTTTCTTAAGTATGTCTGTAATAGGCATTACTATTCTCCTTTACTTTTAGTCAAAGCATAAGCCATGACAACAATATTTTATATCAGCTAAATAATATACGAAAAATAAATGTAAATCTGTAACGAGGTATAAAAAAACCGTCCTTCTGTATCAACAGAGGACGGAAAATTCCGTGGTACCACCTCAGTTCGCCATTACCTCACAGCAACAGCCTTATCAGGTACAAACATACCTTAGTTCTATAACGGGAACGCCCGATGCAGCCTACTCATTTCCTTTCGGTGCACAACTCGCAGAATGTATTCAATCAGCTTTCGTCATTGCCTCGCAGCCTCCGGCAACTCTCTCAAAACTCCACACTGACCTACTTGTTTCCGGTCATCATTTTTATCTATTTACATTACAAATTATTATAATCTTCTTTAATATATTTGTCAACACTTTTCGCTAATTTTTTTAATAAACAAAATTTTTAATCAGAAAGGCTCTGTAAGCTTCTTCCACGCTGTTTTCAATCTCATTTAAATGGTTTGTTATCCTGAATTTTACAAAGCCATCTAAATTCAATGTGTTATTTATAAAAAAGTAATTTTTAAGTTCATTTACAACTATTTCATATAGTATTTTATCAAAATTTTTTAGTCCTTTTATGAAATCATAAAATTCTTCCCACATAAGCGAGATTATTTCACCGTGATTTAAAATTGAAATTGTAAAAATAATCTTTTCCCTGTATTTCCTGCAGATATACTTTCCTATTATACTCTTTATAATTTCCTCTTTATCCTCGGCAAAGCTTATCATATACTGTTTTTTGTTAAGCTGTATCATTCCGCCGGAGCCTATGTTTTCCTTAAGTTCATC
>JAGAIJ010000005.1 GCA_017626595.1 Clostridia bacterium | reverse complement strand
TTGAAAAGAACAATATGGCAAGAACAATTTTCAAAGAAATTGTCAAAGGCGGAAAAGACGGAAAAACGATAAAATGCGTGTTTTGGAAGTGATTTTTACTCAAACATTTACCATCCGCACCACCGTACTGGCTGATTATAAAACTTGCAAGTTTTGGGTTTGCATTTTTAATTTTAACTGGATACTGCAAGGTTTTCTGGTATTGCCACATTTTCTACACCTCCTTAATTCTGGTCCCATGGCCATGGCATATCTATCCATTCCCAGTATTCTGAGTTTGAGACTGCACAAGCTGTGAGGGGACCAAACTTTTCCTGATATTCCTGTCTTAATTCATTTGCTTTATCTCGCATCTGTTTAAATATTGCAATTCCAAGCACATCGTCAGGATGTGTATCAAGATACAGATTCCATTCGTGTGCTGCGAACTGGTATGCTAAAAATTGTTTCTGTAATTTTTCCCTTTCAGTCATTACTTTTTGTCCTCCTTTTCGCCACGCTGTTTTCCATATACACCTAAAGGCAGGTCAAGGCGTGGGAAGATTGTACCTCTATCAAGACCGTTTTCAGCTGAATAGAGATTTCTCTCCTCAGCAATCTGAATTGGTACATACTGGTAGCCGAGAAGCATTTTTTCCGGCAATTTTATATCATTTCTTACCATAAATATCACTGTCCTTTCGAGATATACTATGATAAAATCGACAAAAAGTTACAAAAAAGCACCTGATTTCTCAGGTGCTTATATTTAGCTTTCAGCTATAAGCTGTGTCATATTGTATAGTCCCGAAGGTTTTCCTTTCATAAACTTTGCAGCTTTCACGGCTCCGACTGCAAAGACTTCCTTAGAAGTTGCAGAGTGATTAATTTCAATCACTTCGTTGTTTCCTGCAAAGATTACAGAGTGTTCACCGACGATTGTACCGCCTCTCATTGAGTGAATACCGATTTCAGCCTTATCACGTTTTTTTCTCACTGAATGTCTGTCGTAAACATATTCAGGATTGAATGATACAGCTTCAGAAATCCCGTCTGCAATAGCAAGAGCTGTGCCTGACGGAGCATCAAGCTTTAAGTTGTGATGCTTTTCAATAATTTCTATATCAAAGTTTTCCTCTAAAATTCGTGATGCTCTCTTAACCAAATCAATAAGCAGGTTTATGCCGATTGACATATTAGCAGAGAAGAAGAGGGGAACTTCCTTTGAATAGAACTCAATTTTTGAAATCTGTTCCTTGGAAAGTCCTGTGGTACAGATAACTGCAGGAATATTATTTTCCTTTGCATAGTCTAAAATTGAGTCTGTAACTGATGGGTGGGAAAAGTCAATAATTACATCAAAATTTTCCTTTACATCATAGATGCTCATATAGACAGGATAACTGTTTCCGTTGTCAATCAAATCAATTCCTGCAACGATTTTTGCATCGTTATCAGCTGTTACGATTGAATCAACAGCCCTTCCCATTTTGCCGTTTGCACCACAGAGTAAGATGCTTGTCATTTGTAAATCACAACCTTAAATCAAATTACATTTTTTAAGAGAATTTTTAAGTCTCTCAATATTTTTATCTTCCATTTCAAAAAGAGGAAGTCTTACACCGCCAACATCAAAACCTAAAATATTCATTGCAGTTTTGATTGGAACAGGGTTAACCTCACAGAAGAGGGAGTCAATTAAATCAAGCATTGACAAAAACTGTTTTCTTGATTTTTCAGTTTCACCGTTTAGGTAGTCGATACATACATTGTGTGTTTCCTCAGGCATAATGTTTGCAACAACGGAGATAACACCCTTGCCACCTACTGACATAATCGGAACAATAATATCGTCATTACCTGAATAAACATTAAAATCTGTATTATTTATAATTCTTGAGGCTAAAGCCACATCTCCTGTTGCCTCTTTAACACCAACAATGTTCGGGAATTTGTCAAGAGCAATATAGGTTTCAAGAGAAATGTTTACAGCAGTTCTTCCGGGAATATTATATAAAATAATAGGAAGAGATGTGGATTCTGCAATAGCCTTGAAATGCTGATAAAGACCTCTTTGTGTTGTTTTGTTATAGTATGGAGTTACAAGAAGAACGCCGTCACAGCCGATTTCTTCAGCATACTGCGACATCATGATTGCGTGGTCTGTGTAGTTACTTCCTGTTCCTGCAATAATAGGAATTCTGCCTTTTGCAGTCTGAACTGCAGTAAGCAAAGCTTTCTTGTGGTCATCATCTTCAAGAGTCGGAGCTTCGCCTGTTGTAGCACACACTACGATTGCATCAGTTTTATGAGCAATATGGTATTCAACAAGCTCTTCAATTTTCTTAAAGTTTACTCCCTTTTCATCAAATGGTGTAACAAGTGCAACTGCTGAACCAACAAAAATAGGTTTCTTCATCTAAAATCCCTCCCTGGAAAAAATTAGTCTAAATAACCCTTAGCTGCGAGAAGTTCGGCGAGTAATACGCCACCGCCTGCAGCACCTCTTAAAGTATTGTGTGAAAGACAAACAAACTTATAGTCAAACTGTTTGTCTTCTCTTAATCTGCCGATTGAAACAGCCATACCCTTTTCCATATCACGGTCAAGCTTTGCCTGTGGACGGTCAGCCTCTTCAAAGTAATTTAAGAACTGCTTTGGAGCAGATGGAAGCTCAAGCTCCTGTGGAACTCCTGCAAATTCTTTCCAGTCTTTCTTAATATCTTCGATTGATGGCTTATTCTTGAATGATACAAATACAGCAGCAGTGTGTCCGTCGGAAACAGGAACTCTTAAGCACTGTGTTGTAATATTTGGTGTAGTTGCGTCAACAATTTTGTCGCCCTCAATCTTACCCCAAACCTTAAGTGGTTCGAGTTCTGATTTTTCTTCTTCGCCACCTATGTATGGAATAAGGTTGTCAACCATTTCAGGCCATGTTTCAAAGTTTTTACCTGCACCTGAAATTGCCTGATATGTACATGCAAGTACATTTTCAACACCGTACTTCATAAGTGGGTGAAGAGCAGGAACATAGCTCTGAATTGAACAGTTTGACTTAACTGCAATAAATCCGCGCTTTGTACCAAGACGCTTTCTCTGTGCATTGATAATTTCAATGTGTTCAGGGTTGATTTCAGGAACAACCATAGGCACGTCATCTGTGTGACGGTGTGCTGAGTTGTTTGAAATTACAGGAATTTCAGCCTTAGCGTACTTTTCTTCAAGAGCCTTAATTTCATCCTTTTTCATATTTACAGCGCAGAAAACAAAATCAACAGATTCTGCAATTTTATCAATATCCTTTTCTGCATCATAAACAATCATATCTTTAACCTTTTCAGGCATAGGTGTGCTCATAAGCCAACGGCTTCCAACAGCCTCTGTGTATGTTTTGCCTGCACTTCTTGAAGAAGCAGCAAGAAGCTCAATATTAAACCAAGGATGATTTTCCAGAAGAGTAATAAATCTCTGTCCAACCATTCCTGTAGCACCAATGATGCCAACTCTAAATGTTTTCATCTTAAAAACCCCCTAAAAATTTCTATATAAATTATATGTTATCTATGCCTAAAAGTCAATTTTTTTATTAAATTTATTCATTTGTAACAGAAATTTAATATAATTTTTCGAAATTTTATGTTATTATATAAGTGTATATGTAGTATGAGGTGTGAAAATGAAAAAAATTGTTGGTATTTTAGCACTCATTTTAATATTGATTATAATGCCTAATATGGTATCGGCTGTGTCATACTCCGATACTGTTCGTGTTGGGCTTTTTTATGGTTCAAATGCTAAAGGTGAATTTACATTGACATCTGATGACGGGTTTGAACTGGGCTATTATAACGGCAGAGTTTTTGTTGATTTCTATTATACTGATGCTGATACAATCAAAGTATCCACATCTGAATCAATGGCTTATCATATAAAAGTTTTATCTGTTGATAATATTGCTGATGCTGTTGACCTTATGTATAGCTATGGTGACCAGGCGTTCATATACACAAATGGTTCAAATATTGAAGTATGGTACGGCAGTTTTGAAAACGAAAACGATGCTTTCTGGGAAATGGATAATCAGGGTATTGACGGAACAGTTGTAAGCTCTGTTTCAAATAAGGTTGTTGTTTCTTCAAATAATAAAAAACTTCTCATTATGGATACAACTAAAAACGGTGCAGGCGTTGTGCCTGATAATGGGATTATTTCTGTAAACGGACAGAAATTCCGAGGCGGAGTTGACCTAAAAAGAATTTCAGGGGAAAATATTACCCTTGTAAATGTTTTAAAACTTGATGATTATTTGTACGGTGTAATATCAAGAGAAATGTCACCAAGCTGGCCTAAAGAGGCACTTAAAGCACAGGCTGTTTGTGCGAGAAATTATGCTGTAAGACATTATAATCACCATAATTCAATGGGCTTTGATGTTTGTAATACAACCTGCTGTCAGGTTTATTCGGGAATTACAGCTGAGGGACAGGGCTCTTATGCGCCTGTTGACGAAACATCGGGAGAACTTTTATTCTATAAGGAAGAGCTTTGTAACACTGTTTACTCTTCATCAATTGGAGAGAGAACAGCTTCCGTGGAATATGTATGGGGAACACCATATCCATACCTTGTTTCAGTTTCAAACGAGTATGAAGATACAGATAATGTTTATAATGGAAAGTGGACAAAGACTTTAACAAAGGCACGCGCCACAGAAATTATGAATTCAAAAAATTATAATATAGGAAATGTAACTGATATTAAAGTTACAAAATACAGCGACGACGGACACGTTGTTGAGCTTACAGTTTACGGAACAAACGGCAATAAGGTTTTCTACCGTGATAATTGCCGTGCAGTTTTCCCTGAATGTACATACAGCACAGCTTTTAAGATTACTAACGGCGGATATACAGATATACCTACCGTTAAGGTGTCAGACGGAAATAAGTCAGCTACAAAAGAGGTTGACACAATTTCTGTAATTACAGCTGACGGTACAATACAGACTGTTTCAAAGGACACAGTTTATACTACAAACGGCTATCAGCAGACAGCTTATTCTGTTACAGAAACAGGCGGAAGCTCCGATGTTTTCACATTTATTGGCGAGGGCTGGGGACACAGCGTTGGTATGAGCCAGTACGGAGCAAAGGGAATGGCTGAGGCCGGTTTTGACTATGAGGATATTCTCACACATTATTACACAGGAACTCATTTAGAGTGCGCATTTTAAGAGGATTTTATATGAACACAAAGGATTTTTACTATGATTTGCCCGAGGAACTGATTGCTCAGACTCCACTTAAGGACAGAGCCTCATCAAGACTTATGGTGCTTCATAGAAACGATAAAACAATTGAACACAAGCATTTTTCAGATATAATTGACTATCTTCATAAAGGCGAT
>JAGAIJ010000043.1 GCA_017626595.1 Clostridia bacterium | reverse complement strand
TATTGCTTGAAACAAAGCATTTTGGATGGTGGACAAGGCAAAAAACGAAGTTAATCCTGTATGGATTAACGAGGCTTTTTCCGTAGTACAACGCCATAAATGCAAAGTTTCAAGTTGGCTAATCCCTAAACGAAGATGCCTAATGCCTCTCTTTTTTATTTCTTTTTATCTTCTGAAACCGCTTATAAAAGCTTTTGTTCTTTCGTTTTGAGGATTGTCAATAACATCCTCAGCGCTACCCTCTTCTACTATGTATCCGTCAGCCATAAAGATAATTCTGTCTGCAACATATTTTGCAAACTCAATTTCGTGGGTTACGATAACCATTGTCATCTTCTTCTCTGCAAGCTCACGGATAACCTTAAGAATTTCACCTGTAAGCTCAGGGTCAAGAGCCGATGTAGGCTCATCAAAGAGCATAAGGTGTGGATTCATTGCAAGAGCACGGGCTATGGCAACTCTCTGTTGCTGACCGCCTGATAACTGATATGGGTAGGCAGAAATCTTGTCCTTAAGTCCAACCGAATCAAGAATTTCAATAGCATTTTCCTTTGCAGTATCAGGGCTTTCACCGTTTACCATAACAGGGGCAAGCATAACATTTTCAAGAACTGATTTGTGAGGAAATAAATTAAAATTCTGGAAAACCATACCAAGCTTTTTATAAGCCTCTCTTGTCACTTCATTGTTAATATATTCTCCATCCTTTACAACCGCGTCACCATCAATTATAATTGTACCTTTGTCAACAGTTTCAAGATGGATAAGGGAACGGAGAAAGGTACTTTTCCCTGACCCTGACGGGCCGATTATGGCAACAACCTCACCCTCATTGATTTCCATTGAAACGTCTTTTAAAACTTCAAGTTTACCAAAGCTTTTCTTAATATTTTTAGCAGAAATTACAGGCATATCTCCACCTCCTAACCCTTGTAATAATCCAGCTTCTTCTCAATGTAGCCGAAAAGAAGTGTAAGTAAACCGTTGAACAACAGGTAGAATGCTCCTGAATAGAACAAAGGCCAGATAAGACCGTCAGTTTTAATAAACTTCTGGGCATTCCAGATAATTTCATAAACCATAATAATTCTTGCAAGGGAAGTATCCTTAACAAGAGTAATAATTTCATTACTCATAGGCGGAACAATTCTCTTAATCACCTGAGGAAGAACAATTTTGAAGAAAATCTGGTTCTTTTTCATACCGAGAACCTGACCTGCTTCATACTGTCCAACAGGGATTGATTCAATACCGCCACGGTAAATTTCCGAAAAATAACAGGCGTAGTTTATTACAAAGCCTATCATAACAGCCAAAAATCTGTCAAATACGCTCCAGTTCGCAAGCCAGTCAAGGAAAAAGTTTCCTCCCGACTCCGCTATAACGCCCTGCGCCCATGTTCCCGCAAGACCAGGTCCATAGTAAATAACTATAAGCTGGAGCATAAGTGGTGTACCTCTTATTATCCAGATGAATGTTCTTACAAGCCAACGAAGTGGGGCAATTTTTGACCTCGAGCCAAAGTTAATAATAAGTCCCAAAGGCAGTGCAAAAAGCAATGTAAGCGCAAATATTTTGGTTGTGACTGCCATTCCTTCAAGAAGGCTAAGTGTAACTTTTAATAGCATAATATCTTCCTTTTAACGCAAAGGCAAGGCAATAGATAAATCTACTGCCTTGACCTTTTTAATTTGTATTAAATATTAAAGTGCAAGTGTGAGGCTGTACTTTTCAGCAAGCTTATCGAGTGTGCCGTCAGCCTTAAGTTCATCAATAATTCCGTTAACCTTTTCTGTAAGGTCTGAACCCTTTCTGAATGCGATACCGTATTCTTCAGTTGTAAGTTCAATTGTAGATGTAAGGTTTGCGTAGCTTGTGCCTTCGCCTGTCATAGCGTTAGCCATTGTAATATCAATTACACAAGCGTCAGCTGAGCCTGAAGCAACTTCAAGAAGCGCATCTGACTGTGCGCCAACTTCAAGGAAGTTTTCAAAGCCAGGTTCTTCGATAGCAGCAGCACCTGCACTGCCAGCTTCAGCAACAAACTTTAGGTCCTTCATATCTTCAGCTGTAGCATACTTTGCAGCATTTTCAGCTGTCATAACAACAACCTGTGCATTCTTAACATAAGCCTTTGTGCAGTTTGAGTTCATCTTAACTTCGTCTGTGATTGTCATACCGTTCCAGATACAGTCGATTGACTTTGATTCAAGAGCGATAAACTTGTTATCCCAGTCAATTTCAACGAATTCAGGTTCATAGCCAAGCTTTTCACAAACAGCAATAGCAAATTCTGTATCAAAACCAACAAGTTCGCCGTTTTCGTCTGTGTAGTTCATTGGAGCGTAGTCTGTGTAGCCGATAATCATCTTTCCGTCTTCTGCAACGTATTCAGAGTCAACAGCTGTCTTTTCAGCGCCACAGCCTGCAAACATAGTTGCAAGAAGTGCAACTGCCATTAAAATTGAGATAATTTTTGTAAACTTTTTCATTTTTAAAAACCCCTTTATTTTTAGTTTTAATTGATTACCAATTTATTACTTTATCATTTTAGCATAGTAAAGTAATAAAGTCAAGTCTTTTTTGAAAAAAATTCTAAAAATTTACAAAAAAAAAGCATAAAACCTGAAAAATCAGATTTTATGCTTCATTATATATTACTGCGGTTTATCCTCCGATAGTCTTACTTTTATATGAACAGTTTTCCCCGTTGCATATTTATAAACCTCAAGGTCAACAATATCCCCCGCTTTATATTCGTCCCGCTTTTTGTTAAGCTCGTCAGCAGTCTTAATTTTAGTTCCCTCTATGCCTGTGATAATATCACCCTGTTTAAGCCCTGCCTCCTCAGCTCCCGAGCCAGGGGACACACCTATAACCTGTGTACCCACAGGCCAGTCATAATAATAGGAAACATATTCGTTTATATCACGGAGGCTTACACCAATCATAGGTCTGCCCGTAACATATCCGTTTTTGATAAGCTCGTCAATAATCGGCTGGGCATCCCCAAAAGGAATTGCAAAGCCCATCCCCTCTGCCATATCGCTTGAAATTTTAGCAGTATTTATGCCAACAACCTGACCATAGCGGTTGATTAAAGCACCGCCTGAATTACCTGAGTTTATGGACGCATCAGTCTGTATAACGTTAATTTGTTTGCCATCCACAGTAACAGTCCTGTTCACAGCGCTGATAATCCCCTCTGTAACAGTTCCAAAGAATTCCATTCCGAGAGGATTGCCGATTGCAACAGCCTTCTCCCCTACTTCAAGAACAGACGAGTCCCCGATTTCAGCCACAGTAAGCTCTTCCTCAGGCTTAATTTTTAAAACAGCAACCTCCGTTTTTGCATCAGTTCCAACTAAAGTTGCCTCGTATTCTGAGCCTGTGTTAAGCACGACCACAATGGAATTTGCGCCCTCAATTACGTGATTGTTTGTAACAATGTAACCGTCCTTTGTGAGAATAATTCCCGAGCCCGAGGACTGACTTTCGTAGGCCTGACCGAAAAGGCCTGTTGCATTCAAGGATTTACAGACCACGCCTACAACAGACGGGCCTGCCTTTTTTGCAATTTCTACAGTGGTAAGTCCCGGTTGGGTTAAATCTGCCCTGTTAATGTTAAGCACAGACTCTTCCTCTTTCACAGGAACTCTTTTTCCCTCAAAGTTTATAAGGCCTCTGCCAATCATATTCCCGAAAATGTATGCTCCCACAATCAAAAGAATAATGAAAACTGTAAGAAGCTTTTTTCCCTTTTTCTTTTTCGGCTTTTCAGCCACAACCTCCTCTTCCAAAGGGGTTTCCCCTAAGGAAAATCCCGAAGAATTTTCTTCGGGAGTGTTATCATAAAAATCTTTGAATTCGTCCATAATGATACCTCCAAAAAAGTATTCCTACTTCTAATTTAGCACCGGAATGTTAAAAATATGTGAACTTCTTATTTTAATTTAATAACTTCCTCTGCCTTTGCCACAATTGTTTTTGTGTCAAGACCGTAAAGCTCTAAAAGTGCAGCAGGTGTACCTGAACGTCCGAAAACGTCCTGAGTTCCCACTCTTCTCATAGGTACAGGTGCATTTTCAGCCAGAACTTCTGCCACAGCAGAACCAAGTCCGCCGATAACGTTATGTTCCTCAGCTGTAACAACAGCCCCTGTTTCCTTTGCCGCCTTAATTAAAATATCTTTGTCAATAGGCTTGATTGTAGCCATATTTACAACTCTCGCTGAAATCCCCTTTTCCGCAAGAACATCAGCCGCTTCCATAGCGTAAGGCACCATAAGACCTGTTGCAACGATTGTTACATCATTTCCCGCCTTAAGTTCAACACCCTTTCCGATTTCAAACTTATAGCTTTCGTCGAAAACAGTTGGCACAGCAAGTCTGCCGAATCTTAAGTAAACAGGACCCTTATGGTCGATTGCAGCCTTAACAGCAAGTCTTGCTTCTGTTGCGTCTGCAGGGTTAATAATAACCATATTAGGAATTGTACGCATAATGCCCATATCCTCAAGGCACTGGTGTGTAGCACCATCCTCACCAACAGAAATGCCTGCGTGAGTTGCGCCGATTTTTACGTTAAGGTTAGGATAACCGATTGAATTTCTTATCTGTTCAAAGGCTCTGCCTGCAGCAAACATAGCGAAAGAACTGGCAAAAACAGTCTTTCCGCAGGATGCAATACCTGCCGCCACAGACATCATATTTCCCTCTGCAATACCTGCATTTATAAATCTTTCAGGGTAAACCTTCTTAAAAGAATCAGTTTTAGTAGATTTTGAAAGGTCAGCGTCAAGAACAAAAATATTTTCATCACAGCCATATTCAGCCAAAGCATCGCCGTATGCCTGACGGGTTGCGATTTTAGAACCAACTTCGTATTTCATTAGTTGACACCTCCTAAAGAAGCAATGTATTCATCAAGCTCAGCAACAGCCTTTGCATATTCCTCATCGTTTGGAGCAACACCGTGCCAGCCTGCCTGATTTTCCATAAAGGAAACTCCCTTACCCTTTACAGACTTTGCAAGGATAAATGTAGGCTTTCCCTTAACAGTTTTAGCCTCATTAAATGCCTTTTCAATATCCTCAAAGTTATGACCGTCAATTACAATTACGTGCCATCCGAAAGCCTTAAATTTTTCATCAAGAGGAGTTGGATTCATAACCTCAGTTATATCACCGTCAATCTGAAGACCGTTAAAGTCAAGGTAAGCAACAAGATTGTCAAGCTTATAGTGAGCTGCAAACATAGCAGCCTCCCAAACCTGACCTTCTTCGGATTCACCGTCACCTAAAACAGTATAAACTCTGTAATCCTTATTGCTTATTTTCCCTGCAAGTGCCATACCACAGGCAGCTGAAATGCCCTGTCCTAAAGAACCTGTTGACATATCAACCCCGGGAACACCTTTCATATCAGGATGTCCCTGAAGATAGCTGTCTGCCTTACGGAGAGTCTTGATATCCTCTCTTGGCAAAAAGCCCTTAAGTGCAAGAGCGCCGTATAAAGCAGGTGCACAATGTCCCTTTGACAAAACAAATCTGTCCCTGTTTTCGTCTTTAGGATTTTTTGAGTCTACCTTCATTTCTTCAAGATATAAATAAGCAAGAACTTCAGCAATAGACAAGGAACCGCCCGGGTGTCCTGCCTTTGCAGCATGTACTCCCTCAAGTGCCATTTTCTTTATGTCTGCCGCAGCAAGCTTAAGATTTTTTTCCATAACGGAATTCATAAAATCTCCTCCTCCTTATATAACAAAACCGTTCCCCAGAACCTCTTTCGCATCAGAAATAATAACAAAGGAGTTTCTGTCGGTATCTTTCACAATATTTTTAAGTTTAGTAATTTCTCTTTTCTTCACAACGCACAAAACAATATTCTTATCGTTTCCGCTGTATTGGGAATAACCGTTTAAGATGGTTGCACCCCTTGAAAGCTTGTCCGACACAGCTGAAGAAATTTCAGCAGGATTATCAGAAATAATAAGCACAAGCTTTGCAAGGTTAATACCTTCATCTGTAATATCTATAACGTGAGTCGCAATATAAATTTCAAGAACAGAATATAAAATTACATTCCAGTCCTTAAAAACAACTCCCGCAAGAGCAATTGTGAATGCATCAATTATAAGAATAAGCGTCCCCGTAGAAAATGAGGGATATTTATTCTTTAAGATTTTAACAACAATATCTGCTCCGCCTGTTGTCCCGCCTGCGCGAAAAACAATTCCCATTCCGAGACCCGATATAACACCGCCGAAAACAGCCATTAAAATTCTATCCTCTGTAATAGGCTCTGAAATAGCTATAATCTCCGACGACAGGGATAAAACTGCCATTCCAAGAAAGGAAAGTGCAAGAAATTTCTTATCAAAACTTCTGTAGCCCCATATAAATAGCGGAATATTAAGTCCGAATATAAGGAAGCTTACAGGTATCCCCAAAAGCGCATTCAAACTCAGGGAAAGACCCGAAACGCCCCCTGAAGAAATCTGCGCGGGAATTAAAAACAAGTTAAGGGATAAACCCATCAGGGTTGCCCCTAATATAGTCATCAAAATTTTCTTCATACTCTACCTCCAAATCTGGATATGTAAAGCTATAAAATTATTTTTTCAGGTAGCCGAGGAGAACATTAAGCCTGTCCTCATCGCCTTTTAGGTATGTGTAGCCTATAAGAGCCTCAACGCCTGTTGCAATTTTATAATCAATAAGGTCTGCATTCTTAGGTGGCCTTGAATTTGTATTCCTGCCCCTTTTGAAAACAGCCATTTCCTCCTCTGTGAGTATTCCCTCAATAGCCCTGAAATAATCAGCCTGGGCCTTGGCTTTCACAAGGTTTGTAGCCTCCTTGTGAAGCTTTTTCATAGGACAGTTTGTGTCCGCAATAATCATTGTACGAACATAAATCTCGTAAATCGCATCGCCGATATATGCAAGCTCTAAAGCCGAATACTGATTAGGAGGAAGCTTTTCCCCAATCTTAAATGTATCTAAAAACAGCATTATTCAAAGCTAATCTGCTGTCCCTGAGCAGTATCCTTTACTATGATGCCCATTTCCTTAAGTGCATCACGGATTTCGTCAGACTTTGCCCAATCCTTATTTGCTCTCGCCTCAGCACGAGCGTCAAGAAGGCTCTGTATTTCAGGGGAAATTTCGTCCTTCTTATCCTTGCTTAAAAGTCCTAAAACTCCTGTAAGCTCTCTGATTAAATCAAGGGCAAAGGAAATCATTTCCTTTGAAGATTCAGCAGAAATATTTTTGTTTACATCTGCAACAATTTCAAAAATAACTGAAATACCGTCTGCAGTATTAAAGTCATCGTCAAGTGCATCAATATACTTTGTTTTATACCCCTCTAAAACTTCCTTAAACTTCTTTTCATCTTCAGTCATCGCATCAAAGCCAGCATTTGAAAGCTTAAATTCAAGGTCAGAAACACAGTTGTAAAGTCTATCTAAAGCAGATTTGGCAGATTCCATAATAGTTTTACTGAAGTTAATAGGGCTTCTGTAATGGGATGAAAGCATAAAGATACGAATAACCTCATAGTCAAATTCTTCAGCAATCTCACGGACTGTAAAGAAGTTACCGAGGGATTTTGACATCTTCTTATTATCAATATTGATATATCCGTTGTGTAACCAGTAGTTTGCAAAAGTACAGCCGTTTGCACATTCGCTCTGGGCAACTTCATTTTCATGATGAGGGAAAATAAGGTCCTGACCACCGCTGTGGATATCAATTGTATGGGCTAAAAACTTGTTTGCCATAGCTGAACATTCAATGTGCCAGCCAGGTCTGCCCATTCCCCAAGGACTCTCCCATGCAGGTTCGCCAGGCTTCTGTTTCTTCCAGAGAGCAAAGTCCATAGGGTCTTTTTTATCTTCATTTACGTTAATTCTTGCACCTGCCTCAAGGTCTTCAAGTGGCTGATGTGAAAGTTTTCCGTATTCCTTAAACTTTTTAGGAGAGAAATAAACATCTCCGTCAACGTTATAAGCATAGCCCTTTTCTTCAAGGTCTTTAACAATATCAATGATTGCATCGATATTTTCAGTTGCCCTTGGATGCACAGTTGCCTCTTTAATTCCAAGACCCTTTGCGTCTATGAAATATTCAGCAATGTACTGGTCAGCAAGCTCCTTTACGGTAATGCCAAGCTCATTTGCCTTGTTAATCATCTTATCGTCAATATCAGTAAAGTTCTGCACAAAGTCAACTTTATATCCACGATATTCAAAATAGCGTCTTAAAGCATCAAAGATAATAAAAGGTCTTGCATTTCCAACATGGAAATAGTTATAAACTGTCGGGCCACAGGAATACATCATAACCTTTCCCGGCACAACAGGCACAAATTCTTCTTTTTTTCTTGTAAGAGAGTTATAAAGTTTCATTTTCTTTCACCTTTTCAATAAGTCTGTCGATATCAGCATGAATCCTGCAAAGTTCCATAGATACAGGGTCCGGAATATGTGTATGGTCAAGGTCGATACAAGGAGTAATCTTCTTATCATTTCTCTTGACAATACGTGCAGGAACACCCACACAGGTACAGTTGTCAGGAATTTCGTTAAGCACAACAGCGTTAGCCGCCACCTTACAGTTATTCCCGATAGTAAACGGCCCTAAAACCTTTGCACCGCAACCGATAGTACAGTTGTTACCAATAGTAGGATGTCTTTTACCCTTATCCTTACCTGTGCCCCCAAGGGTTACCCCCTGATAAATTGTACAGTTATCACCAATTTCAGTAGTTTCACCGATTACAACCCCCATACCGTGGTCGATAAAGAGATTTTTACCGATTGTAGCGCCGGGATGAATTTCAATACCGGTCTTTTTCCTTGTGCGTTTGGAAATCAAGTCCGCAAGGAAATAGTGTTTACGAAGCCAGAGACTGTGTGCAATTCTGTAATTAAGCACAGCCTTAACACCGGGATATAATAATGCAACCTGAACACGGCTTCTTGCCGCAGGGTCGCGTTCAAATACAACATTTACTTCTTCTCGCAGCATTTTAAAAAGTCCCATAAAGAAACGCTCCTTTCCTGCATAATCTTTCAAAATAATTATACCTTATTTTACCATTATAGTAAAGTCTTTTAAGTAATATTATTAAAATTTTTATAAAATGCTACAAATCTTACGAAAAAATTTCATATTTATTATAATGTTTTATTGACCGACAGCCTCATTTGTAGTATAATTTATAGGTAAAATTATGCAAAAAAGGAGATTTTTCAAAAATGACACTTCACGATAAAAGATTAGAGTTTGAAAAAAACAAAAAAATATATGAAAGCAAGAAAGTTACCTTTATCGGCGTTGACGGTTTTGATGTTTATAACTGCTCAATCCCATTCAGCTGGAAAGGTGAAAATTACATATACGGCAGAGTTGAAAAGCACGACGAATGGGCTCGTTCATGGGTAAAACTCTTTAAGAAAACAGGGGAAGACGAATACACTCTCGTTCCTGGCTCAATGGTTTACCAGCTCGAAGACCCATATATCGCAAAGATAAATAATATTCTCGTTATGGGCGGAACACACGTTGAAAAGGTAAACGGACAGATTTCAACATACAGAGGCTATTTCTATAAGGGCGACGATTTAGAAGACCTTTACTACTTCACAACAGGCCCTGACTATATGAAGGATATCCGTCTTGTGCAGTTTCCAAGCGGAAAAATCGGTGTATTCTCAAGACCAAGATCCGAGGAAATCCTAAAGCAGTACGGCTGTGAATCAATGATTGGCTATACTGAAATCAATGACCTCTCCGAGCTTACACCTGACCTTGTGCAGAACGCAAGAATTATTCCTAACATCTTCTCCGAGGGAGAATGGGGCGGATGTAATCAGGCATATATTCTCGACTCAGGCAAAATTGGTATTATCGGACACCATTGTTACCACGGAGAAAATGACACACAGGTTTATATGAACGTAGCGTTCATTTTTGACCCTGCAGAGCATAAAATTATTGAAAACAGAATTCTCGCAACCCGTCCTTGCTATCCTGAAGGAATTGCAAAGCGTCCTAACCTTGTGGACTGTGCATTCCCTGCAGGTATCGTTATGAGAGAAGACGGAAAGGCTGATTTATACAGCGGTATCGGCGACAGCGAGGTGGGCAGAGTTACAATTGACTACCCATTTGAAGGCTACGGAAAAATTATCAGCAAGTAGGTGAATAACTTGTTCAGAGAATCAAAATGGATTTACGCAAATGACAGCGAAAATGGCTACGTTGACAACGCCCGTTATATGAGAAAAGAGTTTGTGCTTGATAAAGATATTAAGTCTGCAACTCTTTATATCGCAGCTTTAGGCTACGGAATTCCTTTTATCAACGGAAAAAGGGTTACAGAGGACGTCCTCACAACTCCATTTACAAAGTTCGATAAGTCAGTTTATTATAATACTTATGATGTAACAGCCCTCTTAAATAAAGGCACAAACTGTCTTGGGGTTCATTTAGGAAACGGTTATTATAACAACACAACAGTCGAATGGAACTTCGACACAGTAACCTGGAGGGACCAGCCAAAGCTTTGCTTTACCCTTTCTGTTGAATTTACAGACGGAGAAAAAACAGAGCTTTACTCAAGACCTGACCTTAGGTGGATGGAAAGCCCTGTAATCTATAACCATATCCGTCACGGGGAAATCATTGACGCCCGAATGGAAATTGAGGGTTGGAATGAGGTTGGTTTTGACGACACAGATTGGAAAGAAACAGTAATCTGCCGTACTCCCGGTGGAATTTTAAGACCTGCTCTTCTTCCTCCGCCAAGAATTCAGTACACTCTTACAGCAAAATATTTAGAAAACGGAATTTACGATTTCGTCGAAAACATTACAGGCTGGGTAAGGGTAAAAACCAAAGGTGACGAGGGACAGACAATCCGAATTTTCTACTCGGAAATTTATAAGGACGGAGATATTGATAACCGACAAATAAACGAATTTAACTATCCGAAAAATCCTGAGGATAATGCTCCGAGAAATGAATACAGACTTATTTTAAGTGGCAAAAATGACGAATTCAGCGGGCATTTCACCTATCACGGCTTTAGATATGTTAAAGTTGAAAATGCGCCAAAGGATTTTGAAATTACAGCCGAAGTTTTCCATACAGACCTGAAAACCCACGGCACATTCGAAAGTTCTTCGGAGATGCTTAATAAAATTCACAAGGCATCCTTAAGAGCAACTTTGGGAAACTATATGAGTGTTCCGACAGACTGTCCACACAGAGAGCAAAACGGCTGGACAGGAGACGCGGCAATCTCCTCCGACCAGGCACTTATGAACTTTGAAATGACAGAAAGCTATAGAAAATGGCTTATGGACTTTAAGGATGTTCAAAGACCAAGCGGAGAAATCCCTGCCACAATCCCCTCAACAGGCTGGGGCTATAACTGGGGTAATGGGCCTGCCTGGGACAACGCATTATTTGTAGTTCCATATAACGTTTATAAAATATACGGCGACCAATCTCTCCTTGAAATGATGTGGGAGAATATGGAGCTTTATATGGAATTCATCTACACCATGCAGGATGGATATATTATAAAGAACTTCGGGCTTTCTGACTGGTGCTCCCCACGAGGCGGAGATATAATGCCGTCAGAGGTTACAGATGTTGCCTACTACTATACCTTTGCAAAGATTATGGCTGAAGCTTCAGTCATCTTAAATAAGGGTACAGAAGAAAAATATAAAACTCTTGCAGAAAGTATCAAAAAGGCATGGAGAGAGAATTATCTTAACCGCCCTGATTACGAAAAGTACCAGACATACTTTGCCTGCGCACTTTATCAGGGACTTTTGGAAGAGGATGAAATTCCTGTGTTTGCAGAAAAACTTGCAAACCTTGTCCGCGAAAATGATAATCACATCGACTGCGGAATTTTAGGTACAAAGTATATCTTCAGTGCCCTTTCCGACAACGGCTACGCAGACGTTGCCTACGATATGGTTGTAAATCCAACCTTCCCAAGCTATGCACACTGGATTTTAAGTGGAATGACAACTTTAGCTGAAAGCTGGAGTATGAATGTTTCCCTAAACCACCATATGTTCAGCGAAGTTGACTACTGGCTTTACAGACACTTAGGCGGTATCCAGCTTAGAAAAGGGGAAATCACAATCAAACCAAGCTTCATTCCACAGCTTGACTGGATTCACGTAACCCACAAGGGAATTGACGTTTACTGGGACAAGAAAACCTTAAAGGTAGCTGTTCCAAAGGAAGCAGATATAATTATCAATAACAATAAATATCACGTTGAAAAAGGAGAATATACTTATGAATTATAAGAATGAGTACGAAAAATGGTTAAACTCCGAAATTGTTGACGAAGAAACCAAAAAGGAGCTCCGCGCAATCGCAGGAAACGAAAAGGAAATTGAAGAACGCTTTTACAGAAACCTTGAATTCGGTACAGGCGGTCTCCGCGGCGTTATGGAAAGCGGCACAAACCGCATGAATAAATATATTGTAAGAAAGGCAACACAGGGCCTCTCAAACTTTATCCACGAGCAGAATTTAGCTGATAAAGGCGTTGTAATTTCTTATGATTCAAGAAATAATTCAGAGCTTTTTGCCCGTGAAACAGCCTGCGTTTTTGCTGCAAACGGAATTAAAGTACATCTTTCCGACGCTTTAAGACCTGTTCCAATGCTTTCATTCGGCGTTCGTCATTTTGAAGCAGCAGTAGGCGTTATGGTTACAGCCTCCCACAATCCTGCCAAGTACAACGGCTATAAGGTTTACGGCGAGGACGGCGGTCAGGCAGCCCTCTTCCTTGCAAGCAAGGTTTTAGAGCAGATTGAATCAATCGACATTTTTGACGATGTTAAAACTGCAGACTTTAATGAAATGGTAAATAACGGAATGATTACTTTATTCGGCGACGAATTTGACGAAGCATTCCTTTCAGAAGTGTTAAAACAGAGAATAAATCCTGACCTTATCGAAAAGGTTGCTGACGATTTCAAGCTTATCTACACACCACTTCACGGCAGCGGAAATATGCCTGTAAGAAAGATGCTTAAAAAGTGCGGATATAAAAACATTCTTTTAGTTGAAGAACAGCTTATCCCTGACGGCAACTTCCCAACAGTTCAGTCCCCAAACCCTGAAAACAAGGAAGCATTTACTCTTGCCATTGAACTTGCAAAGAAAAATGATGTTGACTTTATTGTAGGTACAGACCCTGACTGTGACCGTTGCGGAATTGTAGTAAGAAACTTAGAGGGAGAATACATCGCTCTCACAGGAAATATGGTTGGCGCACTTCTTACTGAATACATTCTCTCCCAGAGAAAGAAAAACGGCAATCTTCCAGCCGATGGCGTTGTAGTTAAGACAATCGTTACAACCCGTATGGCAGATGTAATTACAAAGAGCTTCGGTGTTGAAGTTATGAATACTTTAACAGGCTTCAAGTTTATCGGTGAAAAGATTCACGAATTTGAAGAAAAGGGCGACCATACATACCTCTTCGGCTTTGAAGAAAGCTATGGTTACTTAAGCGGTACATACGCAAGAGATAAGGACGGCGTTCTTGCCACAATGCTTATCTGCGAAATGGCAGCTTACTACAGACTCCAGGGCAAATCCCTCTACGAAGCACTTTTAGACCTTTACGCAACATACGGAACATTCCGTGAGGGACTTAAGTCAATCACCCTCGAGGGTATGGACGGCGTAGAAAAAATCAAGGGAATTATGGCTGACATAAGAGCAAATCTTCCAACTTCCCTTGGCGGAAAGAAGATTTTATATACAAGTGATATTAAAACATCAACACGCACAAGTGCTGATGGCAAAACAGAAAAAATTGACCTTCCTGTATCTGACGTACTTCTTTTCGAAATGGAAGACGATTGCTGGTGTGCAGCCCGTCCGTCAGGCACAGAGCCAAAAATGAAATTCTATTTCGGTGTTAAGGCTGATTCAGTTGAAGAGGCTGAAAGAATCTTAAAAGAAATGGATAATGACGTATCAAAATATCTCTAAGAATAGGGGAAATATATGACCTTTTTTGAAATTATAATTTTAGGATTAGGTCTTGCTATGGACGCCTTTGCAGTATCAATCTGCAAAGGCTTGTCTGTTGATAAGATTAAAACTAAATATGCAATGATTACAGGGGCATACTTCGGCGGATTTCAGGCTATAATGCCTCTTATCGGCTACTTTTTAGGCTCAAGATTCAGCACCCTCATATCCTCTTATTCCCATTGGGTTGCATTTATTCTGCTCCTTATAATCGGCTTGAATATGATAAATGAAGGCTGTAGCAGTTGCGAAAGTCTTGATGCATCTTTCAGCATAGGTGCTATGCTTCCCCTTGCAATCGCCACAAGCATTGACGCTCTTGCCGTTGGCGTAAGCCTTGCATTTTTAGAGGCAGACATAGTTTTCTCTGCAACAGTCATCGGCGTAATAACCTTTCTTTTGTCGGGGGCAGGCCTCTTTATCGGCAACTTATTCGGGCTTAAATATCGTTCAAAAGCCGAGCTTGCAGGCGGAATAATCCTTATTTTAATTGGCACAAAAATACTCCTTGAGGGCTTAATCGGAGGCTAAAATGAAACGAAAGAACATAGGTGTTCTCTGCATATTGATGTCAGGCATCTTCTTTGCCTTAATGTCAATGTTTATAAAGCTTGCAGGGGACATCCCCTTTATACAGAAAGCATTTTTCAGGAACTCTGTTGCTGCAGTAGTTTTCTTCTTTGTACTTCTAAAGTCAGGTGAGAGCTTTCGTTACGAGAAAAAATATCTCCCCGTCCTTACTTTGAGAAGTATCTGCGGAAATCTGGGACTGATTTTTAACTTTTATTCAATCGACTACCTTGTGTTGTCCGATGCAAATATGTTAAATAAACTTT
>JAGAIJ010000042.1 GCA_017626595.1 Clostridia bacterium | reverse complement strand
TATGTGGAAGGAGGGGAAATATGAAAGAGAAAGCAGTAAAAACCATAAGCTTTATGGCTGTAATTATATTGTTTGCAAAGTTTTTAGGACTTTTCAGGGAAACAATGATTGCTGGAGTTTTCGGACAGGGCAATGCCTCTGATATATTAAATACTGCAACCCAGATTCCACTGCTCTTTTTCGATATGACCCTGGGCGTTGCAATCCTCTCCACTTTTGTTCCGGTTTTTAACGGATACCTTGAAAAAGACGGAAGAGAAAGGGCGGAACAGTTCGCCTGTAACTTTATCTCCGTGGTAGGCCTTGTATCCGTTGTCGGCGTGGCAATCGGTATGATTTTTGCAAAGCCAATTTTAAATATAATGGTGTCAGGCTATGCCCCTGAAAAGATTGCTGAAACGGCAACCCTTCTCCGAATACTTTTCCCGTCAATCATCTTTACGGGAATTGCGTATATAATTGTTGGAATACTCCAGTCCTACGGCGAGTTCAATGTGCCGTCCTTAATAAGCGTAGTTTCAAACCTTATAATGATAGGCTACTTGTTTATTTTCGGAAATAAACTTGGGCTTAAGGGAGTAATAATTTCAATGCTTGTGGCGTGGATGAGTCAGGTTTTCTTCCAGCTTCCAAGCCTTAGGAAAAAAGGTTTTAAGTATAGTTTCAGCTTGAATTTCAAAGATGAGGGAATTAAAAAATGTGCCCTTATGGCAATCCCTGTGCTTATAAGCTCATGGGTAAACCCCCTTTGTTCAGTTATAAATATGGCTTTTGGCTCTCACATGGCAGAGGGCACGGTGTCAGGTCTTAACTGGGCATATAAAATTTATATAATAATGGTTGGGGTTTTTGCCTATGCAATAACAAACTTTATCTTTCCGAAGCTGTCAAGAATGACAGAAAGAGAAGAGGAGTTTGCAGAAACAACAAGAACTTCACTTTCCTGGGTAATTTTTATAATCACCCTTATTGCAGGCCTTTTTATAGCTCTTTCCGAGCCGGTTATAAGGCTGGTGTTTGAGCGTGGCGAGTTCACAGCCGACAACACAAGAATTACTGCAACAGCCCTATTTTACTATTCTTTCGGAATGGTAGGCTATGCAATCTGCGAAATACTGAATAAGAGCTTTTATGCTTTAAGTGACGGCAAGACACCAATGATAGCCTCGGTAATCGGCGTTGCAATAAATTTCGTAATGGCATATCTCTTTACACAGACTTTCCAAATGGGAATAGGAGGCCTTGCCCTTGCAGGTGCAGTTTCCTCCATAGGAATTGCCCTGATATTGCTTTATAGAATAAATAAGAAAAAACGAGGTACAGTCACAAAAACTTTCGTTATAAACACAGCAAAAGTAATCCTCTGCGGAGTGATTGCGGGGATAGCCTCAAATATAGTTTATAACGGAGTTAAATTCATAGGCAACGGCTTTTTTGAAACAGTCCTCCAGCTTGGCGTTTCAGCCATAGCAGGCTTAATTGTTTATGCAATAGCAGGAGTAGTTTTAAGAACAGAAGAAATTAAATTGTTGTTTAAAAAGGTAGGAAAAGGAAATGAGTAGAGGATATTTCGAAACAATCTGGCTTTTTATCTGGAACAACTTAATAAAGAACAGCCTTGTTTATAAAGGCCTTAAAGGTTTTTATGAATGGATAGTGGGACTCTGGCAAAACAGCCTTATAACAAGCTGGTTCCGTAATAAATTTATTGAAGAATCACCATGGAACAGCGGTATAGGACGAATTTTCGGCTATCCTTTTACAGTTCTTGAAAATATAAATAAGAAAAATTCCGAGAAAATAACTGACCTTATGGAAAAAAGCATTGTAATTAAAGGCTTTAAGTATTTTCTCCATAATATAATTGCCCTTAATTTGAGATATATGGGCACAGTCCTCATATCCTTTGGCGTGGCAGATTTAATTATCCTTGCCCTAAAAGGCGGAAAACTTGTTTTGCCACTTGCTGTAATTGGTGCAGGACTTATTCTTTCAATTTTTGATGTAAATTTTGTGGACTATATAAAACCATCTCTTTTGTCAAAATTTGCAGAAAATCTTTTGGGAACAGAGCTGACATATAGCCACTACTACCTTACAAGATGCTCGAAAAAATCCCGCTTTATTTCTGCTGTAATTTTTGGACTTTTAGGCGGAATTGTGGCAGGAACAGGCTCTTTTATCTACGGGGCTTTGGTTTTGTGCGGAATAGTTGGGGCATCGCTGGTTTTCTATAAAACAGAGGTGGGAGTTTTCGCCACAGCCTTTTTAGCACCAATCCTGCCTACAATGCTTGTTGCAGGCATGGTATTTTTGTGTATGGTATCTTTACTTGCGAGGTCCCTCTATACAAGGAACTTTAAGTGGAAAAAAGACGGAATGGGCTTTCTTGTTGCAGTAATGATTTTCGTATTTTTTGCGTCAGTTTTAAAGTCTTTTGGTGTAAGTAAAAGTATTCAGGTTTTCCTTATGTATATGCTCTTTATGGCATTTTACTTTGTGGTTATCAATACTGTGAAAACCGAAAAAATGTATAAGGATTTAATGACAGTTTTCGTCCTCTCTGCCACAGCGGTAAGTATCTACGGTTTCTGCCAGTACCTTTTCGGCTGGAACGTTAATCAGGCGTGGATGGACGAAGAAATGTTTGAAGATATAAAAATGAGAATTTACTCCACATTGGAAAATCCTAACGTATTGGGCGAGTATCTGCTCCTTGCAATCCCAATGTCAGTAGGTCTTATGTGGACAAAGAAAAAGTGGCTTTCAAAAATTTTCTATCTTGGCACAACAGGAATTTTATTCCTTGCCCTGATTTTAACATTCTCAAGAGGATGCTGGATAGGACTTATGGTTACAGCGGCAGCCTTCGTAACCTTTGTATCAGGTAAGCTCTGGGGACTTTTGCTCCTTGCACTTCCTGTACTTCCTTTTGTAATTCCTGACTCAATCATAAAGAGATTTACAAGCGTTGGAAATATGGAAGATACATCTACCTCATACAGAGTGTTTATATGGATGGGCACTTTTGCTCTCCTTAAGGATTACTGGTTTGGCGGAATAGGTATGGGACAGGAAGCCTTTACAAACATTTATCCGTTCTATTCCTATAACGGAATTGTAGCTCCCCACGCCCATAATACTTTCTTACAGTTATGGGTTGAAACAGGAATATGGGGACTTCTGGTCTTTGTTTTCATAATGTTTATGTATTTTAAGTACACAGCAGTCATAATGAAACATCATAAAAAAGGTAGCGAAATCCATACTCTTTCTGTGGCCTTGTCCTCAGGAATTTTAGGATTTTTAGTACAGAGTATGTTTGATAATACATTCTATAATTACAGAGTGTTTATGATATTCTGGTTGGTGTTGGCAATGACAATGAGCGCGCCACAGACAGCAGAAGTAAAGGAGGAGCAGGATGATTAAAGTAGTCCAGATTACCTCTGATTCAAATATCGGCGGTGCAGGAAAATGTATCCTCACCTATCTTGAATATTGTAATAAAGAAAAGTTTGACGTGTCGGTGGCTATGCCGAAGGGTAGCCTCTTAAAGCCTTTTGCAGAGGAGCTTGGAGCAAAGGTTTATGAGATTGACTGCGAGGGGGATAAGTCCCTGTCAGTTAAAAATATAATGGCATACAGAAAATTCTTAAAAGAATTAAAACCCGATTTGGTTCATACTCACGGCAATATGTCAGCGCGAATTGCAGCCCGCCTTGAGAAAATAAAGACGGTTTTCACACGCCACAGCGTTTTCGAACCATCTCCAAAAATTTCAAAGGGCATAGGAAAAATCATTAACGGAAAAGTAAATGATCTAACAGCTGATAAAATTATTGCTGTTGCAGAGGCAGCGAAGAAAAACCTGACAGACACAGGGGTTGACGAAAGAAAAATAAGTGTAATTCTAAATGGCGTAAAACCTCTTAATGAGAGAAATACAGATGAAAAACGCAGGGAATTGGGAATAGAGAATAAAAAGCTGATTTCCATAATTGCAAGACTTAATGAGGTTAAAGGCCATAAATACTTTGTTGACACAGCGAAAATTTTACTAGAAAAAAATCTACCTGTCAAGTTCCTGATAGCAGGAACAGGTGATGAAGCCATAAATATCAAAAGGCAGATTATAGAGTACGGACTTGAAGAAGATGTGATTATGGCAGGCTTTGTTGAGGATGTAACAGAGATTATGAATATGACAGATATTCAGGTAAACTGTTCTTTCGGAACGGAGGCAACAAGCCTTTCTCTCCTTGAGGGAATGAGCCTCGGCAAGCCTGCAGTCGTAACAGACTTCGGCGGAAATACAGGGGTAATAAAGAATGGAGAAAACGGCTTTGTAGTCCCTGTTAAAAATGCAGAAAAAATGGCTGAAAAAATAGAGGCGCTTGTTATGGATAAGGCACTCTACGATAAAATAAGTGAAAACAGTAAGAAAATCTTTAATGAAAAATTCACAGCCGAAAAAATGGCTGAAGAAATCGAGAAGATTTATATGGAGGTAATGGAAAATGGAAAATAAGCCAAAGTTTAATCTTATGGACGCTTTTATAATAGTTCTCATATTGGCAGTTGCCACAGTAGGAGTGCTGTTTGTAAAGTCAAAAACATCCTCTGGTAACAGCGAAACTGTAACTGTAAGATATTCAGTTGAGTTTAAGGAAAAGGATGCAGAGCTTGGAGAAATGTTTAAGCTTGCCCTTGAAAACGGAGAGGGTGCGACGGTAACAGAAAAGGATAAAATCCCTGCAAAAATTGTTGATGTAGAGGTTGTTCCCTCAACAATGATAGTTGCAAACTCCAACACAGGAAAGCTGACAAAGAGTGAAATCGAGGGCAAGTACGATATAATTGTAACCCTTGAGTCCGAAGCCACAGAAACAGACAAAGATATAAGCCTTGGTGCAACACCGATTGCAGTAGGCGAAGAACTTGCGGTCCACGGCAGAGGAATTTCAGGCTTTGGCTATACAGTTGCCATAAACTACGGAGGTGAGAACTAATGCTTATAAATAAAGAGGGAAAGCTTTTTGGTAAGGTAAGTATAATTGATATTTTTGCATTACTTCTCGTAATCGTAATGGCGCTGGGAATTTATATGAAATTTTTCAGAACAGTTGAAACAACAACAGTTGAAAACTGCACAATCGAGTATGAATTTAAGGTTACAGATGTAAGAATGTATTCTGTTACAGCCCTTCAGCAGTCGGAGAAAATCTTTGACGAAAAGACAAAGGAATATATGGGCGAGATTGTAAATGTAGAGTATAGTCCGTCTGTGCAGAAAGCTGAACTTGCCGACGGCAGAGTAGTTATGACAGAGGCTCCTGATAAGTATGACGCAGTTGTAACAATCCGTGTAAAAGGCGGAGTTAACAGTGCAGGCTACTTCACAGAGGAAAACAAAGCCATCTGCGCAGGCTCAAAATGTATAACAAAGACAAAGTTTGCAAAAACCGAAGGCGAAATTATTTCAGTAAAAAAAGCTGACTAACATAAAAAAATAAACCCCTTGGAGAATTCTCCAAGGGGATTTTTTTAATTCTTCAAACTGTGCAGAGGAGCAGGAATTCTACCGCCTCTTGCGATAAATTCGTCGCTCTTGAAACTGTTGACCTTCATAACAGGTCCGCTTCCTAAAAGACCGCCGAATTCAACGGTGTCGCCGATATCCATGCCTGGCGCAGGAATAATTCGAACAGCAGTAGTTTTGTTGTTAACCACGCCGATTGCCGCCTCGTCAGCGATAATAGCTGAAATTGTTGAAGCGGAGGTTGAACCCGGCACACAAATCATATCAAGTCCAACGGAGCAAACACAGGTCATAGCCTCAAGTTTTTCGATTGATAAAGCGCCACAGTTTGTTGCGTCAATCATACCTGCGTCCTCGCTGACAGGGATAAATGCCCCTGAAAGACCGCCGACAAAACTTGATGCCATAACTCCGCCCTTTTTAACAGCATCGTTAAGCATAGCAAGTGCAGCAGTAGTGCCGTGAGTTCCGCACTTTTCAAGGCCCATTTCCTCTAAAATGTGAGCAACACTGTCCCCGATAGCAGGGGTAGGAGCGAGGGATAAATCCACAATACCGTATGGAACGTTAAGACGTCTTGAGGCCTCCTGAGCCACAAGCTGTCCCATTCGGGTAATCTTAAATGCAGTCTTTTTAATTGTGTCTGCCACAACCCCAAGGTCAGCGTTCTTGCCGATTTTTTCAAGAGCACATTTTACAACCCCAGGACCGCTTACGCCTACGTTGATGACACATTCGCCCTCGCCTGTGCCGTGGAAAGCACCAGCCATAAATGGGTTGTCTTCAACAGCGTTGGCAAATACAACAAGCTTCGCACAGGCAAAACCACCTGAAGATGCAGTAAGCTCAGCACATTCCTTAACAATTTTTCCCATGTGAGCCACAGCATCAATGTTAATTCCTGCACGGGTAGTAGCCACGTTAACGCTGGAGCAGACTCTTTCAGTTGAAGAAAGAGCCATAGGGATTGAGTCGATTAAAAGGCGGTCGCCCTTTGTATAGTCCTTGTGAACAAGGGCGGAGTATCCGCCGATAAAGTTAATCCCTGTTGTGATAGCAGCACGGTCTAAAGTCTTTGCAATTTTAACGCAATCCTCGATTGTGGTTGCATTTTCACAAAGATTTGAAACAGGAGTAACAGAGATACGCTTGTTGATGATAGGAATACCGAAATCCCTTTCGATTTCCTCACCTGTTTTAACAAGGTCCTTTGCGTATGTAGTAATTTTATTGTAAATTTTTTCGCACATTTTGTCTATGTCAGGGTCAGAGCAGTCCTTCAGGGAAATACCCATTGTAATTGTGCGTATGTCAAGATGTTCTTCGTCAAGCATCTTGATAGTTTCCATAATTTCAAAAGAATTTATCATAATAAACAGCCTTTCAGGAAAAATTAAATTCTGTGCATAGAGTTGAAGATGTCTTCATGCTGAATACGGATTGAGAGACCGAGCTCAGCCCCAAGGTCTTCAAGACTCTTTGAAATTTCAGCAAAATGGTCTTCACACTTGCTGATGTCAACAAGCATAATCATAGTGAAAATATCCTGCATAATAGTCTGTGAAATATCAAGAATGTTGATGTTAGCTTTTGCGAGGATGTCTGAAACGGAATAGATAATACCGACTCTGTCTTTGCCGATAACAGTAATAACAGCTTTCATAATAAATTGCCTTTCTGCCCACTATATTGAAGTTCCCGCAGGGGCACTTGCAGGAACATAAAAATCTAAATATATATTACACCTAAAGGGAGATATTTGCAAGTGTAATATTAAAAAAAGACGGTTAAACCGTCTTTTTTATATTATATTCTCTGTTTCTTTCTCCATATTTTCAATAAATATGCCGTAACCACGGGCGGGGTCATTCACAAAAACATGAGTAACCGCGCCGATAAGCTTCCCGTCCTGCACAATAGGAGACCCCGACATGCCCTGAACAATGCCCCCTGTTTTTTCGATAAGGGCAGGGTCAGTAATCTTAATTATCATATTTTTAGTACCCTTTTCACCCCTGTTTAAAATTTTAATAATTTCAATATTGAACTGTCTGATTTCAGTCCCGTTTATGCTGGAGTAAATAAGGGCAGGCCCCGTGTGAACCTGTGATTTTGACCCCACAGGAAAAACAGGCCTTTCCGAAAGGAAAGAATCCTCGCTTATTTTACCGAAAAGACCGCTTTGATTGTTGCGGATAATTGAACCCACAGCCCCCTCCTTAAAGAGTCCGTTAAGCTCTCCAGGCTCTCCTTTTTCGCCCTTGTCCACAGACACCACGGAGGCCTCCGAAATATTTCCCCCTCTGACATTGAATACGTCGTTTATATCAGGGTCAATAATTCCGTGACCGAGAGCTGCAAAGGAGCTGTTAGATGGGTCAAAGTAGGTTAAAGTGCCTATTCCGCAGGCCTCGTCTTTAATCCATAACCCAAGCTTAAGTCTCCCCGAAGACAGCTCCTTTTCGGGAATTAAAGTGGTGTAAAAAAAGCCGTTATCTCTAATGACTTTAAGAGTAGCAGTCCTTGTTTTAAGACCTGTCATAAGCCTTTCAAGGTCGGAAGCAGACTCCACTTTTTCACCGTTAAATTCAGTGATAATATCCCCCTTTTTTATTCCCGAGGATTTGCCGGGAGAAACAGTTTCCCCCTCTGTGTTTTCAAAGGAAGAAATGTCGGTAATAAGTGCTCCGGATGAGGAAAGGGAAACGCCGATACATGCACCTCCCAAAACAACATCCTTGGCATAAACAGGAGAAACCAGAAGGGAAAAAGATAAAATAAAAGCTAAACAGGTATTTTTAAATTTTTTCATCAAACGCCTCCTGTTCTGAGGAAAAATGCCTCATAATTATTATTGCCTGAAGAAGACGTCATATAAGTAGAAATAAAATAGAAACTGACCTCGATTTAGGCCAGTTTCTATTTATTGAAAAGAACTAATTATTCTGGTTGTTGTTCTTATTGTCCTTGTTGTCCTTAGACTGGTTGTTCTTTGTATCTTTCTTGTTCTGGTCTGACATAAGCTTACCTCCCGTAGAAAAATTATTAAAAATAAAAAATTTTTTATTTCATAAATAGTATTTATCGGTGAAAAAGAATTTATACATATTTTTAACAAAATTTTTATAAAAACATAGACTGAAAAGAGGAGGTGTATTTATGAGATATATAAATCATGAAGAAAAAATAAAGAATCCCTGGGCAGAAAGGGATGAAATTCCAATGCCAACTGTAACAGTCCCAAGGGAAATGCAGATGGAAAATGAGGAACTGATTGAAAGAATGCCAAGAACAGTAACACCACAGTCAATGGAAAACACTATGGAGGAAAGAGTGCAACAACCAATGACCACGACGCCACAGCCCATAGCTCCGCAGTCCCCCGTTTACAGCTATAATAACGAAGAGGTTATGACCTGTATGGGAAATGGGAATATGTCCGAATATCTTTGCGGAAATATGAATATGCCAGTTAAAATTGAGTTTATGTTCGGCAATCTCCACGCTGAAAAGACAGGAATTTTAAGAGGAGTAGGCGAAAACTATGTAGTGATTGAGGATACGGCAACGGGAAATAAAATGGTGTGTGATTTAAGATATGTAAAATTTATAAATATCTATACATACCCTGACAATAAAAATCTTGTATTTTAAGAACTGAAAGTGTATAATAAAAGTTAGAATACATTAAAAGGAGAACGCAAATGAAAAAACTTCTTGCTGTATGGGCTGTAAAAATACTGACAATAGCGGGTAAGATTATGGGCAAAAAGTCCACTTCAGGTCCTGGAGAAATTGCTCTTAAAATCTGTCCCGATTTAATAAAAAGACTTGCAGGGAACGTAGGGAAAGAGATAATTGTAACCTGCGGAACAAACGGAAAAACTACAACCAATAACCTTTTATACACAGCGCTGACAAAGGGCGGATATGAGGTTGTATGTAATAATTTAGGGGCAAATATGATTGGCGGAATTGCCACAGCCTTTGCCTCAAAATGCAATATTTTTGGAAAATTCACGGCAGATTACGCCTGCCTTGAAATTGATGAGGCATCGGCAACAAAGGTGTTTGACCATATAAAGCCTGATGTAATGGTAATTACAAATATGTTCAGGGACCAGCTTGACAGATACGGTGAAACTGAACAGACAATGGAACTTTTAAATAATGCCATTGAAAAAGCAGAGGGAGTTACTCTTGTGCTTAACGGGGATGACCCGCTGACAACTGCTTTTGGCGAAAACAGAAATGCAAAATATTTTGGTATTTCCGAAAAGGTGCTCGTTAATGAGGATAATTCCTCCGAGGGCAGATTCTGTATAAAGTGCGGAAGTCCAATGAAATATAACTTTGTTCATTATAGTCAGCTGGGGGATTTTTACTGTGAGGAATGTGGAAATAAGAGACCTGAGATTGACTATGAGGCAAAGGAAATTGATTTGTCAGAGTCCCTTAAATTCCAGATAAACGGAAAGCATATCGACTTAAATTACAGAGGATTTTATAATATCTATAATGTTCTTGCTGTATATTCAGTTATGGAAATTATCGGCGTGGATACAAAACACTTCAACGGCCTTATGTCTGATTATAAGCCACAGATTGGCCGTATGGAGGAGTTTGATTTAGGTAAGCCTTTTATCTTGAATCTTGCAAAGAACCCTGCAGGCTTTAACCAGGCAATCGAAACAGTTCTCCAGGATAAGAGGAAGAAAGATGTAATTATCGCAATAAACGATAAACCAGGTGACGGCATAGACGTATCATGGCTGTGGGACGTAGATTTTGAAAAAATCGGAGAGGCAGAGCTCAATAAACTCTATACCACAGGCATAAGAGTTTATGACTTGGCACTGAGGTTTAAGTATTCGGGAATTGAACCTGATATGGTTACAGATGATATGGAAAAGGCAATTTTAAACGCAATGGAAACGGACGCAGAGGTCTGTTATGTATTGGTTAATTACACAGCCCTTTTCGGCACCCAGAAGATACTTAAGGCAATGAGAAAGGAGAAAGAAAATGAGTGATTATAAGTTAAAGATAGTCCATCTTTTTCCTGATTTTCTCAATCTCTACGGAGATAAGGGGAATATTGAAGCAATGAAAAAACGCCTTGAGTGGAGAGATGTAGAGGCAGAAGTCTGCCTTTGCACAGAGGGTAACGAGGAAATTGATTTTGAAAATACAGATATTTTCGTTTTAGGTGGCGGCTCCGACAGAGAACAGGAAACTGTAAGACAGAAGCTTATGGAGAAAAAGGACGCCTTTAAGGATTATGCAGAAAAGGGCGGAGTAATCCTTGCAACCTGCGGTGGCTTTGAGCTTTTGGGAAATACAATCCGAAAGGGCGAAGAAGAAACAGAGTGCCTCGGAATTCTTGATATTGAAACAGATATTGCCGAAGACGGAAAGCGTTTCACAGGCAACGTGATAATCGAAAACAGCGAGCTTGGCAAAATCGTAGGCTTTGAAAACCACAGCGGAAGAATGAATATAAAGGATAATACCCCGCTGGGCAAGGTAATTACAGGCAAAGGCAACGACGGAAAGTCAGGGGCAGAGGGCGTAATTTATAAGAATGTTTTTGGAACATATCTTCACGGCCCACTTCTTCCAAAAAATCCTGATCTCTGTGATTATATTTTAAACAGAGCCTTAAAAAGAAAGTACGAAGACTTTATGGGGCTTATGCCTCTTGGCGATCACCTTGAGGATAAGGCAAGACGCTATATAATCAAGCGATTTTTAGGGTAAAACAAGACAAAACACAACATATAGTGTTTATATCCGACAAAATACACAAAATGCCTAAAAATATTTGGAAAAAATTTCCATTTTTCTATTGACAAAATATGTAGATAGGGTTTATAATTCATTTGCAATTGGAAAATTTTGGTAAAATAAATTCCAAAAGTAAAAATTATAAATTATAAGGGAGAATTAAAATGGAAAAACAGGTAAGGGTGTTATTGGCAGATACAGATAAAGCCTATGCGGAAATGCTGAAAAAGAGTCTGAAGACAGATTACAGGATAGAGGTATGCGGAATAGCCACAGACGGATTTGACGTTCTGGAGATGGCAGACATACTTAAGCCTGATGTAATAATAATGGATGTAGTGCTTCCAAGTCTTGACGGAATAGGGGTAATGGAAAGACTTAGAATGAAGAATGGGGAGAATATGCCAAAGGTAATAATTTCCTCATCCATCAAAAAGGAAAAGGTAGCACAGACCTGTTTAGAGCTTGGCGCAGAGTATTATATGGTAAAGCCTGTGAATATTGCAGCGCTTTTAAGAACAATAAATATCGCAGTCAGCGATACAGAAGCCGAGGGCGGAATTATTACAAGGGAAAGCCTTAATAAAGGCGGAAAGAAGCCTGATGTGGAAACAATGGTAACAGAAACAATCCACGATATCGGCATACCTGCACATATTAAAGGTTACCAGTACTTAAGACACGCAATAATGCTGGTAATTGATAATTTAGATATTATAAATTCAATCACAAAACAGCTTTATCCGACGGTTGCACAGGATTTCAATACAACGGCAAGCCGTGTTGAAAGAGCAATCCGCCACGCAATTGAGGTTGCCTGGGACAGAGGGGACACAGAGGTTATCGACTCAATCTTCGGCTACACAGTTGCAACGGCGAAAGGTAAGCCTACAAACAGCGAGTTTATAGCAATGATAGCTGATAAACTTCGTTTAGAAATTAAAAACGCAGGCTAAGAAGTAAAGATATGTAAGGACGGATGAAATCCGTCCTTTTTTATTGCTTTTCTATTTCACAATAACAATATCTTCAACAGTATCCTTATAAAGCTTTAAGAATACACGGACCTCGTTGCCCTCTTCATAGAGCTCGATGTCAGCAGCGTCCACAACAGAAACCTTTGATGTGTTTCCACGGCTGTTGTAGAGATATACGTTTGCGTTTCTGATTCCGTAGTTCTTGACTGTGCCGTTTACAGAGAGGTTAATTGAGTCGCTGAACTTCTTTGTAACCTTACCGTAAACAGTTCTTAAGTCTGTTACAACCTCTGTGTCAAATTCAGTAGTCTTGTCATCTACGTCAAAGAGGATACGGATTTCATCAGCCTCACCCTTTGCGTTAGTGCTGTACTGAATGATGTCGCCTCGCTCAAGCGGGTCGCCATCCTTAACGAATACGCCAAGGGCGTCAGCGTCAACAGTTACATCTTTACCCATTGAAAGACCGTAGAGTGAGTCAACGTCATCTTCGTTTTCGTTCTGTGTTTCTGCAATTTCGTCAACAATAACGATTGGATTTTCAGCGTTAGTTACTCCTGTTGAGCTTGTAACGATAATAACGCTTGCGGAGTAATCTTCGTTTAAGTCATAAACTAAAATGTCATATTCGTTGTCATTGGAGAACATAGCCTTTGTTCTTACAGCATACTTGTCAGTATCATCTTCCGCATCAGCAGGAATGTCGAATACGATTGTGTCGCCTGTTACAGAAATGTTGCCGAGCTTTGAGGATGAGCTCTTGTAAACAACGTCTTCTTCGTCAGCGTCAAGGGTAAATTCGTCAACAGACGGGTCACCCTCTAAGTTGCTTGTAGCAGTAGTAATTTTGTTAATCATTCCTGATGTGTTTGTTGTATAAGTGATAAGCTGTGGAATTACGTCACCTTCACCGTCAGAAAGTCTTGTAACAACGTCAGCAGGTTCAAGACCTGATGAGTCACCAAGCTTGATTTTGTTAGCAGAGCCAAATACCTTTACTTCCCCGTCAGTTGTATAAATTTTGAACTGAACATCGGAGTCAAGTGTACCTGTTTCAGCGGCATTTACAAGGTAACCGTATCTGCCGGTAGCAGACTCTGAAACATCAGCCTTAGTGTCAACACCTGCAATTTTACCTTCGTGGTCAAGGAAGAATCTTCCTGAATCACCAACGTTTAAGGTGTAAGGATAGTTGGAAGCAACCTTGTAGATTTCTTCACTCTTGTTGATTCTGAAACCGTTGGCACTCTTTGAGGTAATTGTGCCTAAGATGCTTTCAGTTGTAACATAAGCTCTGATTAAGCTTCTGTCTTCGCTTATAGTGTAAGAAATTACATCCCATTCCTTAAGCTCGTCAGTTGTAATTTCATAGTTGTTTTTAATAAGAGTATAGCTTATATCCTCTTCATCAGGAGATAAAAGGATAGAGCTGTTGTTGTACTTATCTGTGATTCTGCCTGTAACAGTAGAAACAGTATCAACTACAATGTTTGTATATACGTTTGCAAATACAATGTCATATACGTTGTTTACGTCTGTATCAACAAGTCTTAAGCTTCCGCCGTTTTCCATCTGAGCTGTAAAGTCATAGTCAGGTGAATACTTTCCGTTGTAGATAACGGAAGGTTCAGCCACGATAGAAGCAGTCTTTGAGTTTTCACCGTCGTTTGTCCAGTAGGTTAAGATATAATCCTCTGTGTCACCGCCTGTAATTGAAACAATGTCCTCTGCGTTAACAGTAAGCATTCTGTTTTTGCTTGACTGCGGACGAACAGCGATGATTGTTTTTTCGTCGTCGCTGGCGTCAATTCTTGCGTAGTAAACCACGTTAAAGCCTAAATATTCTTTAGCGGAAAGGGTTGAGTTTTCAAAAATAGTGTCCCCAATCTGAACCTTGCCCTCTGCAACGCCTTCAGAGGCGTTAAGAGAAGTTTCGTCAGTTGCAAGAACCTGTCCATAGCCCTTTTCTACGTTAAGATAGTCATATAAAAGTGTTTTTTCCACAGTTTCGTAAGATGAGTTTGTACCGAATTCAGTCTGTTCCATCATATCAACTGTAAGTGCGTTAAATACAAGCTGTGCAATTTCTCCACGCTTTGCAGGAGCGCCGATAGCGCCGTTGATGCCCTTTAAGAGCTGGAGAGAAGATGCAACAGTAACATATCCTCCCGGATATCCGCCAAGAGCTTCAGCCTTTGGTTCATAGCCTAAAGCACGGACAATGATTGTAATAGCTTCCTGAAGAAGCACGTTGTCGTCAGGTCTGAAAGTTCCCACCGCATCACCGATAACTAAGCCCTGCTGGTTACCGATATTGATAGCACCGCTTGCCCAGTGGTTTGGTGAAACGTCAGGGAAAATAGTAACAACGCCTGAAGACACAACAATGTCCTCAAGACCGATAGCATATACGGCAACCTTTGTCATTTCAGAACGGATAATGTTGTCGTCAGGTCTGAAATTTCCTGTACCGGCATCTCCCACCATAATGCCAAGTGCCCCGAGGATTTCAGCCGCCTCCTCGTATTTTGTACCAACAATATCATCAGCAATAGCCACAGCCTCGTCAGCATAGCGTGATTCTACGCTTTCCGAGGTTATGTCTGTGTCAATCATACCGTTATTTTTTGTATTGTTCTCTTCCACAACAGGCTCACCGTTGTCTGAAGTTCTGGTGAGAGCCCCTGCAGAAGTAGTGAGAGCCTCAGTGTTATCGGGGCTTTCCGTAGCGGTTAACAGCTCATAGCTTCCTGAAACCATGTCAGGAGATGTGCCGTTTAAGTTGTTATCGCTGTATGGCATAGAGTCAATACTTCCGGAAGTAGGGATAGAAAGACCGTCAAAAGCGAAAACCCCTGTTCCCAATGCAAATATCAAAGAAAATACAAGC
>JAGAIJ010000041.1 GCA_017626595.1 Clostridia bacterium | reverse complement strand
TCCTTGCTCAACCAATTTTGGTATCGTATTCTTAACAGTTGTTAAACCGATACCTGTATCTTGATGTATAGTATCAAGAGAAGGAAAACAAGCGTTATCATTACCCGACCGCATACAAAGATAACACAGTATCTTAAATTCGTTTCCACTGATACTTTTATCAGTGATAATCTTATTGAGTATAGTTGTAAATTTACCTTTTAATTTCATCATTTGAAAATCCTCCATTTCTTAAAATAAAAAAGCCGCATCATTTCGATACGACTTAATCAAGTATTAACTTCCTCTAGCTTTTTTGAGCAAAAGAAAAAGCACAGCTATTTTTCAATAACTGTACTTATTTCTCTCTCAATCGGCTTTTTCCGTAAACATCCTTTTGAGAAACACCCTTTTGCCTCTCTTTTTTTGTTACTATTTTGCGAAGTCAACAGCTCGGGATTCACGGATTACATTAACCTTAATCTGTCCCGGATATTCCATTTCGTCTTCGATACGCTTAACGATATCTTTTGCAAGAATGATTGCATCATCGTCAGATACCTGTTCAGGCTTAACCATAATTCTGATTTCACGGCCTGCCTGAATAGCGTAGGATTTATCAACGCCGTTGAATGAATTTGCGATATCCTCGAGGTTTTCAATTCTCTTGATATAGGATTCGAGGTTTTCACGTCTTGCTGCAGGTCTTGCGGCTGAAATTGCGTCAGCAGCCTGAACTAAAACAGCGATAAGTGAGTTTGCTTCCACGTCGCCGTGGTGAGCCATAATAGCATTAACGATTTTTTCGTTTTCTTTATATTTCTTGGCGAGGTCTGCACCGATAGCAGCGTGGGAACCTTCTACTTCGTGGTCGATAGCCTTTCCAATGTCGTGGAGAAGTCCTGCACGCTTAGCAGCTGCAACATCACCGCCCATTTCAGCAGCCATAAGGCCTGCAAGGTGGGCAACCTCTTTTGCATGAAGAAGTACGTTCTGGCCGTAGCTTGTTCTGTACTTAAGTCTTCCGAGAATCTTTACAAGGTCAGGATTAAGACCGTGTACACCTGTTTCAAAGCATGCCTGTTCGCCTTCCTGCTTGATAATCTGTTCAACTTCCTTTTTGGACTTTTCAACAGTTTCTTCAATTCTGCCAGGATGAATTCTGCCGTCTGTTACAAGCTTTTCAAGTGAACGTCTTGCGATTTCTCGTCTTACAGGGTCAAAGCTTGAAAGAATAACAGCTTCAGGAGTATCGTCTATGATAAGGTCAACACCTGTCATAGTTTCGATTGCCCTGATATTTCTACCCTCACGACCGATAATTCTACCCTTCATTTCGTCGTTTGGAATTGCAACAACAGAAACTGTGGTTTCGGCAACGTGGTCAGCGGCACAACGCTGAATTGCGCCTGAGATAATATTCTTAGCTCTTGTGTCGGCTTCTTCTTTAGCCTGTGTTTCGATTGTCTTAATGAGGATTGCAGCCTGATGCTTTGTTTCCTCTTCAACTTTCTTTAAGAGAAGATTTTTTGCGTCTTCAACGCTCATTGATGCAACTTTCTCGAGCTGGGAAAGTTCAAGACGTTTAACCTGTTCAATCTCTTCCTGTGTTTCTTCGGCCTTTGCAATCTTCTGGGCAAGGATTTCTTCCTTTTCCTCAAGATTGTGTGCCTTTTTGTCAATTGTATCTTCCTTTTGCTGGATACGATGCTCCTGTCTCTGGATATCGGAACGGCGTTCCTTTATCTCCTTTTCGAGCTCGGCTCTTTCCTTGTGTATTTCTTCTTTTGCTTCAAGCAATTTTTCTTTCTTAGCATTTTCGGCAGCTTTAGCTGCACTTTTCTTAGCGTCTTCTATAATTCTTTTTGATTCTTCTTCAGCACTGCCGATTTTGGCTTCAGCAGTATTTCGTCTATATGAATAGCCCCACTTAAATCCTCCGAATGTTCCGACGAGGACAAGGACTCCAAGTACAAGATAAATAACAATTTCCATTATAGTAACGCACACCTCCTTTTAATATTTATTTCAAAACATTAAAAAGAAATACCAATGCAAGTAAAAATACAAATTATATGCTATCACTGAATATTGTACTTTATTTACAGTTAAAAGTCAATATTTTTCTTAGAAATCACCTATGTAGTATTCAAGTGTCCCATTCTCAAGATAGTTTGGTCCAATAAACCAGTTATCGCCTACTTTTATAACTGTTTTCTGCATATCAAGTCCGCCGTTGTCAGCAGCCACCTGTCCCTCGATTGTGAGGATGGCAGATACGCTTGCTGTGATAAGATAGGCATCTGTTGCAGGGATAAATTCATAAAGAACATCCTTGTCGATGTATCTCTGTTTGATAAACTCATTGATTTCTGCAAGCTTTTCCTCTGAAAGACGCTCTTTGTCAGTTACAATTGCAGAGCACTGCATTCCAAGCTCCTTATGGTTGTCCGCAGTTTCATAAATTGTGTCCTTTGCGTCAAAAACTGTGATGATGTTTTCAGGGTAGATGTACTTAAGCACATTTTCATCCCCTGTGCTTACAAAATCGCAGAGATACTTAAGAGGTGTGCCAAGTTCTACAATTGTAGCATCGCCCTTGTCTGCTGTTTTATCAGAATTATTTTTGCAACCTGTAACAGAAAATAAAAGCACAAATACTATAAATAATGATAAAAGCTTTTTCATAATTTTTCCTCCCGTGAAGGTTATATTTCGGAAAAAACTCCTATTGCTTTGCCCAGGATTTTGTCGCCTGTTTCATAATTCTTGAGAGTTTCCCTGTCAAGAATTACGACTTCGTTTTCCTTTGCAACATCGCTTTCCTTGAACAAAACAAGGTCTCCTGCCTTGATTTTATCGGAAAGCTGTTCTTCTCCGTTATAACGAACTGCAAAATCATATTCAATCGAAGCTGTCACAATTCCTTTATACAGATTTCTCATGGATACCTTGAATAAATCTGATATAAGAATTACTGTCTCAACAGAGGGGGTCTGAAAACCTGTTTCCCACTTGGAAACTGTTGCCCTCTCTATATTTAATCCATAGGTCGAATTCAGCAGCTCTGTAAAATCCTTTTGGGTGAGGCTAAGTTTTTTCCTTAAAGTTTTGATTGACTTACCTATGTAGTGCACTAATAATCACCTTCCTAAATTTTAGCATAATTTTGTCGAAAAATCAACATATTTATCATATTTTGGGGGACGATTGGTGTTGACTGTCCCTTTTTGTAAATGATAAAATAATTGTGTCGGGTTCGACACATAATATATTATAGTGTTGATGTCTGTTGTTTTTGACTTAAAAATTATAATACAAGGTGAGTGAAAAAAATGGCGGATTTTGACGGATTTAAAAAATTTTTTACTGGTAAAGACAAAAAAACATTGGGGGAATGTGCATTTTGTAAAGAAAAAATTTTAGGGGATAAAGAGTTTGTTACTGATAAGTACGGCAATTTTTTCTGTAATGAGGACTGTTTTAAGGAAAATTACGGATACAGATTGTATGATTAAAAAGGAGGAATGATTCTTGAATAAAACAGAGGAATGGCTCAGACGCGGTTGGAAGATAAATGATGAAATACAGTTTCTTATTCAGGAACGCAGGAATTTCACTGAATTTCTCGGACAATGCGGAGCTGTAGAAAACAGGGAGTTTTTAAACTATGAAAAAACTCTCAATAACAGAATTACGGAGCTTTGCAAAATAAAAAATGAAATTGCAGGGGCAATCGGCAGGGTGGAGGATGTGCAGTGCCGCACACTTTTAACCCTCAGGTATCTGTCTTTTAAGACATGGGAGAAAATAGCTGAGGATATGTTCTACAGCGACTACTGGATCAGAAAAGCTCTACATAAAAAAGCCTTGAAAGCTCTGGAAAAAACAATTTATCTACAGGAGGATAAAATTACATTGACAAAAGGAATTCCAAGTGTTAAGATGAACTTATCGGGGGTGTAAATATGAAGAAAAAACCATGGATTTTTCTCGTAATCTTAATACTTGCAGGAGTTATTGCTTATTTTTTCCTGCCTGAAAAGGATGCCCCGAAGTTTGACCCTAAGGGTGTCGTGATTTCGGAGACTGTGTTCGATATGCCATACAGCGCCGACAATTACTGCGGTTATGATAAAGAAGGCAGAGTTGTTGAGGAATACTCTGAAAATCACGATAATGTGGCTGTTATCAGGCGTCATAAATACGACAATAAGGGAAATAAAATTCTTACTGTTAGCTATGACGAACAGGGAAATGTTTCAGGATATATAACCTATGATTTTCTTGATGAGGGCAAGCATACAAAGATGTATAATTTCAGCCCTGAGGATGTTCTCCTTTTTGCTGACGAATATGAGTATGACGATAACTGGAACACTCTTAAGTATCAGCATTATGACGAGAATGACAAGCTTGTGGAATATACAGAATATAAGTATGACGAAAATGGTATACAGACAGGATATGTAATTTATGACAGGGACGGAAATGTAACTGAAACCTGTGAATACTAAAAAAGGAAGGTTCTTTTTGAACCTTCCTTTTTTTTATAATTAGTTGATTGTTGTGATTAAAACCTGTTCTGTTTCTTCAACCCAGTCAACCTTTGCCTTGAATGCTTCGGAGATTGCACGGACAGGAACCATTGTTCTGTTTGCTTCTGTAACAAATGCAGGAACATCAAGCTCAACCACATCGTCATTTACATACATTTTCTTGTCGCCTATCCTCAGGTTGATTGTTATATCGTCTTTTGTAGATGTGATTGCATCTGTAGATTCGTCGTAATCAACTGTGGCGCCCAAAGCCTCGAAGATTGAACGGAGAGGAACTAAAGTTCTGTCGTCCTTGATAAATGCGTTCTGTCCATAAACTGAACAGTCAAGGTATGCGTTGTTGATATATACTGTAACCCCTGTAACTCCTGACGGAACAGCAGGAAGTGGCTCTGTAACTGCAGTTGCAAATGCAACAGTTGAAAGTGCAAGTGTTAAAACTAATGTTAAAATAAGTAACTTTTTCATTTTGCTTTCTCCTTTTGTTTTATGCGAATATTATATCACGGTTTTTTTATTTTTTCAATAATTTTCAATAAAAATCCCACAGGATAGTTTTCCTGTGGGACAATTTTATTCCATTGTTTTTCCTAAAAAACCTGCGGCAGCCTCGGCGAGCTTTGTTTCAACCTCGCCGATGTTTCCCTTTTCACTCATAAGAAATACCACAGAGCCGATTGTGTCGCCGTCATAAATTATTGGCGCTACAACCCCTGCCTTGTAGTTTTCGTTTCCGTCAATTACCTGAATTGATTTATCGGAGGTATTTGCCATAAAGACTGTTTTATCAGACATTACCTTTTCCAAATCAGTGGAAATTTTCTTGTCTGCAAGCTCCTTTTTCGATACCCCTGATACAGCTATAATCGCATCCTTGTCGGAAATTACAAGGGGCAAACCTGAGGTCTTGGCTAAGGTTTCAGCGTACTGGGTAGCAAATTCCCCAAGCTCACCGATTGGTGAATACTTTTTGAAAATTACTGTGCCGTCACTTTCTGTGAAGATTTCAAGGGGGTCTCCCTCGCGGATTCGCATTGTACGGCGGATTTCCTTTGGAATTACAACTCGACCTAAGTCATCTATACGTCTTACTATTCCTGTTGCTTTCATTATAAAAACTCCTTTTTTTGATTTTCATAACTATTGTTTGCAAAAAGGGAATTTTTATGTAAGGAAAATGGTGGAAGAGAGCAAAGTTCAAAATTTAACTGTTGTTTTTGATATATCGTTAAAAAAGTTATGTGGTTTGTGCATACTGTTTTTGTTGACTTTCTGTTTATTCGTGATATGATAAAGGTGTAACAGAAAGGAGATGTTTATATGTTACATAAGGTAAAGATTATGCTTGATACTACTGCAGATGTTAAGGATTTCGTTGGAATCTGCGAAGGTATCGAAGAGGATGTTTCAATCATCGACGGAACAAACAAGAACTACAAGGTTAATGCTAAGAGCTTTATCGGTGTTCTCTGTGCTCAGTGTGATTTTACATCACTTTACGCTATCTCTGAGGCTGATATCTACACAAAACTCTCAAGATTTGCTGTGGACGAAGCCTAACTTCAGGCCGAAAGCAACAAGGAAATAAAGGTTTTGAAGCCTGATTTTCCGTTTATACTTCATAAAAAAATCCCGTAATACACAAAGTATTACGGGATTTTTGTTATTCGTCTAATTCTAAAAATCAGATATTCAAAACTGCTTTGCACCCTAAAATTCTTTTAGGGCAATTATTTCCTTATTGCATTCGGCCTATGGGGGTTTTACTTAAGCGATAACCTCGTAGAGTGTTGAGGCGTCGTTTTTGCCCACGGTTTCCTTAAGGTCTGTAACCTTGATTTTAAGGAGCTTCTGGCCGAAGCCGATTTCAATTTCGTCCCCGATTTTTACATCGTAAGATGCTTTAACAACTCGTCCGTTTACGGAAACTCGTCCGCCGTCACAGGCTTCGTTGGCAACTGTACGGCGTTTTATAAGGCGGGAAACCTTAAGATATTTATCAAGTCTCATCTTTTTCTTCGTACCTTTCAAATTCCTTTATAAATTTTTCGGTTCTCTTTTTAAGTGCAAGTTCAGGGTCAATTCCTGTGAGGCAGGAAACTGAAACTATATCAAATAAAATTCTTCCGATATAATCCTCTGCGATTTCAGGCTCTTCGTTTTGTGCAAGAACTTTTAAGAGGCCTGAAACTGATTCGGCTGCAATATTCGGTGAGTTGAACACAAAACCGTGTTTTTTAGCCTTGGACTGAATTTTCTTTGCCCTCATAAGAGCAGGAAGAGAAGGAGTAACCTCTTTAAGTTCCTGTGAAATTGTTTTCTGCTCCCTGTCTTTTCTTTTGATTTCATCCCATTTGTCAAGGACTTCTTCCGCTGTATCAGCTTTAGCATCCCCGAAAACATGAGGGTGTCTGTGAATCATTTTTTCGCAGACTGCGTTGATAACATCGTCAATTGTATATTCGCCTTTTTCTTTGCCAATCTGGGCATGGAATACAACCTGCAAAAGCAAGTCTCCGCTTTCGTCAGCCATTTTTTCGTTATCCTGTTCCTCGATTGCCTCGATAACCTCGTAGCTTTCTTCAATCATTGCATTCTTGATGCTTTCGTGGGTCTGTTCAATGTCCCATGGGCAACCGCCGGGGGAACGAAGCTTTTCAACAATATTAAGTAAATCCTCAAAAGAATATTTTTTCATCTGTATGTCTCCCTTATTTTATAAACCAAAGTTTTTCAGCCAG
>JAGAIJ010000040.1 GCA_017626595.1 Clostridia bacterium | reverse complement strand
TGTAAATAAAAAAGTGCGCAGCCGAAGCTACGCACGAAAAATGCATAACTCCGTTTGCTGCGACACAAAGTTTTTCTCATAACACAAGTATGCGAAAAAAGAGTATGCATTTTTACCATAAGGTAAAAACACAAACTAGTGTTATGAAAAAATATTTAACTTTATGTCGCAAAATTAGTGTAACACATATTGCAAAAAATTGCAAGAAAAAGTGTATAAAAAAAGTGCGCAGCCGAAGCCACGCACGAAAAATGCATAACTCCGTTTGCTGCGACACAACTTTTACGCCATACAGGTGCAAAAATAGAGAATGCATTTTTACCTATATAAAATGCACCTATTATGGCAAAATTATTAAGTTATGTCGCAAAAAAATTATAACATAAAATGCAAAAAATTGCAAGAAAAAATCCGTCTTTTATGTAAAAGGACGGATTTATTTATTCAATTTTGTAAGTACCTTTGACAAAGGCAGAATAAGGAATCCTGCACAAAAGTTTCCTATTCCGTGCATTATATCAAAAGGCAATCCCGATATAATCCATGCCAGAGCCTGTTTGAAGTTCAAACCGAACAGTAACGCCTGAGCAGGTGCATAAAGTACACCGTAGAACAGACCGTGCATAAGGCATACAACGGGATAAACTATACAGGCAACCCTTTCAGGCATATTCTTTGGCAGGAGCATCGTAACTCCCCAGAGAGCTGTCCAGATATAAAGGTATGGAATCCACCAGTTTGTAAAACCTGCGTAAATACCGCTTAAAATAACATAAATATAAATCGGAATCAAAGCCTTTTTACGAAATACAACCGTAAAAACCATTGTAAACATTCCGATAAGATGAATGTTAGGCAAAAGCTCCATAATAATCTTTGAACAGAACATAATCGTGCCAAGCATGGCAAACACGACCATTTCTTTAACGCTCAGAGCTTGTTTTTCCCTGCCCGTGTTACCATTATTTTGTGTAAACAAGTCTGTATGTAGCTCCCTCAGTAATTTCAGTTGTATCCATGCCTGATGTTGCATACTCCTCGCCAATATAGAATGCCCAGTAGCTCTTGTCAACGTCGTAGTCGGCAGTTATGCCGTTTACAGCTTTAACATAAAGGCCGTAAGGTCCTTTCTCTCCGTCAACAAGCTTAAGCTCAGTCAGAGCCTCTCCCACAGTCTTTTTATCAGTATTCACAGTAAATACAACAACCTCTTCCCCTGCTTCTACCTCTGCTGTGAATGTTTTCTCTCCATTACCAAGAACAGTATCCTCAAGATAAACTGCATTTTCCCATAATCCTGCCTTGTCAACGGAATTTCCACAGGCAGTAAAACTGAAAATCAAAATAGCAACAAGCACTGCACATAAAAATTTTTTCATATTTCTCAATCCTTTCTTTTTTCAAAAGGATAAAATAAAAGTACCCTTCTATGAGGGTACTGTAAAATTCAGGCACAATTATACAAAAACCTGATTATATACATCTCCCCATATCGCCCAAGAGACTTTTATGTATCACAAACCGATAAGCATTCCGACTTGACTTACCTTAGCAAGAGTTACGGCAATGGCTGTTGCTACGGATTCCCACCGTATTCCCTTATCACCTGACAATACTGTCTTGCAGTATGTCCGGTAACAGATGCATTATACATCTGATGGCCTGCGTTTATTCTTTTGTTTGGTGCGGGTGACAGGACTTGAACCTGCACGCCTACTGGACACAAGAACCTAAATCTTGCACGTCTGCCAATTCCGCCACACCCGCATAAAAATATTAAGGCTACTTTGCGTAGCCTTAACATTATATCAATTTTTATTTGTTTTGTCAATGATTATTCAAGCTCAAATGCACCTGTGTAGAGCTGATAATATTTGCCTTTCTGTGCAATAAGTTCATCGTGAGTTCCACGCTCAATTATATTGCCGTTTTCCAGAACCATTATAACATCAGAATTCTGCACAGTTGAAAGTCTGTGAGCAATTACAAACACAGTTCTTCCCTTCATAAGTCGGTCCATACCCTGCTGAACAATGCTTTCTGTTCTTGTATCAATGCTTGATGTAGCCTCGTCAAGAATCATAACAGGCGGGTCAGCAACAGCTGCACGGGCGATAGAGATAAGCTGACGCTGTCCCTGGGACAAGTCGGAGCCGTCTCCTGAAATCACGGTGTTATATCCATCTGGAAGCATATTTATAAATCCGTCAGCGTTAGCAAGTTTAGCTGCAGCAATAACCTCTTCGTCTGTTGCATCAAGCTTTCCGTACCTGATATTCTCCATAACAGTACCTGTAAAAAGGTTTACGTCCTGAAGAACAATTCCAAGAGAGTGTCTTAAATCAGCTTTCTTAATCTTGTTTATATTTATGTCGTCATAACGGATTTTTCCGTCCTGAATATCATAGAAACGGTTTATAAGGTTTGTAATTGTAGTCTTTCCTGCACCTGTTGCACCGACAAAGGCAACCTTCTGACCTGGCTTTGCATAAAGACTTATATTGTGAAGCACAGTCTTTTCAGGGTTGTATCCGAAGTCAACATTTTCCAAAACCACATCACCCTTAAGCTCTGTATAGGTTACAGTTCCATCGCCGTGAGGGTGTTTCCACGCCCACATACCTGTTCTTTCTGCAGTTTCAACAATCTCGCCATCTTCCACTTTTGCATTAACCAAAGTAACATATCCCTCGTCAGTTTCAGGCTCTTCATCGAGAAGGTCGAAAATTCTTTCAGCCCCCGCAAGCGCCATAACGATATAGTTAAACTGCTGTGAAACCTGACTGACAGGCATTGTAAAGCTCTTGCTAAGCTGCAGGAATGCTGCAATTGTACCAACAGTAAGTCCCGGCACCTTAAATACAATAGACAAAAGTCCTCCTAAGAATGCGACGAGTACATACTGGATATTTCCAAGGTTACCGTTTACAGGCATAATAATATTTGCATACTTGTTGGCAAGATTTGCATTTTCAAAAAGCTCCTCGTTGAGCCTGTCAAAATTCTTCTTTGCTTCTTCCTCGTGACAGAAAACCTTAATAACCTTCTGTCCGTTTATCATTTCTTCGATGTAGCCATTGACCTGACCGATTGATTTCTGCTGTGCACCGAAGAACTTACCGCTCTTTCCTCCGATAATCTTTGTGCAGTTAAGAATAATAAATACCATACAGATAACAATAATTGTCATCTGCCAGCTCATAATTATCATAGCGGAGAACACAGATACAATTGTAATAGCAGAAGAGAAAAGCTGCGGCATACTCTGGGAAATCATCTGCCTGAGAGTATCCGTATCGTTTGTATAATGGCTCATAACATCCCCGTGGGTGTGAGTATCAAAATACCTGATTGGAAGCTTTTCCATGTGGTCATACATCTGATTTCTTACATCTCTTAAAATCCCCTGGGATACAACAACCATAATTCTGTTGAATGTAAAGTTTGACACAACCCCAAGAAGATAAATAAATGCCATTTTAATAATTGCACTTAAAAGCCCCGAATAACCAATAGACGGGTTGTTGGAGATTGGAACAATGTGGTCATCAATCAGGGTCTGTATAAACACAGAGCCTCTTACGCCTGCAACAGCGGAAATTATAATACATATTACAACAAAGAATAGATGTAGCTTATACTCCTTGAAATATGAAAGGAGTCTTAAAAGAGAACCCTTAACATCTCTTGTTTTAGGTCCCGCATACTGTCTTACAGGAGGCATTATTCTTCCCCTCCCTTCAACTGTGAGTTATAAACCTCACGGTAAATTTCGTTGCTTTCAAGAAGCTGGTCATGTGTTCCAACAGCGTCAATGCGTCCGTTATCCATAACAATAATTTTATCAGCATCCTGAACAGAGGAAATTCTCTGGGCAATAATAAGCTTTGTAATATGAGGGATTTCTTCTCTGAATGCCCGTCTGATTTCAGCATCAGTGCGAGTGTCAACAGCGCTGGTGGAGTCATCTAAAATGAGAATTTTAGGCTTTTTAAGAAGAGCTCTTGCGATACAGAGTCTCTGCTTCTGTCCCCCTGATACGTTAGTTCCGCCCTGCTCAATTTTTGTTTCATATTTTTCAGGGAAAGACTGGATAAAGCTGTCAGCCTGTGCAAGTCTGCATATCCTTATAATCTCTTCCTCTGTGGCGTCCTTATTGCCCCAGCAAAGATTATCTTTTATAGTACCTGAAAACAGTTCATTTTTCTGAAGCACCATAGCTACAGAATCTCTTAAAACCTCAAGGTCATATTCACGGACATTTCTTCCGTCAACTAAAACCTCTCCCTCTTTTGTATCGTAAAGTCTAGGAATAAGCTGAACAAGGGTACTTTTGGAGCTTCCTGTTCCGCCGATAATTCCCACAGTTTCTCCCGATTCAATGGTTAAGTTAATATCCTTTAAGCAGTATCTTTCCTTGTTATCGGAATAGCCAAAGAATACATTTTTAAATTCAATTTTACCTGAATTAAGCTCCTTAACTGCTTCTTCAGGATTTTTAATATCGCTTTCCTCGTCAAGAATTTCAGTAATACGTTCAGCCGACGCCCTTGACATAACAAGCATAACAAATACCATAGAAAGCATCATAAGGCTCATAAGCACCTGCATAACGTAGGACAAAAGGCTTACAAGCTGACCCTCGGTAAGATTGCCCACAACAATCATCTTTGCACCGAACCAGGCAATAGCAATTATTGCCGTATATGTAGCAAGCTGCATTACAGGGCCGTTAAAGGAAAGGATTTTTTCCGCCCCTATGGAGTAGTTGTAAATTTCCCCTGAAACCTCTTTGAATTTGTCTGCTTCGTGGTCTTCGCGGACATAGGATTTTACAACTCTAATACCTCTTAAGTTTTCCTGAACAATCCTGTTAAGCTTGTCATAGGTCTTAAACATCTTCTTGAAAATAGGATGTGCCGAGCTAGAAATAAGGAATAAAGCAACAGCCATAAAAGGCAAAAGCACAAGGAATATAATGGACATTTTTCCGCTTATATACATAGTCATCGCCAGAGAGAAAATAAGCATAGCAGGACAACGCACAGCCGTTCTTATAATCATTAAAAATGAGTTCTGAAGATTTGTTACATCAGTTGTAAGTCTTGTTACAATACTTGCAGTGGAAAATTTATCAATATTTCTGAAAGAGAAATTCTGCACATTATAAAACATTCTTTTTCTTATATTTTTCGCAAATCCTGTTGACGCCTTTGCAGCGTAACTGCCTGCAAGAATACCGAAAGTAAGAGAGCATAGTGCAAAAACAATGAGAATAGCCCCGTATTTTATGATTTCACCTAAGTTCCCTGCATTTATCCCCTTGTCGATGAGCTTTGACATTAAAAATGGAATTAAAACTTCAAGAAAAGTTTCACATCCCACAAAAACAGGTGAAAGGATTGCATCTTTTTTATATTCGCCGATACATTTAGAAAGCTTCTTAATCAATCCATACCCCTCCTATAAAATTCCTATCTTTTATTTTAATCCATAGGAATTTAATTGTCAAGGCAATTCACAGAATGGACACAATCAGCTCACAAAATTTTCTATAAATTCAGTAAGCTCAGCCTTGCTCTTTAAAACAACTCCCGTTTCTAAAAGTTCTATATCGTTTTTCGGAAGTGCAGAGGTAGAAATTCTTTCTGAATAAATATATCTTTTGTTGCCGTTTTCACATTCATATATGGAAAGTTTATTACCGTCCAGACAAACAAAGAACTGTTTCTCGCCTTTTTCACTGTAACCGTCAGGGGTAAAACCTGAAACTGTAACAGCCTCCGCATTTTCCTCCAAATTTTTAACCGTTACATAATAGCTAAGATATGCTGTTCCCACAGCAAGAAAACAATATATTAAAAATACTGTTAATAATTTTCTGAAATTTTTCATATACTTTCCTCCTTTTGAAAAGTATTTCCACTAAAAAATGAAAATATACTTTGCAAATGGAAAAAACTGTGATATAATGCTATTTAGGAAATTATACATTTTTCAGTATCAGGAAGTGTTTACAATGAAAAATCCTTATTTGAAAAAATTCTTAATAATTTTAGGAGCAATGTGCGGAGTAGGTCTTCTTATCTGCGGACTTGTAATCATCTGTGCATCCTACGGACTTTTGGGAGATATTAACGGAGTAGATGTGGAATCTCTTACTCTTAATACCTCTTCTGCCGTGTACTACATAGACGAAAACGGTGAAGAAGTCTTTTTGGACTCCCTGTCCTCAAACGAAAACAGAGTCTGGGTGGACAAGGAAGAAATTCCACAGCACATGCTTGACGCTTTTGTAGCCATTGAAGATGAGCGTTTTTATTCCCACAACGGCTTTGACCTTTTCAGAACAACAAAGGCTGTTTTTGTGCATTTTTTCAATAAAATCACAAATCGTCCTACAACCTTCGGCGGAAGTACAATTACACAGCAGCTTATTAAAAATATAACTATGGACCGCGAGCAGACCTCTGCAAGAAAAATCCGTGAGATTTCACAGTCTGTTAACCTTGAAAGACATCTTTCCAAGGACCAGATACTTGAAATGTATGTAAATACAATCTATCTTGCAAACGGTTGCAGTGGCATTCAGACTGCATCTTATAAGTACTTCGGCAAGCCTGTTTCAGAGCTCAATATCGCAGAGTCAGCCTGTATCGCAGGTATAACACAGGCACCAACTACCTATGACCCTCTTCACAATCCTGAAAACAATAAGAAAAAGCAGGAAATCGTGCTTAAGAAAATGCTTGAGCTTGACTATATCACAGAGGAAGAATATAACGAGGCTGTAAATTATAAGCTTGTATTCAAGGAAAAAGCCGTTACAGCCACAGCCGATAACATCAACTCCTACTTTATCGACGAGGTTATCGAACAGGTTTTAGCTGACCTTATCGAAGAGGGCTATCCTGAAGTAATTGCAGAAAAGCTTCTCTACACAGGGGGACTTAAGATTATTTCAACCTACGACCCGAATGTCCAGAACGCAATTGATTCAGTTTATGCAGACAAAGCAAACTTCCCGAACACAAATATGGACCCAATGCCGCAGTCCTCGATTATAGTGATTGACCCATACAACGGCGAAATCAAGGGTATGGCAGGGGGTATTGGTGAAAAAACAGGGGACAGAATTTTAAACCGTGCAACAGGCACATTCCGTCAGCCCGGTTCGACCATCAAGCCGATTGCAGTATATTCCCCTGCTCTTGAGGCAGGAATTGTTACACCGGGTACAATCTACGAAGACAAGGCTATTGATTACAACGGCTGGGTACCAAAGAACTATGACTTTACATACCGCGGTCCTATGACAGTAAGAAACGGTCTTCGTAACTCAGTAAATACAATCGCTGTTCAGGTACTTGATGACCTTGGAACACACGAATCCTTTGACCACCTTGTTAACAATTTAGGTGTAACTTCACTTGTTAAATCAAGAACAATTGACGGCAAGGTTTATTCAGATATAAACCTCTCCTCTCTTGCTTTGGGCGGTCTTACAGACGGTATTTCCTTAATGGAGCTTACCGCAGCCTACCAGCCATTCGTAAACAGCGGTATCTACACAAAACCGCATATTTATAAATCAGTTTACGATTCAAAGGGCAAGGAAATCCTGTATGCTGACGAAAAGACAACCGAAGCCTTAAGCCCATCCACAGCCTATGTAACAACACAGATGCTCCGTGCAGTTGTTACATCAGGTACAGGCGGCGGCGCACAGCTTTCAAATGCAAGCTTCACAGCAGGCAAAACAGGTACAACCTCCGATATGAAGGACAGATGGTTTGTAGGCTTTACTCCGAACTATGTCTGCGGAGTGTGGTATGGCTGGGATATACCGAGAACAATCCCTGGCGGAAACCCTTGTGTATCAACCTTTAAGACAGTTATGGACAAGGTTCACGAAAAGGTTACAGAAAAAACCATCAAGCGTCCAAAGGACGTAATCGAAGTTACCTACTGTAAAGAGTCAGGTAAGCCTGCAGGCGACAACTGTGGAGAGAATGTTGAAACATTCTGGTTTGTTGATAATAAACTTGCTAAGGAAAAATGTAAACTCCCACACGGCGAATCTACAATAATAGTTGAAGTCGGCGGAGAGGTTACGGAAGATACAAACTCCTCGGCAGAAATCGTAATTGAATAAAATAAAACCCTTGGGAAAAGCGTCGGGTTGCTAAGGACATTAAAAAAATAAGCGGTGTAACTATTGCGGTTGCACCGCTTAGTCCATTTTTACGCACTTTTTTCATTGCGTATTTCATCCATTAAAGAAAGTAGTTCTTTTTCGTCAGGTATGTTG
>JAGAIJ010000039.1 GCA_017626595.1 Clostridia bacterium | reverse complement strand
TCCAAATTGACTTCTCCCTATGGGATAAATGCCTTGGCGCATACTCGAAAGAGTCTGCTCTTTTTTAATCCAAATTGACTTCTCCCCATGGGATAGATGCCTTGGCGTATGCCCAAAAGAGCCTGCTTTTTTTATGAGGAGGATTGTCTGGGGGTTTATGCTTTGCAGATTGGATTTTTTCTCCAAAAGGGGTTGAACTCTGGGGGAAATTCTGTTATAATTACTCTGTATGAAAGGGGTTGCTTTTTAATGAAAGAATTACCAAAAACCTACGAACCTAAAGCGGTTGAAGATAGAATATATAAAACTTGGGTGGACAACGGCTATTTCCACACTAAAATTGATAAGGACAAGACTCCTTTTACCGTTGTAATCCCACCGCCAAACGTTACAGGACAGCTCCACATGGGCCACGCCCTTGACGAAACTTTCCAGGACATTATTATCCGTACAAAGAGAATGCAGGGATATGCTGCTCTTTGGGTGCCTGGAACTGACCATGCGGGTATTGCTACACAGATTAAGGTTGAAGAAAACTTAAGAGTTAACGAAAACCTTACAAGATATGATTTAGGAAGAGAAAAGTTCTTAGAACGCGTTTGGGACTGGAAAGAACAGTACGGTAACCGTATTATCAACCAGATTAAGCGTCTTGGCTGTTCCTGTGACTGGGAAAGAGAACGCTTTACTATGGACGAGGGCTGTTCCAAGGCTGTTCGTGAGGTATTTGTTAACCTCTACGAAAAAGAGCTCATCTATCAGGATACAAGAATCATAAACTGGTGTCCTCATTGCCGTACAGCACTCTCTGACGCTGAAGTTGAGTACGCTGAACAGGCAGGCCATTTCTGGCACATCAAGTATCCTATCAAGGATTCTGACGGATTTATTGAGGTGGCTACAACAAGACCTGAAACTATGCTTGGGGATACTGCTGTTGCTGTTAACCCTGCTGACGAAAGATACAAGGATTTAGTGGGCAAAACTCTTATTCTCCCACTTATGAACACAGAAATTCCTGTGATTGCTGATGAATACGTTGACCTTGAATTTGGTACAGGTTGCGTTAAGATTACTCCTGCACACGACCCTAACGACTTTGAAGTTGGTAAGAGACACGGCTTAAAAGAAATCCGCGTTTTAGACGACGACGCTAAGATTGCGGGCACAGGCACAAAATATGACGGCATGGACCGCTACGAAGCAAGAAAAGCTATGGTGGCTGACCTTGAAGCCCTTGGACTCCTTGTTTCAATAGAAGACCACAGCCACAACGTTGGACAGTGTTACCGTTGCGGAACTACTGTTGAACCTTTAACTTCAAAGCAGTGGTTCGTTAAAATGGAACCTCTTGCAAAGGAAGCTATTAAGGCTGTTGAGGATAGAGATACAGAATTTATCCCTGACAGATTCTCAAAGATTTATATGCACTGGATGGAAAATGTCCGCGACTGGTGTATTTCAAGACAGCTCTGGTGGGGACACAGAATTCCTGCTTTCTACTGTCAGGACTGTGGAGAAACAACTGTTTCTAAAACTGATATCTGCACTTGTCCAAAGTGTGGCGGCGCTGTTAAACAGGACGAGGACGTTCTCGATACATGGTTCAGCTCTGCCCTCTGGCCATTCTCAACACTTGGCTGGCCTGATAAGACTGAGGACCTTGACTATTTCTACCCTACATCTGTTCTCGTTACAGGTTATGACATCATTTTCTTCTGGGTTGCAAGAATGATTGTTTCAGGTCTTGAACATATGGGACAGACTCCGTTCAAGCACGTTTATATCCACGGTCTTGTTCGTGACAGTCAGGGAAGAAAAATGAGTAAATCCTTAGGCAACGGTATTGACCCACTTGAAATGGTGGATAAATATGGTGCTGACGCTTTAAGATTTACCCTTGCGACAGGTAATTCACCTGGTAACGATATGAGATTCTACGAGGAAAGAGTTGAAGCAAGCAGAAACTTTGCTAACAAAATCTGGAACGCGTCAAGATTTGTTATGCTTAACCTTTCTATTGATAAGAATGAGCTTCCTGAAATGGATGCACTTAAGATTGAGGATAAATGGATTCTCCACAGATTCAACGAGCTTGCGAAGGCTGTAAACGACAATCTTGAAAAGTATGAGCTTGGTGTTGCTGTGCAGAAGCTTTATGACTTTATCTGGGACGAGTTCTGTGACTGGTACATTGAACTTATCAAGCCAAGATTCTTTGAACAGAATGAAGATAATATTACTGCCCAGAAGGTTATTGTGTACGTTTTATCTAACACACTTAAGCTTCTCCACCCATTTATGCCATTTATTACAGAGGAAATCTGGCAGGCTCTCCCACACGATGGCGAAAGCATTATGATTTCAGAATTCCCTGTATTTGACGAAAAGCTTGTGTTCCCTGAGGCTGAAAGCAAAATGAATGTTATCATGGACGCAATCAAGGGCATAAGAAACAGAAGAAACGAAATGAATGTTCCTCCGTCAAAGAAGACAAAGCTTTATATTGTAACTGATGCTCCTGAAATCTTTGAGGCAGGCAGAATTTTCTTTGAAAAGCTTGCCAGTGCTTCCGAGGTTGTTATTTCTGCTGATAAGGCAGGCGTTCCTGAAAACGCTGTTTCAGTTGTAGTTGGTAAGGCTGAACTCTTTATGCCTGTTGACGAGCTTGTTGATAAGGCTCAGGAACTTGACCGTCTTAATAAGGAAAAGGCAAGACTTGAAGGCGAAATCAAGAGAGTTGAAGGAAAGCTTTCAAACAAGGGATTTGTTGATAAGGCTCCTGCTGCTGTTGTTGAAGAGGAAAAGGCAAAGGGCGAAAAGTATAAGGAAATGTATGCGAAAGTCCTTGAAAGTATCGAAAATCTTAAATAATTGCTAAAAGCAGTCGGATTTTTTCTCCGACTGCTTTATTTTGTCTTAAATTTGGGCACGGTTTTTGTGAAGCCGTGCTTTTTTTGTGTTTTAATAGAAGTATATAAGTTACGAGGAGGTAAATATGAATACAAGAATAGAGTATGCAGGAAACACACTTGTGGCGAAGCTTGAGGGCGAACTTGACCAGCACGTAGCTACTGAACTTCGCACAAGGCTTGATGATGAAATTTCAAAGCATAATATTATAAATCTGATTTTTGATTTTAAGGGAGTAACCTTTATGGACAGCTCGGGAATTGGCGTGATTGTAGGGCGTTACAAGAAAATTCAGGCACGGGGAGGGACTACTATGGTTATCCGTGTTCAGCCTCAGGTGGATAAAGTCCTTGAAATTTCGGGAATAAAGAAAATACTTATGTGTAGCAGGGAGGGAGAAAACCGTGGAGAATTATATGAAGTTGCAAGTGCCGGGGAAAACATCTAACGAATCCTTTGTCCGTGCAACTGTGGGGGCCTTTGCCTCACAACTTGATTTGAGCTTAGAGGAGATGGCAGATATTAAAACTGCCGTTTCCGAGGCTGTTACAAACGCTATAATTCACGGCTATGAATGTCAGAAAGGCGTTGTGACTGTTGAATGTAAAATTATCGGAGAGGAGCTTGAAATTAAGGTTATAGACAACGGAGTTGGAATAGAAGATGTGGAACTTGCCATGAAGCCTCTTTATACATCGAAACCTGATGAGGAGCGAAGCGGTATGGGATTTACCGTTATGCAGACTTTTATGGACAGACTTGTTGTGGAGTCGGCTTTAGGCGATGGCACAAAAATTACAATGACAAAGAGAGTTGCCAATGGATAATCTTGAACTTATTCGGAGAGGAAAGCAGGGCGACGAGGAGGCAAAAAATCTCCTTGTGGAGAATAACACGGGACTTATATGGAGTATTGCAAGGCGTTTCTTCGGCAGAGGCTATGAGCCCGAGGACCTGTTCCAGACAGGCGCTCTGGGGCTTGTAAAAGCCATTTATAAGTTTGACGAGAGCTTTGGCGTTCAGTTTTCTACATACGCTGTGCCTTTGATTATGGGGGAAATAAAGCGTTTTATTCGTGACGACGGAATTATTAAGGTCAGCCGAAGTGTAAAGGAACTTGCCATACGGGCGGCGGCTGTATCGGAGGCAATTACAAAGGAAACAGGGGAAGAACCCTCGGTTAAGGTCATTGCAGAAAGGCTTGGGGTTAGCCCTGAAGAACTGGCGGTGGCTCTTGATGCAGGAGCAAGGCCTGAATCTCTGAACGCTGTAACTGACGACGGAAACAGCGAGGGCAAGGCTTTAATGGATAAACTTGAATGCCCTGAAAATTATGAGAAAAATATTATTGACAGACTTGTGATAGAGGGAGCGCTTAAGGAGTTTCCCCAGAGGGAACAGAAAATTATAATATTAAGGTATTTCAAACAAAAAACTCAAAGCCAG
>JAGAIJ010000038.1 GCA_017626595.1 Clostridia bacterium | reverse complement strand
ATTATTATATGTCAAGTAATGAAAAATCAATCTCAATATTATTAACGAATTAGTCATATATTACAAAAATATTATAAAATATCAAAATTTGTTGACAAACAGCAAAAATAGTATTATACTGTCAATAATTAAATATTTGAGCTAAATGAAGTAAGCAGGAAAAGGCATTTGCCGCCGAAGGAGTAACACTCTCAGGTGCTTTCTAAAAGCAAAGACTGCAGACGGATAGCGCTCCGGAGAAGTCCGATTTTTATAATCAAAAGGATGCCGAAGGTGTAAGACTTTTATTAGTTAATCTCTCAGGCAAAAGGACGGAGTAATTGTCTTTAAGACATTTTACACGGAGTTTTTGTATGCAAAAACTCTTTTTTTATTTTATTTAGCTTCAATTCTTAGGAGGAAATAAAAATGACAAACTTTTTAAATTCATTAACTGAATTTAACAACAACATCAACAGTTTTGTCTGGGGTAAAGGTCTTTATCTTTTACTTGTAACAGGCGTACTTATGACTGTTCTCACAGGCGTGTTCCAGATTACACATATCGGACACTGGTTCTCTGAAACTCTTGGAAAGCTTTTTAGAAAAGACGTTTCAGGTCACGTTAAGGGTAAGTCAATTTCACAGTTCCAGGCTTTATGTACAGCTCTTGCTGCTACAATCGGTGTAGGTAACGTTGCCGGTGTTGCTGCTGCTATCGTAGGCGGTGGCCCTGGTGCTGTTTTCTGGATGTGGATTGCTGCATTCTTCGGTATGATGACTAATTACTCTGAAAACGTTCTTGGTATTTACTACAGAAGAAAGAACGATGACGGTGAATGGTCAGGCGGTTCTATGTATTTCTTACAGGACGGTCTTGGAAAGATGAAGGGCTGTAAGTATGTAGGTAAGGTTCTTGCAATTTTATTCTCAATCTTTGCAATTCTTGCATCATTCGGTATCGGTGCTATGGGACAGATTAACAAGATTGTTGTTAATATGGTTTCAGCATTTGATGTACCTGCACTTTCAACACACGTAATTTATGAAGGTGTTTCTTTATATCACGTTTTAATCGGTGTTGGCTTACTTATTTTAGCTACACTTATTATCTTAGGCGGTCTTAAGAGAATTGCTAACTTTGCAGAAAAAGTTGTTCCTGTAATGGTTGTGCTTTTTGTTACAGGTAGTATTATTTTAATTGTTAAGAATTATAAACTTGTTGGTGACGCTTTTGCTTCAATCTTTAAGTATGCATTTACTGTTCCTGCTGCTCTCGGCGGTGTTGGCGGTATTGTTGTTAAGGATATCGTTACTCAGGGCTGTAAGAGAGGTGTATTCTCTAACGAAGCAGGTCTTGGTTCATCTGTAATGGTTCACTCAAACTCCAACGTTGTTGAGCCTGTTCGTCAGGGTCTCTGGGGTATTTTCGAAGTTTTTGCAGATACAATGGTTGTTTGTACTATGACTGCTCTTGTTGTTTTAACAAGTGGATTTATCAACCTTGATACTGGTGCACTTCAGGAAGGTATTACAGATGCAACATTAGTTGCTGATGCATTCGGTAATGTATTTGGTATCTGGGGCGAAAGATTTATTGCCATTGCAATTCTTCTCTTTGCGTTCACAACTGTTTTAGGTTGGGACCACTACGGTACAAAGGCTTGGGAATACCTCTTTGGCACAAAGTCAACAAAGCTTTACAAGGTTATTCACTTAATTACAATTATGTGCGGTGCACTCCTTACATCATCACTTGCTTGGGATATCTCAGACACATTCAACGGTCTTATGATGGTACCTAACTTGATTGGTGTTATTGCGCTTTCAGGTCTTGTAATGAAAATTACAAGAAATTATGTTGACAGAAGATTAAAGGGCAAGGATATCAAGCCTATGCTTTCAGTTTTCCCTGAAACACAGGCTGCTGAAGAAGAAAGACTTAAGGAAGTTTTATAAAAATATAAAGGACATATCTTCGGATATGTCCTTTTTTGTTATTGAAGTGCATTTTTTCGGAATTTTGCAGGGGTTATTCCTTTGACTTTTTTAAAGGTTTTAATAAAATAGCTCAGGTCATTAAATCCACAGGAAAATGCGATGGAAGTAACGCTGGAATCTGTATTTATCAGTTTTCGTGAGGCTTTTTCTATTCTGTAAAGAGTAAGATATTCCATAGGGGTTTTGGCTGTCATTTCCTTAAAGAAGTAACAGAAATACTTTGGGGACATCCCTGAAGCTTTTGCCATATCCTCAAGGCTGATTTGTGAACTGTAATTTGTGCGGATATGGGATAAAACTGCCCTTAATTTCGGAACATTTTTATCAGTTGTAATCGGCATACCGCTTGTTGGTTTATATAAATGCAGGTCAATTATCTCGCCGAAAATGTGATAGAGCGCGCCGATAACCTTAAATTTATAACCTGAGGATTTTGCTGACATAACCCTGAATAAATCATTTACAGCTTTTCCGAAGCTGTTATCTGTTTCCCTGTGGTATTCGTCAACGATATATTCGTGGTTTTTAAGGCTTTCTGTAAAATATACCGGGCCGTTTCCAAGGGCAGGGAAGAAGTCCAGATTTAAAACTATACATTCATAAATGCAATCCTGTGGTGTTGCCTGATGGACTGTGTCGGGATTTATGAATATTATTTCATTTTCTTTCGCAGTATAAGTATTGTTATTAAGCTTTATGTTAAGTTCACCTTTTAATACCCTTATAATCTCGATTTCGTTGTGCCAGTGGGCTGACATCTCGTATCTTGTGTGGTTTTTCTCAATATGGTACATTTCAATGGGAAAATCCTCTGTTCCGTGCTGTTTTAATTCATTATAAATCATAAAATCACCAAAAACTGAATATTATTATACTTTTTTCTATTATAACACAAGTATTCTATATATTTCAAGTATATAATTATAATATAAAAATGAAATTTAATTATAAGGAGGAAAATATTATGGCAGAAAACAGATTAATCGGTTCTTATCCTGTAATCGGTATAAGACCTACAATCGATGGTAGAAGAGGTGTTCTCAAAGTTAGAGAATCTCTTGAAGACCAGACAATGAATATGGCAAAGGCGGCTGCTAAATTATTTGAAGAAAATCTTAAGTATTCAAACGGCGAGCCTGTTAAGGTTGTTATTGCTGACACAACTATCGGTAGAGTTGCGGAAGCTGCTGCTTGTGCTGACAAGTTTAAGAAGGAAGGCGTAGATATTACTCTTACAGTAACACCTTGCTGGTGCTACGGCTCCGAAACAATGGATATGGACAAGAACACAATCAAGGCTGTATGGGGCTTTAACGGAACTGAAAGACCTGGCGCAGTTTACCTTGCTGCTGTTCTTGCATCACACGCACAGAAGGGTCTCCCTGCATTCGGTATTTACGGACATGACGTTCAGAATATGGACGAATCAGACAAGATTCCTGCTGACGTTGCTGAAAAGCTTTTAAGATTCGGTCGTGCTGCTGTTGCTGCAGCTACAATGAGAGGTAAGTCATATCTCCAGATTGGTTCAATCTGTATGGGTATCGGCGGTTCTATCATTGACGTTGACTTTATCGAAGAATATCTCGGTATGAGAGTTGAATCTGTTGACGAGGTTGAAGTTATCAGACGAATGACAGAAGGTATTTACGATGAAGCTGAATACCAGAAGGCTCTTAAGTGGGCTAAAGAAAAGTGTAAGATGGGCTTTGATAAGAACCCTGAAGAATTACAGCTTACACCTGAGCAGAAGGAAGAACAGTTTGAATTCGTTGTAAAGATGGCTTGTATCATCAAAGACCTTATGAACGGTAACCCTAACCTTCCTGAAGGTTGCGAAGAAGAAATGGTTGGTCACAACGCTATCTGCGCAGGTTTCCAGGGACAGAGACAGTGGACAGACTTCTATCCTAACTGTGACTTCCCAGAAGCTATGCTCAACACTTCATTTGACTGGAACGGTGCAAGAGAACCATACATTCTTGCAACTGAAAATGACGTTCTTAACGGTCTTGGAATGCTCTTTGGTAAGCTCTTGACAAACAGAGCACAGATGTTTGCTGACGTAAGAACATACTGGAGCGGTGATGCTGTTAAGAGAGCTACAGGCTACGATATCGAAGGTAAGGCTAAGGACGCTGATGGCTTTATTCACCTTATCAACTCAGGTGCTTGTTGTCTTGACGCTAACGGCGCAGCTAAGGATGCTGACGGTAACGGCGTTATGAAGCCTTGGTATGAAATGACAGATGCTGACTGTGACGCTATTATGGAAAATACAACATGGAACATGGCTGACCTTGGTTACTTCAGAGGCGGCGGTTTCTCATCAAGATTCTTAACAAAGGCTCAGATGCCTGCTACTATGATAAGACTTAACCTTGTTAAGGGACTTGGCCCTGTTCTTCAGATTGCTGAAGGCTGGACAATTGACCTTCCTGACGAAGTTTCAGATAAGCTCTGGGCTCGTACAGACTACACATGGCCATGTACTTGGTTTGCTCCAAGATGTACAGGGGAAGGCGCATTCAAGAGCGCTTACGATGTAATGAACAACTGGGGTGCTAACCACGGTGCTATTTCATACGGCCACATTGGTGCTGACCTTATCACATTATGTTCAATCCTCAGAATTCCGGTTTGTATGCACAACGTTCCTGAAGAAAAAATCTTCAGACCTGCTGCTTGGAATGCATTTGGTATGGACAAAGAAGGACAGGACTACAGAGCTTGTGAAAACTACGGTCCATTATACAAATTATAAAATACTAAAAAGGTGCGAGAAATCGCACCTTTTTTATTGACCATATTTTCCCTTTGTGATATAATTAAAAAATGAAATATGTGTTAATTAAATCGTAAATAGAAATGGAGAAAACTTAATGAAAACCTTTAGCCCGAAGCTTTTTTCTGAACTTAAAAACTATAATATGAAAACCTTTATATCTGATGTTGTGGCAGGTATTATTGTGGCAATTATTGCTTTGCCACTTTCAATTGCTCTTGCTATTGCATCAGGTGTTGCTCCTGAAAAAGGACTTTATACTGCAATTGTTGCAGGCCTTGTTATTGCTCTTTTAGGAGGAAGTAAGGTTAATATTTCAGGTCCTACCGCTGCTTTTGCAACTATTGTTGCGGGAATTGTTGCAACATTCGGAACAGAGGGGCTTGTTATTGCAACTATTATGGCAGGTATTATCCTGATTATAATGGGTTTTTGCAGACTAGGCGCGTTAATCAAGTACATTCCTCATACAATTACAACCGGTTTTACTTCGGGTATTGCAATTACCATTATCATTGGACAGATTAAAGATTTTATGGGACTTACCTTTCCTGAGGGTGCACATGCAGTCGAAACTATGGAAAAGCTTTCCTGTGTTATTAAGTCCCTTGGTACAATAAATTTTCAGTCTGTTTTAGTTGGTGTTATTGCATTAATTATCTTGATATACTGGCCAAAGGTTTCAAAGAAAATACCGGGTTCACTTATTGCTGTAATCTTGGGAACTATAATTGTTAAAGTCTTTAAAATGCAGGTAAATACTATCGGTGATTTATATACAATATCAAAATCACTTCCTGTTTTTTCAGTTCCTCAGGTTAATCTTACATTGATAAAACAGCTTGTGCCAAGTGCATTTACTATTGCAATTCTTGCGGCTATTGAATCACTTCTTTCCTGTGTTGTTTCAGACGGCATGATTGGGGACAAGCATAATTCAAACACTGAGCTTATTGCTCAGGGTGCAGGTAATATCTTTTCTGGATTATTTGGAGGTATCCCTGCTACTGGTGCAATTGCAAGAACTGCTGCGAATGTTAAAAACGGCGGTAAGACACCTGTTGCGGGTATTGTTCACGCCATTGTTTTATTACTCGTTTTAGTTGTTTTAATGCCTTATGCAGCCTGGATTCCTATGCCTGTTATTGCAGCTGTGTTATTTATGGTTGCCTATAATATGAGTGAGTGGCGTCAGTTTGTTAAAATCTGCAGAACGGCACCTAAGAGCGATATTTTAGTGCTTGTACTGACTTTTGTTTTAACTGTTGTATTTGACTTAGTTGTAGCTATTGAAGTTGGATTATTGCTTGCTGTTATTCTCTTTATGAAAAGAATGACAGAGGTTACCCACGTAAGACCTTGGACTACAATAGACGAAGCAGAGGAAAATGCAAAAGAAAGACTTAAGGCTATCCCTGAAAAAACACAGGTTTTTGAAATTGATGGTCCTATGTTTTTTGCAACAAGTGATATTGTGGCATCAATTCCTATAAAGCATAGTTCAAAAATAATTATTTTAAGAATGAGAAATGTTCCGACTATTGACGTTTCAGCACTTCAGACACTTTCAAAGGTTTATGATTTCTGTGTTGAGAAGAACATCTCTGTTATTTTCTCCCATGTAAACGAACAGCCACTCTCTGTTATGAAGAAAGCTGGATTTTACGACAGAGTGGGCAGAGAAAATTTTGCTGATAACATTGACGAGGCGCTTGAAATAGCTAAAAAACTTTAATATACTTCATAAGAGGTGACATAATGAAAAATTTTTATAAGACAGAACTGCATGCTCACACTAAGCCTGTAAGCGCCTGCAGTGATATAGAAATTGTCGATTTAGTAAGAATTTATAAGGAAAACGGATACGACAGCGTTTGCGTGACAAACCATTTTTTGACTGATATGCAGGGGGTAACTCCTGAAGATAAGGTAGAGTGGTATGCCCAGGGGTATTATAATGCCCTTGAGGAAGGAAAAAAGCTTGGTATAAACGTTATTCTCGGTGCAGAGGTACGATTTACCGAAAACTTTAACGATTACCTTGTATATGGAATTTGCCCTGAAGATTTAATTAAGATTTATGAGCTGTTGCCTTATGGAATTGATGATTTTTATAAGGAATTTAAGAACGATAAGAACATTATTATTCAGGCTCATCCTTTCAGAAACGGAATGGAGAGGGCTGATGTGAAATCTCTTGATGGTATTGAGGTGTTTAATATGCACCCAAATCATAATTCCCGTGTTTCCCTTGCCCTCAAACATGCAGAGGAAAACAACTTACTTGTTACCTGTGGCAGTGATTTTCATCACTACGGACAGGAATGTTTATGCGGAATTTTAACTGAAAAGCCTGTTGCTGATTCATACGAACTGGCTGAGGTTCTTAAAAAGGGTGAATACAAAATTTCAATTGGAGATTATGTACTTGAAAAAATGTAAATGAGGTGGTAAAATGAAGAAAGAAACAAGACTTTATAATGTAATATTCCCTGTGTGGACGCTTATTTTATTTCCTGCAACATGGCTTATTGCTATTCCTGCAAACTTTTTAATTGATTCTCTTGTTATACTTCTCTGTATTCATTTTTTGAAGATTGAGGACAAGAAAGATTTTTACAGGAAAACGATTTTGTGGGTTGTAGCTTTTGGATTTTTGTCTGATATTTTAGGCTCAATTTATATGACTGCTAATTTGTTTTTAGAGGTTATAGATAACCCTGACTCACCTCTTGTTACAATTCCAGGGGTACTTATCGCAGGGCTTTTGATTTTTGTATTTAACTATTATTTTACTCTTAAAAATTATGATAAGAATATAAGATTTAAGGTTGCTTTAACACTTGCAATTGCAACTGCACCTTATACATTTTTTATTCCAACTCGTTTAATATACGGATATTAAAAAAAAGGAGAGATTTTTATGTCAAACATCTGGCACGATATTTCACCAAAAAGAATTAATGCAGAGGACTTTATCTGTGTTGTAGAAATTTCAAAGGGAAGTAAGAAGAAGTATGAGCTTGATAAAGAAACAGGCTATTTAATGCTTGACAGAATTTTACATACTTCAACTCATTATCCTGCTAACTATGGTTTTATTCCGAGAACCTACGGCGATGACAATGACCCACTTGATGTACTTTTGCTTTCAACAGAAGTGATTGAGCCTATGACATTGGTTCGTGCATATCCTATAGGCGTAATTTCTATGATGGATAACGGAAGAAGTGACGAAAAAATTATTGCAATTCCATACAGTGACCCGTATTACAATATCTATAAGGATATCAGCGAGCTTCCATCTCACGTTTTTGATGAAATGAAGCATTTCTTCACTGTTTACAAGAATCTTGAAAACAAGGATACAGCTGTTAACGAAGTGAGCAACAGAGAAGAGTCTATTAAAATTATTAACAATGCAATCGACAGCTATATTGAAAAGTTTTGTAAATAACTGAATTGAGGGACAATTATGATTATTGAAGAAAAAATTTCAACTGAGGTTAAAAGAGAGTATGACGTTGCTGTATGTGGCGGAGGTTTTGCAGGAATTTCTGCAGCTTTGGCGGCTGCAAGACAGGGCAAAAAGGTTGTACTTTTTAAAAAATTATTTATGCTTGGCGGTCTTGCCACAGCTGGTCTGGTTACAATCTATCTGCCACTTTGTGACGGCTACGGTCATCAGGTCTCTTTTGGTATTGCTGAAGAACTTTTCAAGCTTTCAATTATTCACGGGGCAGAGGATATGTACCCTGAAAACTGGCTTGATAATGTAGGAACAAGAACTGAGCACGACAGAAGATATGAGGTAAGATTTAACGCACAGCTTTTTGCAATTCTAACCGAAAAGCTACTTAAAGATAACGGTGTTGATATTATTTACGGAACTTACGTTGTATCTGTTGATGTAAAGGACGGAAAAATTCAGCATCTTATCACTGAAAACAAGTCAGGACGAGTTGCATACAAAGTAAAGTCTGTTGTTGATGCAACAGGGGATTGCGATATTGCACATTTTGCAGGTGCTCCAACTGATACATTCAAGCAGGGCAACATTTTGGCTGCATGGTATTATTTCTGCGGTAAGGACGGTTATCAGCTTAAAACAATAGGTGGCTCCGACATTCCTGACGAAGAGCAGACTGAAACAAACAAGGTTACTCCAATTCACGACAGAAGATTCTCCGGTCTTGACGGGGAAGAACTTTCTGAACAGACTTATTTATCTCACAGAGCTACATACAAGGACTTCTTATGGAGAAGAGGATGGGACCCCGAATGTTTCCCTGTAACTATTGCTACAACTCCGCAGATTAGAATGACAAGAAAAATTGTGGGGGAATATGAACTTTCTCATTTGGAAGAACACAAATATTTTGAGGATTCAATCGGAATGGTTTCCAACTGGAAAACAAGAGGCCCGATTTACGAAGTTCCATTCCGTACTTTATACAGTTCAAAGGTTAAAAACCTTATCTGCGCAGGCCGCTGCACATCTACAAACGAAACTTTATGGGATGTTATGCGAGTTATTCCTTGTTGCGCCGTTACAGGTGAGGCTGCGGGAACTGCGGCTGCTATGACTGATGATTTTACAACTCTTGATGTTAAAGAGCTTCAGGCTGTTTTAGTTAAAAACGGAGTTAAACTCCACGAAACCGAAATACTTTAATTATTGCAAAGAAAAACCACTCTAAAAGGCATCTTCGCTTAGGGATTAGCCAACTTGAAACCTTGCATTTATGGCGTTGTACTACGGAAAAAGCCTCGTTAATCCATACAGGATTAACTTCGTTTTTTGCCTTGTCCACCATCCAAAATGCTTTGTTTCAAGCAATAAATTGTTTGGATAAATAATAAAACCCTTACAATACT
>JAGAIJ010000037.1 GCA_017626595.1 Clostridia bacterium | reverse complement strand
CTTACTTAATCATACCGATAGATTATATCACATATTGTAAAATATTTCAATAGTTTATTAAATAATTTTTCACAAAATTTGTAGGCTTACAGGGTCAAAATTTATATAATCACAGGATATAAGCTTAAGATTTATCCCGTCCACTTCCCCTGTTACAGCGTTAGCCTGGGAATGTGCGTGAAGATGACCGTAGATACAGTCCTTAACGCCATATTCATTAAGAATTTCCAAAAATTCTCTGTTTGGATTTTCCTTTTCCACAGGCGGATAGTGCATTGCAAAAAGAATTTTGTCTGACTTTCTTCTTGCGTCCTCCAAAGACAGCACCATTCTAATCTTCTCACGGCTGAAAATTTTCTTGTCCTCCTCCGAGGAATTTTCGTTTATAAGGCTCCAGCCTCTTGTACCGCAGATTGCAACTCCCTCATAGAGATAGGCCTCGTTACCGAGAATTTTAATTGTATCAAAACCATTCTCCCTTAAAAACTTCTCCATTTTCGCGTGAGTAGTCCACCAGTAATCGTGATTACCCTTAAGTATAAGCTTTGTACCCGGCAGACTATTTATAAACTTAAAATCCTCTACAGCCTCATCAATATACATAGCCCATGAAATATCCCCGGGAATTATCACAACATCATCCATATTCACTTTTTTAATCCAGTTTTCCTTTATCCTGTCGGTGTAGTTATCCCACTTCTCGCCGAAAACGTCCATAGGCTTGTCTGTGCCAAAGGATAAATGCAAATCAGATATGGCAAAAATACTCATAAAAACCTCTGTATAAAAACCAAAATAATTGTCCAAAATATTCCTGAAAGGAGATGTTAATATGTCAAAAGAAATGCTTCCAGGTGTAGAATGCACTGCAAAAGAATGTGTTTACAACGTTGACGGTCAAAAGTGCACTGCATCAAAAATTTTAGTAAAAGGTCAGAATTCAATGAGCTCTTCCGAAACAGAATGTGAAACTTTTAAGAAGTGCTGTAAGTAATCCTGACAGTAAAAGGGCGATTAAATCGCCCTTTTTTTTATGAAAGAAATTCTTCAACTGCCCCAAAGAGCTTATCTTTATCGCAAATTCCTTTAAATCTCTTATCAGCATTCTTAAGCTTTCCTAAAGATTCAGGAATTTCATAGCCTGAAATTTCAGAAAGCATATCGATAAGAGCGAAATCGTCCTTGCCCTGCATTTCATCATCCTTACCAAGAGCAGATAAAACGCTTCCGTTAAACTTGAACGGACTTGCAGTTGACGCAATAACTGTCTTTGTGTTGTCCCCAGTTTCATTCTTATACTGGTTGTAAACGTCAACAGCAACCGCAGTGTGTGTATCAATTGTATAATCATATTCGTCAAAGGTCTTGTAGATACATTCCTTTGTGAAATAGTCATCGCAGAAACCTGCCCAGAATATTTCATTAACCTTTTTCATCATCTTCTTGTCAAGCTTATAAACGCCCTTTTCCTTAAGTTCAGTCATAAGCTTTCCGATAAGCTTGTCGTCATTACCTGATAAATCAAAGAGCAATCTTTCAAGGTTACTTGAAATGAGAATATCCATTGACGGAGAAATTGATGGGAAGAATTCTCTGTTTCTGTCGTAAACACCTGTGTTTATGAAATCAGTCAAAACCTTATTCATATTTGATGCACAGATAAGTTTATTCACAGGAAGTCCCATTTTTCTTGCATAGTATGCTGCAAGAATGTTACCGAAGTTGCCTGTCGGAACACAGATATTTATCTTATCTCCGTTTTCAATTTCCTTATTCTTAACCATTTCACAGTAAGCAGAAACGTAGTAAACAATCTGTGGCACAAGGCGTCCCCAGTTGATTGAGTTTGCAGAAGATAAAACATACTTCTTTTCCTTAAGGTCCTTCTTTATTTCATCATCAGTGAAAATAGTTTTAACCCCTGTCTGCGCGTCGTCAAAGTTACCCTTAATACCGCTTACAAATACGTTTTTGCCTTCCTGAGTAATCATCTGAAGCTTCTGAATATCGGAAACACCGTCGCTTGGGTAGAATACAACAATCTTTGTACCCTCTACATCCTTAAAGCCCTCTAAAGCAGCCTTACCTGTATCCCCTGAAGTAGCAACAAGAATAACAACTGTGTTATCTTCTCCTGTTTTCTTCATTGATGTAGTTAAAAGATGCGGAAGAATCTGAAGAGCCATATCCTTAAATGCGCAGGTAGGTCCGTGCCAGAGCTCTAAGATATACTCGCTGTCGTTAAGTCTTACAAGTGGAGCAACAGCCTCCCCGCCAAACTTTTCAGGAGCATAAGCTTTTGTTGCGCACTCTCTTACTTCCTTAACGAGAAAATCAGTTAAAAACTGCTTTAAGATGTAAACTGCGCGTTCAGGGTAAGAAAGCTTTGCCATCTTAACGATGTCCTCTTTCTTTATTTCAGGAAAAGTTTCAGGAATAAAAAGTCCGCCCTCAACAGATAAACCCTGCTTAATAGCCTGAGCAGAGCTGAGCTTGATTTTTTTATCCCTTGTACTTATATATTTCATGTTTGTCACCTCAAAAAATAAGGGAGCTATTTAAAGCTCCCTGATATTTATTCTTGCAAATTAACCAAGATATTTCTTCACAAGTTCAGTAGCCTCAGATTCATCAGCCGAAATCATAAGTGTGAATGAAACGTTAAATTTAGCTTCAATGCTTTCAAGAGCCTTGATAAAGCTATCAATGTTGGCCATGTTTTCAGCAGGAACACTCTTGAATAAGCTATCGATAAAGATGTGTGTTGTATCGAAATTCTGAGCAAGAATGCCGTAAATCATTCCGATAAACATATCAAAGTTTGTTATATCAAAGTCATCAGTATTTACAAATCTGATTTCTCTGTCAAGGTCATGAATAAGTCTGTTGTCAGCTTCAATGCAAACAACGTTACCTTTTTCAGCACTAACAGCGGCATTAGCAGCGTCAACGAGCTTCTTAGTCTTGCCTGAACCCTTTAAACCAATGTGAATTTTAATCATATAAAAACCGCCTTTCAAATTGTGTTTTTAAGAAATTTCTTTTCTCAAGTACATAATAACATAAAACTAAACTTTTAACAATACTTTTTTGTAAAATTTTTCAAAAATATTAGAGTCTTGCTTCAAGCTCAGCCTTCATATCTTCATAACCAGGCTTACCGAGGAGAGCAAACATATTCTTCTTGTAGCTTTCAACGCCAGGCTGGTTGAATGGATTTACGCCGAGAACGTAACCGCTTATACCACAAGCCTTTTCGAAGAAGTAAATAAGCTGTCCGAGAGTATATTCTCCAAGGTCCTTTACCTTAAGTAAAAGGTTAGGGCAGTTACCGTCTGTATGAGCTAAAAGTGTGCCCTGTGCAGCCTTTTTGTTAACAAAATCCATTGTTTTGCCTGCGAGGAAGTTAAGACCGTCAAGGTTTTCTTCATCCTCACCGATTGTAACATCGCCCTTTGGATTTTCAACATTGATAACAGTTTCAAAAAGGTTTCTTGTACCGTCCTGAATGAACTGTCCCATAGAGTGAAGGTCAGTAGAAAAGCTTACGCCTGCAGGGAAAATACCCTTTCCGTCTTTGCCTTCGCTTTCGCCGTAAAGCTGTTTCCACCATTCTGTAAAGTATGTAATCTCAGGCTCATAATTTACAAGAATTTCAATAGCCTTACCGTCCTTATGAAGTGCATTTCTTGCAGCAGCATACTGGTAACATTCATTTTCGTCAAGGTCAGGGTTAGCATATAAAACTCTTGCGTCGTTTGCACCCTCCATAAGCTTGTCGATATCAGCCCCTGCAACAGCGATAGGGAGAAGACCTACGGCTGTTAAAACAGAGAATCTTCCGCCTACATCATCAGGAACAACGAATGTTTCATAGCCTTCAGCGTCAGAAAGCTGTTTAAGAGCGCCACGAGCCTTGTCAGTTGTAGCATAAATTCTGCTTTTAGCCTCTTCCTTGCCATACTTGTTTTCAAGATATTCCTTAAAAATTCTGAATGCAATAGCAGGTTCAGTTGTAGTACCTGACTTTGAAATTACGTTAACAGAAACATCCTTACCTTCAATAATCTTCATAATATCATTGAGGTAGTTAGGGCTTATGCTGTTACCGGCAAAAAGCACCTGTGTCTTTGATGTAAGGTTATAAAGTGGTCCGTTTAAGAACTCGATTGCAGCTCTCGCACCAAGGTATGAACCACCGATACCGATAACAACTAAAACGTCGGAGTCATTTCTTATTTTCTCTGCAGCCTTTTTAATTCTGTCAAATTCTTCCTTGTCATAGTTTTCAGGAAGGTCAACCCAACCTAAAAAGTCAGCACCCTCGCCTGTCTTATTATGAATTTTGTTGTGAGCATCCAAAATTTCATTTTTGAATGCGTCAACAACACTTTTGTCCATTGCTTTTGAATAATCAAATGTAATATTTTTCATTGTCAAAACCTCTATTTCACTACGATATTTATAAGCTTTTTAGGAACAGCTATAACCTTAACTACTGTCTTGTCGCCGATAAGTTCCTTGATTTCTTCGTTAGTTGAAACCAATTCCTGCATCTGTGGAACTGTAAGCTCAGGAGAAATATTAAGCTTTCCGCGGATTTTACCGTTAATCTGCACAACAATTTCAACTTCATTTACAACAAGTGCATCATCCTCATACTTTGGCCAGCCTACATTCATCAGCTGTCCTTCTTCTCCTATCATTTCCCAGAGTTCCTGTGTAACATGAGGAATAAATGGTGAGAGTAAAAGGATAAGAGTTCTTAAAGTTTCGCCAAGTAAAGCCTTATTGTAATCTTCAGGCTTTACTGCATCTTTATACTGATAAAGAGCATTAACCATTTCCATAACAGAGCTGATTGCTGTGTTAAAGCTAAAGCGTTCAAAGTCATCTGTAACCTTTTTAATACTTGTATGAACAGCAAGACGGAGTTTCTTTTCATTTCCGTCCAGTGCACTCTGTTCAACTGCGCCCTTATCCATATAATCCTTAAGGTCGTCAACAGCACGGAAAACTCTGTTTATAAATCTGTATGCACCCTCAACAGCTGTATCATTCCAGTCAAGGTCTCTTTCAGGCGGAGCTGCAAAAAGAATAAATAATCTTGCAGTATCAGCACCATACTTTTCAATAATTTCTTCAGGGCTTACAACGTTACCCACAGACTTTGACATCTTTGAGCCGTCTTTTAATACCATACCCTGTGTAAGAAGATTTGCAAATGGTTCCTGACAGGAAACATATCCTGTATCGTAGAGAACCTTTGTGAAGAATCTTGCGTAAAGAAGATGTAAAATCGCGTGTTCAACACCGCCGATATACTGGTCAACATTCATCCAGTAATCAGTCTTAGCCTTGTCAAATGGCATCTTATCGTTGTGTGGGTCACAGTATCTTAAGAAATACCATGAAGAACATACGAAAGTATCCATTGTATCAATTTCTCTTGTAGCCTTTCCTCCACAGCAAGGACAGGTTGTGTTTATAAAGCTTTCACTTGTAGATAAAGGAGACTGTCCAAGTCCTGTAAACTTAACATCTTCAGGAAGCATAACAGGTAAATCCTCTTCAGGAACAGGAACTTCACCGCACTTATCACAGTAAATAATCGGAATAGGCGCACCCCAGTATCTCTGTCTTGAAATGAGCCAGTCACGGAGACGGAAGTTAATCTTTCTCTCGCCGATACCCTTTTCTTCTACATAGTCAATCATTTTCTTAAGAGCATCAATATTGTTAAGTCCGGAGAATTCTCCTGAGTTAACCATTGTTCCCTCTGCAGCAAATGCTTCAGTCAAATCTTCGCCCTTAATTTCTTCTCCATCAGGCTGAACAACAACCTCAATAGGAAGATTGTACTTTTTAGCAAAATCAAAGTCTCTCTGGTCATGAGCAGGAACACCCATAACGATACCTGTGCCGTAGTCTAAATAAACATAGTTAGCAAGGTAGAGAGGAATTTTCTTGTCATTAAACGGATTTATAACATAAGTACCTGTAAATTCGCCCTCTTTTTCTGTATCAGTTGAAGAACGGGCAATTTCGCTCATATGTTTAACCTTTTCAACAAACTCTCTGCAAGCCTTTTCTTCTTTCTTGCCTGCAATAAGCTTTTCAACAATTGGGTGTTCAGGAGCAATTACCATATATGAAACACCGAAAATTGTATCAGGTCTTGTTGTAAATACAGTAAGAGTTTCCTCTGTACCGTCAATCTTGAAGTTAATCTCTGCACCCTCTGAACGGCCAATCCAGTTAGACTGCATACTCTTAACCTTATCAGGCCAGCCCTTTAATGTGTCGATATCGTCAAGAAGTCTCTGTGCATAATCAGTAATCTTAAAGAACCACTGCTCAAGGTCTTTCTTTGTAACTTCAGCCTTACATCTTTCGCACTTTCCGTTAACAACCTGTTCATTAGCCAGAACAGTCTGACAGGAAGGACACCAGTTTACAAAAGATTTCTTTTTATATGCAAGGTTGTTCTTGTAAAGGTTTAAGAACATCCACTGTGTAAACTTATAGTAATCAGGCTTCGCTGTAGCAACTTCTCTTTCCCAGTCATAGCTAAAGCCGAGGCGCTTGAGCTGTCCTCTCATATTGTCAATGTTTGACCAGGTCCAGTCAGCAGGCGGTGTACCGTTTTTAATTGCAGCATTTTCCGCAGGAAGACCGAAAGAGTCCCAACCCATTGGGTGAAGCACATTAAAGCCCTGCATGGACTTATATCTTGCAACAACGTCACCGATTGAGTAGTTTCTAACGTGTCCCATGTGGAGATTACCTGATGGGTAAGGGAACATTTCAAGAGCGTAATACTTCGGCTTTGAAGTATCTTCGTCTATTGCAAAAACCTTCTCCTCATCCCAGATTTTCTGCCATTTTTCTTCTATGTTTTTAAAATCGTATCTCATAGCCATCTCCCTATTCTATAATTATATCAGACATATCAACTAAAGGTGCGTCCTTCCAGATATGTTCAAGTTTGTAAAATTCTCGTGTTTCTTCCTGGAAAATATGAACCATAACCTCGTCATAGCCAAGCAAAATCCAGTTTGCTGTGTTATAGCCCTCACGGCTTAGCGGTCTGTATCCCGCCTTTAGCATATCTTCCTCAAGGTAGTCGCAAAGGGACTGTACCTGATTATTGGATTTACCCGTTGCTATAACAAAGTAATCTGTCAGGGTAGTAAGCCCCCTGACATCAAGGACCAGAATATCCGACGCCATTTTGGTGTCAAGAATTTTCACGGCTTCATTAACTATTTTAGATTCAGCGCTCATATTTTTCCTCCGTCCAGTCTTTTCTGAATAATGAGATAATTTCTTGTATCCAGCGTGTCATTGTGTATAATCTTATGATTATTTATTGTAAAGGCAAGAATTTTATTGCAGGTAAAGATTATTGCATCGTCAATATTCTCATAAGCAATTTTCCTTGCCTTATCAATGTCTTCAAATTTTCTTCCCGGCTCTATAAAGTCGGCTAAAAAAATAATCTTTTCAAGAAGAGTCATATTGCTTCTTCCTGTGGAGTGATATCGTATCGCAGATAGTATTTCCTTATCTGTAACACCATATTCTTCTTTTGCAAGGTACTCTCCCACAGGTCCGTGGACTATGCCTCTGCACTGTCTTAGAAGCTCGTCTGCTTCAATCCTTTTTTCTTCAATCAACTTAAGAGAGTCCTCATAGGAAATTTCCTTGGCGCAATCGTGCAAAAGCCCTGCAATATAGGCTTTTTCTTCGTCTCCGCCATAGTGTTTAGCAAGGCGTACAGCCTCCTTAGCCACTCCCATAGTATGATTAAATCTTTTTTCGCTTAAAGAACCTTTAAGCTTTTCAATTATTTCCTCTGCAATCATTTTTCACTACCAAAAACATTGTGTTCTTTTATATATTCTAAAACTTTTCCGTCAATATATTCAGAGATATCAAGACCTTTTTCAAGGCTATTTCTAACCATAGTTGACGAAATATCATAATTTTCCATTGGAACAATAAAAATCCTTGCACCATACTTTTCAGTAAGGTACCGTGCTTGTTTTTCTATATCGGCACCTTCACGGGACACAACTGCAATATTTGTGGATTTTAAGATTCTCTCAGGCTGGTACCAGCTTTCAATCTCACAAAGAGAATCACCGCCGATAATAAAAAACAGTTCACAATCATTATACAGATTATGAAGTCTGTCTAAAGTGTCAGCAGAGTAGCTTAGCCCCTCCGCTTTCACTTCAATATCGCATATTTCAAATTCTTTATAATTTTCAATTCCAAGGCGT
>JAGAIJ010000004.1 GCA_017626595.1 Clostridia bacterium | reverse complement strand
ATCTGAATTTGAAAATGGCAAGGTAACATTTGAAATACCAATAAATGATATTATATCTGGGGAATATAGACTGATTATAAATGAATTTATGGGTTCAAAAAAAGCTGATCAACCATTACCAATCAGAGGAACGTGGGAATGTTCATTTGCAAAATAAAAAGGAGAGCTCTGAAATATTCAGGGCTCTTTTTGGTAAAAACTTGTTTTAATAGGGACTTGAAATGATTTCAAATATGTGCTATAATAAATACGGAACCTGACAAAAAGAGCAATCTGACGGAAAGGTACTGCGATTTTTGAATATTTTTCGCTGTGCTCTTTTTGTGGTACAGCGATTTTTTATTTGGTGATGAATATGAAGAAATTGGCCCAAAAGTTAATAAAGAACCATAGCTTGTCAGAGTCAGAGTATGAATTGCTGATTAAAAACAGAACGCCTGAAATTGCCGAAATTCTGCAAAATGAGGCAGTCAGACTGCGTAAACAGGTCTATGGAAATGAAGTTTTTCTCCGTGGCCTGATTGAAATTTCAAATTATTGTAAAAATGGTTGCTATTATTGTGGAATAAATTGCGCAAATAAGGAATGTAATCGTTACAGATTAACCGAGGAAGAGATTCTGAATTGTGCCATAGAGGGGTATAAGATAGGCTTTCGCACAATCGTACTTCAGGGCGGCGAGGATAACTTTTTCACAGACGAAGTTGTCTGCGATATTATAAGAAAAATAAAGAAAAATTGCCCTGAAACAGCCATAACCTTGTCTCTTGGGGAACGAACAAAAGAGAGCTACCAAAAGCTCTATGAGGCAGGTGCAGACAGATATCTTCTAAGGCACGAAACTGCAGATAAAGCCCACTATGAGAGGCTTCATCCCGAAAAAATGTCTTTTGAAAACAGGATGAATTGCCTGAAGAACCTGAAAGAAATCGGTTTTGCAACAGGCTGTGGCTTTATGGTAGGTTCGCCCTATCAGACAGAAGAAAATCTTGCAAAAGACCTTAAATTTATTGAGGAATTTCAGCCACAGATGTGCGGAATCGGGCCGTTTATACCTCAAAAAAATACAGTTTTTGCAAATGAAGAAAAAGGCACAGCAGAACTTACAACATATCTGTTGTCCATAATCCGAATTATAAAACCAAATATACTTCTCCCGGCCACAACAGCCCTTAACACGATAGAAGAAGACGGCAGAGTAATGGGAATTTTAGCCGGAGCAAATGTAATAATGCCGAATCTGTCGCCGAAAACCGCAAGAGAAAAATATAATCTTTATGACGGTAAGGCGATATCAGGTGAAGAATCCGCAGAAGAAGTAAAAAAACTTGAGAAAACAATGGAAAAAATCGGCTACAGGGTAGTTTATAACCGTGGAGATATGAGAGAATACAGAAAGGAAGATGAAAATGGCAGTATATAATCCAAAATCATTGAAAGCAGAAGAATTTATAAATCATGAGGAAATTCTTGCAACTTTAGAGTACGCAGAGGCTCATAAAAACGATAAGGAACTTATCAAGACAATTCTTGAAAAGGCAAGACCGAAAAAGGGGGAAATGGGCTATGAATGTAGGGGTTTGACCCATCGTGAAGCCTCAGTTTTACTTGCCTGCGATGACCCAGAGGTAATTGAAGAAATCTATAAAATTGCAGAAGAGATTAAGCTTGCTTTTTATGGCAACAGAATAGTAATTTTCGCGCCTCTTTATTTGTCAAATTACTGTGTAAACGGCTGTGTTTACTGCCCTTATCATGTTAAGAATAAGACAATTCCAAGAAAAAAGCTCACACAGGAAGAGGTTAAAAATGAGGTAATTGCACTTCAGGATATGGGACATAAACGCCTTGCAATTGAGGCGGGAGAAGACCCTGTAAATAACCCGATTGAGTACATTTTAGACTGTATCAAGACAATTTACTCAATTAAGCATAAAAACGGCGAAATCCGCAGAGTAAATGTAAATATCGCTGCAACAACAGTTGAAAATTACAGAAAGTTAAAGGATGCAGGAATAGGAACATATATTTTATTCCAGGAAACCTACCATAAGGAAAGCTATGAACAGCTCCACCCAACAGGTCCAAAGCACGATTATAATTATCACACAGAGGCTATGGACAGAGCAATGGAGGGCGGAATTGATGACGTAGGTTTAGGCGTACTTTTTGGTCTTGAACTTTATAAATATGAGTTTGCAGGTCTCCTTATGCACGCTGAACATCTTGAAGCAGTCCACGGCGTAGGACCTCATACAATCAGCGTTCCAAGACTTAAGAGAGCAGACGATATCGACCCTGACCAGTTCGATAATGGTATCGATGACGAAACCTTTGCGAAGATTACAGCCTGCATAAGACTTGCAGTTCCATATACAGGAATGATTATTTCCACAAGAGAAACAGAGGAAGTTCGTTCAAAGCTTCTTCGACTTGGCATTTCCCAGGTCAGCGGTGGTTCAAGAACATCGGTTGGCGGTTACGCAGGTTATTCAAATGATGAAAGACCCCACGACACAGAACAGTTTGACGTATCAGACCAGCGTTCACTTGACGAGGTAGTACATTGGCTTATAAAGAACGGACATATTCCGTCATTCTGCACAGCCTGCTATCGTGAGGGAAGAACAGGTGACAGATTTATGAGCCTTTGTAAGTCGGGACAGATACTGAATTGCTGTCATCCAAATGCACTTATGACCCTTTCAGAGTACCTTGAGGACTATGCAAGTGAGGATACAAAGAAATCGGGTTATGAAATGATAAAAGAGGAACTTGAGAAAATACCAAATCCGAAGGTAAAGGGTATTGCAGAGGATAATATTGATGCAATCCGTAATGCCAACGGCAGAGATTTCAGGTTCTAAAAAGGAGGGAAAACTATGACAGGGAAGGAACAGGTTTCGGGTAACAGACTTCAGATAACCTTTTTCGGAATGCGAAATGCAGGAAAATCAAGTTTAGTCAACGCTGTAACAGGACAGGAACTGTCCATAGTTTCTGATGTAAAGGGCACAACCACGGACGCTGTGAGAAAGGCGATGGAGCTTTTGCCTCTTGGCGCAGTTGTAATAACTGACACAGCAGGCCTCGACGACGAGGGAGATTTAGGTAAGGAAAGAGTCAGAAAAGCTAAGCAGGAGCTTATAAGAACAGACATAGCAGTTCTCGTTACAGACGCCACAAGAGAGCCTCTTGAGGAGGAGAAAGCCCTTTTAAATGAGTTTAAGGACAGGAAAATTCCTTATATAATAGTTAGAAATAAAGCTGACCTTGGCACAATCCCATGGGAGAGTGAAGAAACAGTTTTCACAAGTGCAAAAAATGGCACAGGGATTGAAGAGCTTAAGGAAAAATTGGGTAAGCTTAAGATAGATAAAAAGGACAAAAAGGTGGTTGCCGACCTGATTAAAAAAGGCGACACAGTCCTCCTTGTAATCCCAATCGATGAATCAGCCCCAAAGGACAGAATTATTTTGCCACAGCAGATAGTAATTCGCGAACTTCTTGAAAAGGGAGTAAGTATTCTTTGTTGCAGGGACACAGAAGTTGTAGAAACCATTGAAAAACTTAAGGATATGCCAAACCTTGTAATAACAGACTCACAGGTCTTCGGTCAGGTTGAAAAGAATGTCCCAGAGGATGTCCCGTTAACCTCATTCTCAATCCTTTTTGCAAGGTATAAGGGAGAGCTTGAAAGTCTTACAAAGGGCGCAGAAAAGCTTAAAAGCTTGAAAACAGGGGATAAGGTGCTTATAGCCGAGGGCTGTACCCACCATAGACAGTGTAACGATATCGGCACAGTAAAAATGCCAAACTGGATAAAGGAATATACAGGAGAAACACCTGAATTTGCTTTTGTGTCAGGTCGGGAATTCCCTGAAAATCTGAAGGATTTTGCCCTTGTGGTTCATTGCGGAGGCTGTATGATAACAGAAACCGAAATGAAAAACAGGATAAAGATTGCAGAGGAGGAAAACATACCTGTTGTAAATTACGGAATAGCAATTGCAACAATGAAAGGGATTTTGGACCGAAGCACAGAAATTTTTAAGAGTAACGAGGAAGAAAAATGATAAAAGGAATAGTTTTCTTTGATTATGACGGCACGTTGACAGACGAAAATAAGGGGATATACAGACCAAGCCAAATTACAAAAAATGCAATAAAGACACTGCAGGAAAATGGTTATATGGCAGTCCTTGCCACAGGCAGAGGAAAGAGCTATCTCCCTGAAACAGGCATAAATTTTGACGCCTATGTAATGAATAACGGAGCCTATGTTGAGTATGAGGGCAAAGAAATTTTCGGATATTATATAGACGAAAAAATTGTAGATGAACTTATTGAAGATATGGATAAGTTAAATCTTGCCTATGGCTTTGATGCAAAGGAAAGCTCTTATACAAAGGATTATGATATTCCTCTCTTTAAGGGAATGGCGGAAAATTTTGACCTGCCGAGAAGTGCTTTTGCACCCCTTGATGAAATGAACAAAAAACAGGTCTGTAAGCTTATTATGGCATATAATGACCCAAAGGAAATTGAAGAACTTGAAGAGAAGTATAAGGGAATTTTGGTTTTCGATAAACATAGGAAATTTTATTCCTGCGACATTTCAAGGTTTGGAGTTCATAAGGGAATAGGAATTAAAAAACTTGCAGAAGAACTGAATGTAGATATGGAAAACACCTATGCTTTCGGGGACGGTACAAACGATTATGATATGATGAAAACAGTTGCCCACGGCGTAGCCTTAAAAGACCACGCGGGAATTTTGGATGAGGTTGTAGAATTTGTTACAGAAACAGTTGAAAATAATGGCGTAGCAGAGGGGCTTAAAACCTTAAAACTCATATAAAATATTCAGAAAAATATATTGACAATTCTGCCAATATGTGCTATTATAATCAGGTATGTTAACCTATTGCTTAGTTTGGGGATAAATTTCACTACCCTTACCAGGCTTTATGGGGATAAAAATTATGGAGGTGAAAACAATGGATAAGGCATTAAAGCAGGAAATCATTAAGAAGTACGCTGTTCATGAAGGTGATACAGGTTCACCTGAAGTACAGATTGCTCTTCTTACAGAAAGAATTAACCACTTAAATGAACACTTAAAGACACACCAGAAGGATCATCACTCAAGACGTGGTCTTCTTAAGATGGTTGGTGACAGAAGAAATTTCCTTGGCTATCTTGAAAAGAACGATATCGAAAGATACCGTGCAATAGTTGAAAAGCTTGGCTTAAGACACTAAAAAATAAAGTCTTTGTCGCATTTTTGCGGCAAAGACTGATTTTTATTTTTAAGGCTTGTAATTTAGCAGTTAGAAATGCACTTTTTAAGGAAAGCCCGTTTCTAAGTGCTAAAATGGCAGGCCCGAAAAATTGATAAAAAACGGAGGAGAAAAAATGAGTAGAATTTTTGAAACAGAAGTTGCCGGAAGAAAGCTCAGCCTTGAATTTGGTAAGGTTGCAGAACTTGCAAACGGCGAAGTAATCGTAAGATACGGAGACACAGTTGTCCTTGTTACAGCTACAGCATCCGAAAGACCAAGAGACGGGATTGATTTCTTCCCACTCAGTATCGACTATGAAGAAAGAATGTACGCGGTAGGTAAAATTCCTGGAGGCTTTACAAGAAGAGAAGGAAAGCCATCAGAGAATGCAATTTTAACTGCAAGAGTTATCGATAGACCAATGCGTCCACTTTTCCCAAAGGATTTAAGAAACGACGTATCTATCGTTGCTACAGTTATGTCAGTTGAACAGGATAACGCTCCTGAATTCTGTGCTATGATTGGTTCATCTGCGTCAGTTTCAGTATCCGATATTCCATTTAACGGCCCAATCGCAGCTGTATACGTTGGTTTAGTTGACGGCGAATTTGTTATCAACCCAACAGTTGAACAGAGAGCCAAGAGTGACCTTAACTTAACAGTAGCAGGCTCACTTCAGAAGGTTGTTATGATTGAAGCAGGTGCAAACGAAGTTCCTGAAGACACAATGTTTGATGCAATTATGTTTGCTCACGAAGAAATCAAAAAGATTTGT
>JAGAIJ010000036.1 GCA_017626595.1 Clostridia bacterium | reverse complement strand
TATTGCTTGAAACAAAGCATTTTGGATGGTGGACAAGGCAAAAAACGAAGTTAATCCTGTATGGATTAACGAGGCTTTTTCCGTAGTACAACGCCATAAATGCAAAGTTTCAAGTTGGCTAATCCCTAAACGAAGATGCCTTTATGGCGGTCTTTTTTTTTATAAATTATTTCAATTCAGTAATCAATAATCAAAGTCAAGTATCTTTACACTGCATTTAGTGATTCTGTAATCCTTTGAAACTGATAATTTCCATTTACAGCTTTCGCCTGGTTCAAGACCCTCACTTCCAACTGCATATGTCCAGTCAGTATCAATTACATTTCCGCTGCTATCGGTAAACGAGCCCTTTATCCTGACATATTCAACTGTGCTGTTGCTGTTATTCCTCATAGTTCCTTCCGCATAAGTATAATTATACTTTGTGTAAACGTCAGATATAGTCAATTTAAGATTTGACGAAGAAACATAGCCTCCTCCCACAGAATCCTCATCATAAGTAAGAGAATGGCTGTAACAATAGTTGCTGTTTATAAACTGACTGTTGTCACAACTGCCAACCGAACATTTATGACTATAACAGTAATCACTTCCCGACACAGTCTTGTTTCCACAACCCGAATAATCACACTTTCCACTGTCTTTAACTGAAACAACAACCATTAAAACTAAAAAACAGCCAATAACAATCCATATAATCGGTTTTTTAATTATTTCTTTAGCCTTATTCACTATCCTGAATATTTTCTTTTCGCCGGAAACAGCCGTTGAATCATCAACAGTTGTTTTTATTAACGCCTTATCACATTCCGGACAATAAATGCTTTCGTCAGGAATTTGAGCTCCGCAGAATTTGCAAAACATTTAATTTCCTCTTTTCTTATTTCTTAGACGCACTCATATTAATCATCGTGCCGATTGCTACAATTATCCAACCAAGGGAAACTTCAATAGAAGCCAATATTTCTGATATAGCAACAATACCGCGATATGTATATGTGTAAAAATCAGCACCAAATGATGTTGAAGAAATGCTTGTCCCCGCCGAAAGAATTCTCTGGAATCCTATAAGAATCAAAAGAGTTCCAATAAGAATTCTGGTAATCTTTTTACGTTTGTTACCGTCAGCTGAAATTTCCTTAACAGCCTCCTCTACCTTTTGAGAAACAACAGAAACCATTTTTTCTTTTTCAGCATTTTCTTCTGTTGCAACCGCTGAAGGCTCCGTTTCTTCAATCTTTACACCGCATGAATAACAGAATTTTGAATCATTTTCCAGTTCCTTGCCACAATTAAAACATTTCATAAATATTCCTCCTTAAAGTGTTTTATAAAAAATTATATAGTATTTCTTTATAATTGTCAATCATTGATATAATGCAAACCGCGTAGGCTGACATACAACTTCCAAAACTATATTATTATATGGAAATCTTATAGTGTTAAAATGTTAAAAACTTATTGACTTTTGTATTTCAATATGCTTAAATGAATTTAACAATTATTTTTGGAGGAATATGGTTATGGCACATATTACAGACAGATTTTGTAAAAGTCAGTGGGGTGTTTTCACACACTATCTCGGAATTAAGGATTGCACAACTGCAGAAGAATGGAATGCAAAGGTTAATAGCTTTGACGTAAAGAAGCTTGCAGAGCAGCTTAAGTATGTTGGTGCAAGATATTATTTTATCACAATTATGCAGGGCGCAAGATGGATGCTCGGTCCTAACGAAACATACAACAAGATTACAGGTTTCAAGCCTGGCGAAGCTTGTTCAGAGAGAGACCTTGTTGCTGAAATTATCGAAGAGCTTGATAAACACGGCATCGACACATACCTCTACTACACAGGTGACGGCCCACATCTCGACGAAGTTGCAGGCAGAGCAATGGGAATGTACGAAGGGGATATGTTAAAGGAAAACCCAATGTATAATATGCACCCTGTTACAGAAGAATTTGTTCAGAAATGGACAGCAGTTTTAGAAGAATACGCTGTACGTTACGGTGAAGGCGTTAAGGGCTGGTGGTTTGACGGTATGTATGACGTTCTCGGCTATCATCAGGAACTTATCGACTACTATAAGAGAGCAGTTAAAAAAGGTAACCCTAACGCAATTTGCGCATTTAACAACGGTGTAAAGGGCGGAAATGAAATGAACTGGGGACACGGTGATTTCATCACAGGCGAAGCTACAAGCTACGAATATATTCCAACAGGACGTTTCCGTATCGGCGGACAGCAGCACCTCCTCGTAACTCTCGGCTTTGACCCTGAAACAGGCTACGGCAGCTGGTGGAGAAAGGGCTCAGTGTGCTCAAAGGAATATTTAAGAGCATTTATGAACAGAGCAAAAAGAAACAGCTCAGTTATCACTTATG
>JAGAIJ010000035.1 GCA_017626595.1 Clostridia bacterium | reverse complement strand
TTTTTTTCACTTTTTTTCAGGGCGGAAGAATCCCATTCCACCGCCCTGAAATACTAAATTTTCTTTATAACAATTTCGCCATTTTCAGCAAATACTCGCATTTTATCTCCGGCATTTAATTTTCCTTCGATAATCAGCGTCGCAAACTTATCCTCAATATTTCTTTCGATATATCTTCTCATAGGTCTTGCACCATAGGCCACATTATAAGCCTTTTCAAGAATAAGTTCAATTGCGCTGTCCTCTACTTCCATTGTCACAGCTTTTTCATCAAGGCCTGCCTTAAGGTCAGAAAGCATAAGTGCTGCAATCTTCTTAAGCTCATCCTTGTTAAGCTCACGAAATTTGATAATTTCGTCAACTCTGTTTAAGAATTCAGGTCTGAATAACTGCTTCAAGGCTCTGTCAACCTTAATATCGTTAGCCGAATTATCAGTATATCCAAAGCCTGCAACAGAATTTCCGATTTCGGAGCCTGCATTGGAAGTCATAACGATAATTGTGTTTTCAAATGACACAACCTTTCCTCTGCTGTCAGTAATTCTGCCGTCATCTAAAATCTGGAGAAGAATGTTGAAAATATCAGCGTGTGCCTTTTCAATTTCGTCAAGTAAAATTACAGAATACGGCTTTCTTCTTACCTTTTCAGTAAGCTGACCTGCATCATCATAGCCCACATATCCCGGAGGCGCACCGATAAGCTTTGCAACTGAATGCTTTTCCATATATTCAGACATATCAAGTCTTATAAGGTTTTCTTCGCTGTCAAAAACCTCCCTTGCAATCTGCTTTACAAGTTCAGTTTTACCAACACCTGTCAGGCCTACAAAGATAAAGGAAACAGGTCTTTTCTTAATGCTTATTCCTGCTCTTTTTCTTCTTATTGCTCGGGCTACAGAGGACACAGCCTCGTCCTGTCCGATAAGTCTTGTATGAAGTCTTTCTTCAAGATTTATAAGGCGTCTGCTTTCAAATTCAGTTATATTTTTAACAGGAATTTTTGTCCAGCCCTCAATTACATTTGCCAAATCTTCAGGGGTTAAATAAATGTCATTTGCCCCCTTGGAAAGTGCCTCAATTTCATTTTCTATCTTGCAAACTTTGCTCTTTAATTCAGCTGTCTTTTCAAAATAACCCTCGGTTTCTTCCTGCCCCTCAAGCTCAGCCTGTTCTCTCTTCACCTTTTCAAGCTCAATATTAAGCTTTTCAATTTCAGCAAGTGCTGTATTGTCAAGATTAACCTTAGACGCCGCCTCGTCAATTACATCAATCGCCTTATCAGGTAAAAATCTGTCTGTTATATACCTTTCAGAAAGCACAGCTGCAGTTCTTATAATATCGTCTGTAATTTTTACATTATGATATTTTTCGTAATATTCCTTTATTCCCTTTAAGATTTCAATTGTTTCTTCAACCGAAGGCTCTTCCACCATAACAGTCTGGAATCTTCTCTCTAAAGCTGAATCCTTTTCAATGTGCTTTCTGTATTCTTCAAGGGTAGTTGCACCGATAATCTGTATTTCTCCCTTGGATAATGCAGGCTTTAATATATTCCCTGCATTCATAGCACCGTCAGCATCCCCTGCCTTTGTGAGAGTATGAACTTCGTCAATTACAAGAATAATGTTTCCAAGCTTTTTAACCTCGCTTATGAGATTTTTAAGACGCTGTTCAAACTGACCGCGAAACTGTGTGCCTGCAACCATAGCTGACATATCAATAAGATAAATTTCGTATTTTAAGAGCTTCGCAGGAACCTCACCATTCACAATTTTAACAGCCAAACCCTCTGCAATTGCAGTTTTACCTACCCCTGGTTCACCGATTAAACAAGGATTATTCTTTGTTCTTCTGTTTAAAATCTGCATAACCCTTGTGATTTCAGCATCTCTGCCAATAACCCTGTCAACCTCGCCGTTTCTGGCTTTGGTTGTAAGGTTTGTGCCATACATTTCAAGAAACTTTCTGTCCTTATTCTTCTTTTCTTTTTTGCCTGTTTTGCCGTTGTCTTTTTCAGTCTTATTTTTTCCGCCCATAAACTGACTGAACATTGAGAAAGGAGTCTTCATGGTTCTTCCCTGTTCTTCCTCGTCGTCCTCATCAAAGTCCTCTCCGCCCATGAGCTGCTGAGCCATTTCCTCCATCATTTCAGGGTCCATATCACCCATCTGTTCAACCATACTGTTCATTTCACTGTTGAGACTGTCAAGTTCCTCAACATCAATGCCCATTTTTTCTATCATTTCATTAACAGGACCCAAATTAAGTTCTTTCGCACAACTTAAGCAATAACCCTCGTTCTGCTGTTTGCCGTCCTGGTCAAATTTTGAAACATATACAACTGCAAGATTCTTTTTGCATCTGACACAAAGCATATTATTTCCTCCGTCAATTTTATCTCGTTTTGTTATTCTACCACGAATCAGAAATAATTTCAATATTTTTTATTTATTTATAGGAAAAGACTTTACAAAATTAGTATTTTTTTGTAAAATAATATTGTATGTTCAAATCAAGGAGGCAATACAATGTATAAGAAAGTTTCTACAGACCTTTCCTTTGTGGACAGGGAGAAAGAAATTATAGAATTCTGGAAACAGAATGATATATTTGAAAAGAGTATGCAGAACCGTGAAGGCGGAGAAATCTATACCTTCTTTGACGGTCCTCCTACTGCAAACGGCAGACCTCATATCGGTCACGTTTTAACCCGTGTAATCAAGGACTTAATTCCTAGATACCGCACAATGAAGGGCTACCACGTTTTAAGAAAAGCAGGCTGGGATACCCACGGTCTTCCAGTTGAGCTTGAAGTTGAAAAGGCTCTCGGAATTTCAGGTAAGCCTGAAATCGAAAAATACGGCATCGAAGACTTTATCACAAAGTGTAAGGAATCCGTTTTCACCTATAAGAGTGAATGGGAAGATATGTCAGACAGAGTTGGCTTCTGGGCTGATATGGACAACCCTTATGTTACACTTGACAACAACTATATTGAGTCTGAATGGTGGGCTCTTAAGACAATCTGGGACAAGGGACTTTTATATAAGGGTCATAAGATTATGCCTTACTGTCCACGTTGCGGTACATCCCTTTCTTCCCACGAAGTTGCACAGGGCTACAAGGATGTTAAGGAAAATTCACTTATTGCAAAGTTTATAGTTTCAGGCAAGGAAAATGAATACATTCTTGCATGGACAACTACACCATGGACACTTCCATCAAACGTTGCACTTTGTGTAAACCCATACGAAACCTATGTTAAGATTGCAGTTGGCGATGAAAAGTATATTCTCGCAAAGGCACTTCTTGACAAGGTAATCAAAGAAGAATACGAAATTATTGAAGAATATATCGGCACAGACTTAGTTGGCACAAAGTATGAACCGCTTTATTCATTCAAGACACCTGAGGATGGTAAATACTGTGAAGTTGTAGCCGATAACTATGTTACAATGGAAGACGGTACAGGTATCGTTCATATCGCTCC